>NZ_JBBUTI010000040.1:0-509 GCF_038066635.1 Ideonella margarita | reverse complement strand
TTGCCGTCGTTGGTCAGGCTGACCGTGCCCAGCGGCAGGCCGGCGGTGTCGAGCAGCTGGACAGGGCTGCCCACGCTGATCGGCTGGCCGTTGATGGCCGTGATGGTCAGCGTCGGGGTGTCGGCGTCGGTGTCGTTGGCCAGCACGTCAATGGTGACGGGCGTGTCCTCGGGCGTGGTCGCCAGGTCGTCGCTGGCAGCCGGGGTGTCGTCCAGCGGCGTGACGGTGATGTCGAGCGTGGAGCTCGAGCCGGTGTTGGTCGTGTAGGAGACCTGCGGCACCGTGCCGTTGTAGTCGGCAACCGGGGTGAAGGTGTAGCCACCGTTCGAGTTGATGACCAGCGTACCGACGCCTGCGATGGTGGCCGTGGTGCCAGCAGCGAAGGTGCCGGGCAAGCCGGCGACGCTGAACGAAGCAACGCTCAGGGTGTTGTCGATGTCGCTGTCGTTCGTCAGCACGTTGCCGGTGGCAACCGTGTCTTCTGCGACCGTCTTGGTGTCAGGCGCCAG
>NZ_JBBUTI010000039.1:0-527 GCF_038066635.1 Ideonella margarita | reverse complement strand
ATCTGCTCTTCGCCGTCATCGCTGGCGGCGCCGATGCTCATGCCCATAGGGCCTCCTCATTCACAGTTCCGCGGGGCTCTGATTTCCCGCCGGGCCGTCCCAAGGGAAATCGCTCCCCTTGGGGGGCGACGACGCCTTCAGGTGTCGTCTTGGGGCTCTACTTATCGCTTGCCAGCCAGCAGCACGTTGTGCAGGTCGCCCGAGAACGCGCGGACCTTCTCCATCACGCTCTTGTTGCGACGGATCAGCCAGTTGTAGCCCATCACCGCAGGCACGGCCACGGCCAGACCGAAGGCGGTCATGATCAGTGCTTCACCGACCGGGCCGGCAACCTTCTCGATCGAGGCATTGCCCGACAGGCCGATGGCCGTCAGCGCGTGATAGATGCCCCACACCGTGCCGAACAGGCCGACGAACGGCGCGGTCGAGCCGACGGTGGCCAGGAAGGCCAGGCCGTCCTGCATGCGGCTGTTGATGTTGCCCACCGAGCGCTCCACACCCATGCCGATCCAGGTGTTCAGGTCGAT
>NZ_JBBUTI010000038.1:0-533 GCF_038066635.1 Ideonella margarita | reverse complement strand
ACCCCGACGCTGACCATCACGGCCATCAACGGCCAGCCGATCAGCGTGGGCAGCCCTGTCCAGCTGCTCGACACCGCCGGCCTGCCGCTGGGCACGGTCAGCCTGACCAACGACGGCAAGCTGGTTTACACCCCGGCGCCCAACACCACCGGCCCAGTTGATTTCAATTACACCGTCACCGATGGTCTGACCCCGGTTCAGGCCAATGTGCGCGTTGATGTCACCCCGGTCAACGATGCACCGGTGGCAACTGACGACACCGTCACCGTTGCTGAAGACACCCCTGTCACCCTGAACGTGCTGGGCAACGACACCGACGTCGAAGGCGATCCGCTGACCATCACCCAGATCGACGGCCAGCCCGTCACCGTGGGCACGCCAGTCGTCGTGGCCAACGGCACCGTCACCGTCAACCCGAACGGCACGGTCACGTTTGATCCGGCGCCTGGCTACAACGGCCCTGCGACCTTCACGTACACAATCTCTGACGGCCAGGGCGGCACTGACACCGCCACCGTGTCGATCGATGTGGG
>NZ_JBBUTI010000037.1:0-551 GCF_038066635.1 Ideonella margarita | reverse complement strand
GCCGGCCTGCACGTGGTGCTGGGCTGGGCGCTGGTCAACGGCCTGGCGCGCAAGATCGTCGAGGTGGTGAAGGCGCCGATCGAGACGAAGATCATCGAAGAGATCAAGCCGCCGCCCCCGCCGCCGCCAGAGAACCTGCCGCCGCCGCCGAAGAACATGCCTCCGCCGCCGTCCTTCGTGCCGCCGCCGGAAGTGCAGGTGAACACGCCGCAGCAGGCCCCGACCATCACGACCACCACGGTGGCGCCGCCGCCGGCCCCTGCCGTGGCGCTGGCCCCGGCGGCTGCTCCTGCGCCGCCCGCACCGCCGGCACCGAAGCCGGTGGCACGTGCCGCACAGATCGACGTGGGCTCTTGCGCCAAGCCGGAATACCCGGCGGCTGCAGCCCGCGCCGAAGCCACCGGCACCACCCGCATCCGCTTCACGATCGACGGCGAAGGCCGCGTGACCAAGGCCGAAGTGGTGGGCTCGTCAGGCCCGTCGCGTGAGCACCGTCAACTCGACCGCGTGGCAGTCGACGCGCTGGGCGCTTGCAAGTTCAAGCCTGGCAC
>NZ_JBBUTI010000036.1:0-616 GCF_038066635.1 Ideonella margarita | reverse complement strand
GGCGAAGGCCGCGTGACCAAGGCCGAAGTGGTGGGCTCGTCAGGCCCGTCGCGTGAGCACCGTCAACTCGACCGCGTGGCAGTCGACGCGCTGGGCGCTTGCAAGTTCAAGCCTGGCACTGATGAGAACGGCAAGCCGACGGGCGCATTCGCGAACGTCGACTACGTCTGGCGACTGGAGTGAGGCGCGGGTCATCCTCGCGCCCACTTGAATCTCTGTTTCTGAACAACCCAATTTCCGAACCCCGGATCTTTTCTTTCCCCGGAGCATCCATGTCCATCCTGTCCCTCCTGCGTGCGCCGCTGATGGCCGCCGCCATCGCCGCTGCCGCTGCTGTCACCAGCTTCGCCCCGACCCCCGCTTTTGCTCAAGCCTCGGCCCCGGCCGCTGAAGCCGCAGCGCCTGCTGCCGCCGTGGCCCCTGAAGTGAAGAAGGAAACCATCGAGAACCCCTACGGCCTGGACGCGCTGTGGAGCCAGGGCGACTTCGTCGCACGCGGCACGCTGATCATCATGATCATCATGTCGATGGGCTCGTGGTACATCATCTTCACGAAGCTGTTCGAGCAGCGCAAGCTGCTGAAGGCCGCTGACGCCGCTGCCGAGACGTTCTGGCA
>NZ_JBBUTI010000035.1:0-635 GCF_038066635.1 Ideonella margarita | reverse complement strand
GGCGTGTCCAAGCGCTTTGGCGGGCTGCAGGCCCTGTCGGATGTGGGCATCACGATCAACAAGGGCCAGGTGTATGGCCTGATCGGGCCGAACGGCGCCGGCAAGACGACGTTCTTCAATGTGATCACCGGGCTGTACACGCCGGACGGCGGCACCTTCGAGCTGGGCGGTGCGCCCTACACGCCGACGACGGTGCACGAAGTGGCCAAGGCGGGCATCGCCCGCACCTTCCAGAACATCCGGCTGTTCGCCGAGATGACCGCGCTGGAAAACGTGATGGTGGGCCGCCATGTGCGCTCGAAATCCGGCCTGCTGGGCGCGGTGTTCCGCACCGCCGGCTTCAAGGCGGAAGAAGCCGAGATCCGCCAGCGCGCCCAGGAACTGCTGGACTACGTGGGCATCGGCAAGTACGCCGACTTCAAGGCGCGCACGCTGAGCTACGGCGACCAGCGGCGCCTGGAGATTGCGCGGGCGCTGGCCACCGATCCGAAGCTGATCGCACTCGACGAGCCGGCCGCCGGCATGAACGCGACCGAGAAGGTGGTGCTGCGCGAGCTGATCGACCGCATCCGCAAGGACGGCCGCACGATCCTGCTGATCGAGCACGACGTGAAGCTGGTGATGGGCCTGTGCGA
>NZ_JBBUTI010000034.1:0-761 GCF_038066635.1 Ideonella margarita | reverse complement strand
CCGGTGCCGGTCGCAACGTACAACCTGACGGATGGCTCCAGCACCGACTCGTCCACCCTGACGATCTCGGTCAACGCTGTCGATGACGCGTTCACCGATGCCAACGAAGTCGTGACGGTCGATGAAGACACCGTGCTGAACGGTTCCGTCTTGACGGGCACCTCCAGCGTCGACGGCCCGGTCACGGTCACCACCTTCACGGTGGCTGGCCTGGCTGGCACGTTCAACGCTGGCCAGACCGCCACGATGGCCGGTGTCGGCACGCTGGTCATCAACGCCAACGGCACCTACACCTTCACCCCGGTTGCCAACTACAACGGCCCGGTGCCGGTCGCAACGTACAACCTGACCGACGGCTCCAGCACTGACTCGTCCACGCTGACCATCTCGGTCAACGCGGTCGATGACGCGTTCACCGATGCCAACGAAGTCGTGACGGTTGATGAAGACACCGTGCTGAACGGCTCTGTCCTGACGGGCACCTCCAGCGTCGACGGCCCGGTCACGGTCACCACCTTCACGGTGGCTGGCCTGGCTGGCACGTTCAACGCTGGCCAGACCGCCACCATCACGGGCGTCGGCACCCTGGTCATCAATGCCAACGGCACCTACACCTTCACCCCGGTTGCCAACTACAACGGCCCGGTGCCGGTTGCTACCTACAACCTGACCGACGGCTCCAGCACCGACTCGTCCACGCTGACCATCTCGGTCAATGCGGTCGATGACGCGTTCACCGATGCCAACGAAGTCGTGACGGT
>NZ_JBBUTI010000033.1:0-846 GCF_038066635.1 Ideonella margarita | reverse complement strand
ACGTTCAACGCTGGCCAGACCGCCACCATCACCGGTGTCGGCACGCTGGTCATCAACGCCAACGGCAGCTACGCCTTCACGCCAGCTGCGAACTACAACGGTCCGGTTCCAGTTACGACCTACAACCTGACGGACGGCTCGAGCACCGATACCTCGACGCTGACCATCACGGTGGACCCGGTCGATGACGCGTTCACCGATGCTGATGAGAAGGTCTCGGTCGACGAAGACACTGTCCTGAATGGCTCGGTGCTCACCGGCACGTCAAGCGTTGACGGCCCTGTCACGGTCACCACCTTCACGGTGGCTGGCGTGGCGGGCACCTTCAACGCTGGCCAGACCGCCACCATCGCTGGTGTCGGCACCCTGGTCATCAATGGCAACGGCAGCTACACGTTCAGCCCTGGCCTGAACTACAACGGCGCCGTGCCGGTCGCGACCTACACGCTGACCGATGGCTCCAGCACCGACGTCTCGACGCTGACCATCACGGTTGATCCTGTGAACGATGCGCCTGCAGCCATCGACGACAGCAACTCGGTGCCGATCAACCAGAGCGCCACCGGCAATGTGCTGACCAACGACGTCGACATCGATGGCGACACGCTGAGCGTCAGCAGCTTCACGGTGGCTGGTGTGCCTGGCACGTTCAACGCCGGCCAGACCGCGACCATCGCTGGTGTCGGCACCCTGGTCATCAACGCCAACGGCACCTACACCTTCACCCCGGCTGCGAACTACGCCGGCCCGGTGCCGGTGGCAACCTACACCGCCACCGACGGCAACGGCGGCACGGACACCGCCACGCTGGCGTTGACCATGGGCGCGAACTCGCCGCCCGATGCC
>NZ_JBBUTI010000032.1:0-934 GCF_038066635.1 Ideonella margarita | reverse complement strand
GATCGCCATGCGCGCGCCGTTCTCGTTGTCCTTGCCCAGGTGAGCAATGCCGCCGCTGGTGGGGCCGACGTGACCGATCTTGACGACCAGCTCTTGCGCTTGCAGCGAACCAGCCAGCAGGCCGGTGGCCGCTGCGACGATCAGATTCATTCGGAACTTCATGAACTCAGTCTCCAAAAGGATGGAAGGAACAGCGACGAACTGCCGGAATGGCACAAGGAGGACGTACGGGCACACGTCGTTCATTCGCTCGCAGCAAAAACTGCCCGAAACCCACCGGTGGCGGCACATGTGCCACCACCGCCAGAACTCTTCATTCGCCCAGGTAAGCCGCCCGCACCTTCGGGTCATTGAGCAGCACCTTGGCGTCACCGTTCATCGTGACCTCGCCCGACTCCATCACGTAGCCGCGGTTGGCCAGCGCCAGTGCGCGGCTGGCGTTCTGCTCCACCAGCAGCACCGTCACGCCCTGGCCGTGGATGGTCTCGACCACTTCGAAGATCTTGTCGACCATGATCGGGCTCAGGCCCATGCTTGGCTCGTCGAGCAGCAGCACCTTCGGCTTGGCCATCAGCGCGCGGCCCATCGCCAGCATCTGCTGCTCGCCGCCGCTCATCGTGCCGGCCAGTTGCAGTGCCCGCTCCTTCAGGCGCGGGAAGATGCCGAACACCTTGTCGATGTCCGCCTCGATCTCGCCGTCGTTGCGCGTGTAGGCGCCCATCAGCAGGTTCTCGGTGATTGTCATGCGGGTGAACGTGCCCCGGCCTTCCGGCACCATCACCAGGCCCTGGCGCGCCAGGTCCCATGCGCCCTGCCCCTTGATCGACTTGCCCAGGTATTCGATCTCGCCCTGCGCCACCGGCTGCAGGCCCGTCACCGCCTTGAGCGTCGTCGTCTTGCCCGCGCCGTTGGCTCCGATCAGGCTCACCAGCTC
>NZ_JBBUTI010000031.1:0-956 GCF_038066635.1 Ideonella margarita | reverse complement strand
GCTCACGTTGACTGCCCGGGCCACGCTGACTATGTGAAGAACATGATCACGGGCGCCGCACAGATGGACGGCGCGATCCTGGTGTGCTCGGCTGCTGACGGCCCGATGCCGCAGACCCGTGAGCACATCCTGCTGGCTCGCCAGGTGGGTGTTCCTTACATCATCGTGTTCCTGAACAAGTGCGACATGGTGGACGACGCCGAGCTGCTGGAGCTGGTCGAAATGGAAGTGCGCGAGCTGCTGTCCAAGTACGACTTCCCGGGCGACGACACCCCGATCGTGAAGGGTTCGGCCAAGCTGGCGCTGGAAGGCGACAAGGGCGAACTGGGCGAGCTGGCGATCTTCGCCCTGGCCGAAGCTCTGGACACCTACATCCCGACGCCTGAGCGCGCTGTGGACGGTGCCTTCCTGATGCCGGTGGAAGACGTGTTCTCGATCTCGGGTCGTGGCACCGTGGTGACCGGTCGCGTTGAGCGCGGCATCATCAAGGTCGGCGAAGAAATCGAAATCGTCGGTATCAAGGCCACCCAGAAGACGACCTGCACGGGCGTGGAAATGTTCCGCAAGCTGCTGGACCAAGGTCAAGCCGGCGACAACGTGGGCATCCTGCTGCGCGGCACGAAGCGCGAAGACGTCGAGCGCGGCCAAGTGCTGTGCAAGCCGAACTCGGTCAAGCCGCACACGCACTTCACCGCTGAGATCTACGTTCTGAGCAAGGACGAAGGCGGCCGTCACACCCCGTTCTTCAACAACTACCGTCCCCAGTTCTACTTCCGCACGACGGACGTGACTGGTGCCGTGGAGCTGCCGGCGGACAAGGAAATGGTCATGCCTGGCGACAACGTCAGCATCACCGTGAAGCTGATCGCCCCGATCGCCATGGAAGAAGGCCTGCGCTTCGCCATCCGTGAAGGCGGCCGTACCGTCGGCGCCGGCGTGGTTGCCAAGATCATCGC
>NZ_JBBUTI010000030.1:0-965 GCF_038066635.1 Ideonella margarita | reverse complement strand
ACGATCACCGACGGCCTGGGCGGCTCTGACAGCGCCACGCTGACGCTCGGCCCCGTCACGCCGGTCGATGACGCGTTCACCGATGCCGACGAGACGGTCTCGGTCAATGAAGACACGGTGCTGAACGGTTCTGTCCTGACGGGCACCTCCAGCGTCGACGGCCCTGTCACCGTCACCACCTTCACGGTGGCTGGCGTGGCTGGCACGTTCAACGCAGGTCAAACCGCGACGATCAATGGTGTCGGCACGCTGGTCATCAACGCCAACGGCACCTACACCTTCACCCCGGTTGCCAACTACAACGGCCCTGTGCCTGTTGCGACATACAACCTGACGGACGGCTCGAGCACCGACTCTTCGACGCTGACCATCACGGTTGATCCGGTGGATGACGCGTTCACCGATGCTGACGAGAAGGTCTCCGTCAACGAAGACACGACCCTGAATGGTTCCGTCTTGACGGGCACCACCAGCGTCGACGGCCCCGTCACCGTCACGACCTTCACCGTCGCGGGTGTCGCTGGCACGTTCAACGCCGGCCAGACCGCCACCATCGCCGGTGTAGGCACGCTCACGATCGGTGCGAACGGCGATTACAGCTTCACGCCGGCAGCCGACTTCAACGGTGCCGTGCCTGTCGTCTCGTACACGACGACCGACGGCTCCAGCACCGACAGCTCGACGCTGACCATCACGGTGGACCCGGTCGATGACGCCTTCACCGATGCTGACGAGAAGGTCTCGGTCAACGAAGACACGATCCTGAATGGCTCGGTGCTCACCGGCACGTCCAGCGTGGACGGTCCTGTCACCGTCACCACCTTCACGGTGGCAGGTGTCGCCGGCACGTTCAACGCTGGCCAGACCGCCACCATCACCGGTGTCGGCACGCTGGTCATCAACGCCAACGGCAGCTACGCCTTCACGCCAGCTGCGAACTACAACGGTCCGGTTCCAGTTACGAC
>NZ_JBBUTI010000029.1:0-1215 GCF_038066635.1 Ideonella margarita | reverse complement strand
GAGTCGGAAGACCTGGCGCAGATCGATGAGCTGCACCTGAACCAGAGCCAGACCTTCAAGAAGCACTGACCTTCCCCGCGCCCCTGCCGGAGACAACCGCATGACCGTATTCATTTTCCTGGGCTCCCTGCTCGCCGCCATGGCCCTGGGTGTGCCCATTGCCTACTCGCTGCTGCTTTCGGGCGTGGCGCTGATGTGGCACCTCGACCTGTTTGATGCCCAGATCCTGGCGCAGAACGTGGTCAACGGCGCTGACAGCTTCCCGCTTCTGGCCGTGCCTTTCTTCATGCTCGCTGGCGAGATCATGAACGTCGGTGGCTTGAGCCGCCGCATCGTGAACCTGGCGCTCACGCTGGTCGGCCACAAGCGCGGCGGCCTGGGCTTCGTGGCCATTGTGGCTGCGTGCCTGCTGGCCGCACTCTCGGGCTCGGCGGTGGCTGACACCGCAGCGCTGGCCTCGCTGCTGCTGCCGATGATGGTGGCGGCTGGCCACGACAAGGCCCGCGCTGGCGGCCTGATCGCCTCGGCCGGCATCATCGCGCCGGTCATCCCGCCTTCGATCGGCTTCGTGGTGTTCGGCGTGGCCGCCAACGTGTCGATCAGCAAGCTGTTCCTGGCCGGCATCGTGCCGGGCCTGCTGATGGGCCTGTCGATTGCGCTGGCCTGGTGGTGGGTGGCGAAGAAGGAAAACATCACGCCGCCGCCGAAGGCCAGCGTGGCCCAGCGCATGACGGCGCTGAAGGAATCGACCTGGGCGCTGGTGCTGCCGGTGATCGTGGTGGTGGGCCTGAAGATGGGCGTGTTCACGCCGACCGAGGCTGCCGTGGTGGCTGCGGTGTACGCGCTGCTGGTGGCCACGCTGGTGTACCGCGAGATGAGCCTGCACCAGCTGCGCGAGGTGTTCGTGAGCGCCGCCAAGACGACAGCCGTGATCATGTTCCTGGTGGCTGCGGCCATGGTCAGCGCCTGGCTGATCACGGTGGCCGACATCCCGAGCAAGATGATCACGCTGCTGGAGCCGTTCATGGGCAACCAGACACTGCTGCTGATCGCCATCATGGTGCTGGTGATGGCCGTGGGCACGGCGATGGACATGACGCCAACCATCCTGATCATGACGCCGGTGCTGATGCCGGTGATCAAGGCCGCGGGCATCGACCCGGTGTACTTCGGCGTGCTGTTCATCATCAACAACGCGATCGGGCTGATCACGCC
>NZ_JBBUTI010000028.1:0-1321 GCF_038066635.1 Ideonella margarita | reverse complement strand
TGAAGCGCCCCGGGTTTCATGGAGGCCCGTTGGGTTAAGTCAGGCTTCCGTCAAGGCAGTCTGACTGGCGAGTTGCCGGTAGTAGTTTGCCTCAGCCTCTGCGGGTGGGATGTACCCGATGGGTGCCAGCAGGCGGTGGTTGTTGAACCAAGACACCCATTCCAGCGTGGCCAGCTCGACCGATTCCTTGGTTTTCCACGGCGCCCGGCGGTGAATTAGTTCGGCCTTGTAGAGCCCGTTGATGGTTTCTGCCAAAGCGTTATCGTAGCTGTCCCCCTTGCTGCCCACAGAGGGCTCCACGCCGGCCTCGGCCAAACGCTCGGAGTACCGAATAGAAACGTATTGCGAACCGCGGTCGGAGTGATGCACCAGGCTGCTGTCGCGCTCCGGTTGGCGCGCGTACAAGGCCTGTTCCAAGGCGTCGAGAACGAAGTCTGTGCGCATCGAACTGCTGACACGCCAGCCCACGATCCGCCGTGCAAAGACGTCGATGACGAAGGCCACATACAGCCAGCCCTGCCAGGTCGACACGTAGGTGAAGTCGGAGACCCACAGCTGGTTCGGTCGATCGGCCTTGAATTGCCGATTGACCTTGTCCAGCGGGCATGGCGCCTTGCTGTCGCTGATCGTCGTGCGCACCACCTTGCCACGCATCACGCCTTGCAGCCCCTGCCGGCGCATCAATCGCTCGACCGTGCATCGCGCCACGGCCGTGCCTTCGCGTTCGAGTTGCCGCCAAACCTTGTCAGCGCCGTAAACCTGCATGTTGGCCCGCCAGACGCGCTCAATCTGCGGCGTCAGGGCCTCGTCGCGCTGCGCCCTCGCGCAGCGTCTGTGCGGCTCTCGGCGAAGCGCTGCGTGATGTCGATACCCAGACGGGGCGATCTGCAGAACCCGGCAGATCGGCTCGACCCCGAAGGTATCGCGCTGCTGATCGACGAATGCCCTCAGGACTTGAGACGGCGGTCGAGCTCCGCCTGGGCGAAAAACGCGCTGGCCAGCTTCAGGATCTCGTTGGCTCGGCGCAGTTCCTTGTTCTCGCGCTCCAGCTCTTTGACCCGCTGTGCCTCGCTGCTGGTCACACCGGGGCGAGCCCCGGTGTCGATCTCATCGCGCTGAACCCAGCCCAGCAGGGTCTGGGGAACGCAGCCGATCTTCGGTGCGATGGACTCCACCGCGGCCCACAGCGATGGGTATTCCCCGCGATGCTCCTGCACCAAGCGCACAGCGCGCTCGCGGACCTCAGGTGAGAACTTGTTCGACTTGTTCATGGCTCCATCTTCTCAAGAGTTGGAGCCTCCTGAAAACCCGGGGCGCTTCA
>NZ_JBBUTI010000027.1:0-1394 GCF_038066635.1 Ideonella margarita | reverse complement strand
AACACCGGCTCCTCGTCCACGCTCGACATCAACGTCACCCCGGTGGATGACGCCTTCACCGATGCCGACGAAGTTGTCTCCGTCGCGGAAGACACGACGCTGAACGGCTCTGTGCTCACCGGCACCTCCAGCGTCGACGGCCCGGTCACGGTCACCACCTTCTCGGTGGCTGGCCTGGCTGGCACGTTCAACGCTGGCCAGACCGCCACCATCACCGGCGTGGGCACGCTCACGATCGATGCGAACGGCGATTACAGCTTCACGCCTGACGCGAACTTCAACGGTGCCGTGCCTGTCGTCTCGTACACGACGACCGACGGCTCCAGCGATGACAGCTCGACGCTCAGCATCTCGGTCACCCCGGCCGACGACGCCTTCACGGACGCCGATGAGACCATCTTCGTCGCTGAAGACACCACGCTGAACGGCTCGGTGCTCACGGGCACCTCCAGCGTGGACGGCCCGGTCACCGTCACCACCTTCACGGTGGACGGCGTCGCCGGCACCTTCACCGCTGGCCAGACCGCCACCATCACCGGCGTGGGCACGCTCACGATCGGCGCGAACGGCGACTACAGCTTCACGCCGGCAGCCAACTTCAATGGCGCCGTGCCAGTGGTTTCTTACTCGCTGACCGACGGCTCCAGCACCGACACCTCGACGCTGTCCATCACGGTCACGCCAGTGAATGACGCCCTCACGGCCCTCGACGACAGCAACTCGGTGCCGATCAACCAGAGCGTCAGCGGCAACGTGCTGACCAACGACGTCGACATTGAAGGCGACACGCTGAGCGTCACCAGCTTCACGGTGGCCGGCGTGGCTGGCACGTTCAACGCTGGCCAGACCGCGACCATCGCTGGTGTCGGCACCCTGGTCATCAACACCAACGGCACCTACACCTTCAACCCGGCTGCGAACTACGCCGGCCCGGTGCCGGTGGCAACCTACACCGCCACCGACGGCAACGGCGGCACGGACACCGCCACGTTGTCGCTGACCATGGGCGCGAACTCGCCGCCCGATGCCCTCAACGACACCCAGGGCGTCACCGAAGACACCCCGGCCACCGGCAACGTGCTCGCCAACGACACCGACCCGAACGGCAACCCGCTCACCGTCACCCAGTTCGTCGTCGCAGGCGTGCCTGGCAGCTTCGCTGCCGGCGACACCGCCACCATCACGGGCGTGGGCACGTTGGTGATCAACGCCAACGGCGAATTCACCTTCACGCCAGAAGCCAACTACTTCGGCCCGGTGCCGGTGGCGACCTACACGATCACCGACGGCCTGGGCGGCTCTGACAGCGCCACGCTGACGCTCGGCCCCGTCACGCCGGTCGATGACGCGTTCACCGATGCCGACGAGACGGTCTCGGTCAATGAAGACACGGT
>NZ_JBBUTI010000026.1:0-1697 GCF_038066635.1 Ideonella margarita | reverse complement strand
TCGCACAGGCCCATCACCAGCTTCACGTCGTGCTCGATCAGCAGGATCGTGCGGCCGTCCTTGCGGATGCGGTCGATCAGCTCGCGCAGCACCACCTTCTCGGTCGCGTTCATGCCGGCAGCCGGCTCATCAAGTGCGATCAGCTTCGGGTCGGTGGCCAGGGCGCGGGCGATCTCCAGGCGGCGCTGGTCGCCGTAGCTCAGCGTGCGCGCCTTGAAGTCGGCGTACTTGCCGATGCCCACGTAGTCCAGCAGTTCCTGGGCGCGCTGGCGGATCTCGGCTTCTTCAGCCTTGAAGCCGGCGGTGCGGAACACCGCGCCCAGCAGGCCGGATTTCGAGCGCACGTGGCGGCCCACCATCACGTTTTCCAGCGCGGTCATCTCGGCGAACAGCCGGATGTTCTGGAAGGTGCGGGCGATGCCTGCCTTGGCCACTTCGTGCACCGTCGTCGGCGTGTAGGGCGCACCGCCCAGCTCGAAGGTGCCGCCGTCCGGCGTGTACAGCCCGGTGATCACGTTGAAGAACGTCGTCTTGCCGGCGCCGTTCGGCCCGATCAGGCCATACACCTGGCCCTTGTTGATCGTGATGCCCACATCCGACAGGGCCTGCAGCCCGCCAAAGCGCTTGGACACGCCCTGGACTTTGAGTACGGTTTCGCTCATGGTCTTTTGCCTTGTTGCTTACTTCACCGGGGCTGCGGCAGCCTTGCCGTGTTCCGGCGCCGGCCACAGGCCACGCGGGCGCAGCAGCATGATGATGATCATGGCCAGCGCGATCAGCAGCTGGCGCAGGATGGCCGCGTCCAGCCGGCCGTCGGTGAGTTGCTGCAGCGGGCCCGCCACGTAGCGCAGCACTTCCGGCAGTGCGGCTAGCAGCAGTGCGCCCAGGATCACGCCGGGGATGTGGCCCAGGCCACCCAGCACCACCATCGCCACGATCATCACCGACTCCATCAGCGTGAACGACTCGGGCGAGACGAAGCCCTGGAAGGCCGCGAACATCGCGCCCGACACGCCGCCGAAGGTCGCCCCCATGCCGAAGGCCAGCAGCTTCAGGTTGCGGGTGTTCAGGCCCATCGCCTTGGCAGCAATTTCGTCTTCGCGGATCGCCATCCAGGCGCGGCCGATGCGGCTGTCGGCCAGGCGGCTGCAGATCACCACCGCCACCACCACCAGCACCAGGAAGAGCCAGTAGTACATCGTCACGCCGGGCAACTGCATCCCCAGCACTTCCAGCGGCTTGCCGAAGTCGATCGGGCCGATGCTCATCGCATCGATCTGGCTGATGCCGCGCGGGCCGTTGGTGATGTTGATCGGGTATTCCAGGTTGTTCATGAACACCCGGATGATTTCGCCGAAGCCCAGCGTCACGATGGCCAGGTAGTCACCGCGCAGCTTCAGCGTGGGCGCGCCCAGGATCACCCCGGCCAGGCCCGCGATGGCCGCAGCCAGCGGAATGACGACCCAGATCGGCGTGTGCAGCCCGTTCGGGAATGCGGCCTTGATCCACTCGAAGTTGTCCGTCAGGTGCGGCGAGGCCAGCAGCGCGAACATGTAAGCACCCGTCGCGTAGAACGCCACGTAGCCCAGGTCCAGCAGGCCGGCGTAGCCCACCACGATGTTCAGGCCCAGGGCCAGCAGCACGTACAGCAGCGCGATCGCCATGATGCGCACCCAGCCCGCCCCGAACTGCGCTGC
>NZ_JBBUTI010000025.1:0-1790 GCF_038066635.1 Ideonella margarita | reverse complement strand
TCGTTGCGGCCGGTGACGGTGAGCGTCAGCGTGGTGGTCGAGGTCAGGCCGGCCGGGTCGGTGACGGTGTAGGTGAACACGTCGGACTGGCTCTCGCCGTCGTCCAGACCTTGCGCAGCGGCGTTCGGCGTGTAGGTGTACGAGCCGTCAGCCTTGAGGGTGAGGCTGCCCCAGGCGCCCACGACAGGCGAGCCGACCACACCGGCGGTGCCGTTGAAGGCAACGGCAGAGACAGCCAAGGAGTTGCCATCCGGGTCCACGTCGGTGCCTGCGGCACCCAGGATGACGCCGTTGGCAGCCGACACGATCAGAGCCGTGTCTTCGTTGGTGATGCCGGTGTCCGGCGCAGCGACAGGCGCGTCGTTCACGCCGCCCACATCGATCGACACGGTGGCGGTGTCGGTGCCGCCCTGGCCGTCGGAGATGGTGTAGGTGAAGGTGGCCGGGCCGTTGTAGCCGGGCGCCGGGTCAAACGTGACCGTGCCGTTCGGGTTGACGGTGACGGTGCCATTGGCCACGACGACCGGGGTGCCCACGGTGACGGGCTGGCCGTCGATCTGGGTGATGGTCAGCGGATCGCCTTCGACGTCCGTGTCGTTGCCCAGCACGTTGATCGTGACGGGCGTGTCTTCAGCGGCAGTGACCGAATCATTGATGGCGTCAGGCGCATCGTTGACCGGCGTGACATCCACATGCACATTGGCCTGAACCGGGGTCAGACCGTCGGTGACGGTGTAGTTGAAGTCGACCGGGCCGGTGGTGTTCGGGGCCGGGGTGTAGATCAGCTTGCCGTCGTTGGTCAGGCCGACCGTGCCCAGCGGCAGGCCAGCGGTGTCGAGCAGCTGAACAGGGTTGCCCACGCTGATCGGCTGGCCGTTGATGGCCGTGATGGTCAGCGTCGGGGTATCAGCGTCGGTGTCGTTGGCCAGCACGTCGATGGTGACGGGCGTGTCCTCAGGCGTGGTCGCCAGGTCGTCGCTGGCAGCCGGGGTGTCGTCCAGTGGGGTGACGGTGATGTCGAGCGTGGACGAGGAACCGGTGTTGGTCGTGTAAGAGACCTGCGGCACCGTGCCGTTGTAGTCGGCAACCGGCGTGAAGGTGTAGCCGCCATCCGCATTGATGACCAGCGTACCGACGCCTGCGATGGTGGCGGTAGTGCCAGCAGCGAAGGTGCCAGGCAAGCCGGCGACGCTGAACGAAGCAACGCTCAGGGTGTTGTCGATGTCGCTGTCGTTCGTCAGCACGTTGCCGGTGGCAACCGTGTCTTCAGCGACCGTCTTGGTGTCAGGCGCCAGGATCGACGCGTCATCAACCGGCGTGATCTGCAGGTTGACGGTGGCGGTGTCGGTGCCGCCACGGCCGTCGTCGACGGTGTAGTCGAAGGCGACCGGGCCGTTGAAGTCCTTGTTCGGGGTGAACGACAGCGAGCCGTCGTTGTTCATGCTCACCGTGCCTTCAGGCAGGGTGATGGTCGTGCCCGGGCTGATCGGCTGGCCGTTGATGGCCGTGATGGTCAGCGGGTCACCGTCCGGGTCGGAGTCGTTGGAGCGCGGATCGAACGTGACCGGGCTGTCTTCGAAGCCGGTGATGGTGTTGTCCTGCGCGACCGGCGGGTCGTTGACGTCGTCCACGACGATGCGCACGTTGGCGGTGTCGGACGAGGTGCCGTCAGTGACGGTGTAGGTGAAGTCGACCGGGCCGTTGTAGCCAGGCGCCGGATCAAACGTGACGGTCTGGTCTGGATTGAGCGTGACGGTGCCGATGGCATTGCCGACGTTGTCGAGCAAGGT
>NZ_JBBUTI010000024.1:0-3319 GCF_038066635.1 Ideonella margarita | reverse complement strand
CGGGTACATCCCACCCGCAGAGGCTGAGGCAAACTACTACCGGCAACTCGCCAGTCAGACTGCCTTGACGGAAGCCTGACTTAACCCAACGGGCCTCCATGAAACCCGGGGCGCTTCAAGTCTGCAGCCCGAAGAGCAACAGGTTGGCGGCGAGCCTCGCCAGTGCGGTCGAATTTGACGATGCCCTCCACCTGGACTTGAACTATGCTCAGCCTGTACTGGCTCAGGCTCCCGTCGCCCTGGCATGCCACAACATCGGGCACACGCATTCCAGGCAGATGACCCGGTCAATAAAGGAATTCAAGTAACATCGTTATTGAATCGTCAAAAGTTGGTAATTGCCAACCAGCATCTAAACTGTGTACGGTTATCCAGACGAAAGATCAACAGTTGCATCGCCTGAAATACGGGCACCACGCCACGCACGGTTACCAAAAATTATCATTTTTTGCGCGGAAGAAATTCCAAGCCGCAGATCAAGACCGATAGATCACCCGCACTGTATTGCCAATCGCACATCGCAGCGAAAACAACAGCCCGAAATGAAATTCCATTGCACAGTGTCCGATCCAACTTTTCAAGGCGGACGGCCAGCACTAAGCGACCGCAAACAACAGCGTGGAGCGAAGAGTGAAAATTGAGTCGATTAACTTAAGCCAAGAGGTTTTCGATGAAATGGGTATCGGGCTGGCAACACTACCTTTAGAAAAGCCGTTACAAATGCGAAACCTCGGCAAGTGTGTTGTTGTTGCCGGGAAAAATGGCTCAGGGAAAACGCGACTACTTACAACAATCACAGGGGTTGCGAATAAATACCTCCCCAGCGCAGAGAGGGAGCAAATTAAACTGCAGATATCGCATGCAGCGACGAATATTCAAGCGATCAAAAGAAAACTCGCAGTGACTGCTCGCAGTTCTCTGGAAATCGACCCGACAATTGAAACCCAGCAATCGCTTGAGCAAGAGCTGGCTGTCGCCAGAAACAAATCTGCGCGATTACAGAAAGACCTAGCAATAGCGGAAGTCCTGGGCATAAGCGGCCCCGGGATGCCCAAAATAGTCTCATTCGTCCCTCGATCGACGGAGCTAGTGGATCCTGGGACAATAAACGATTTCGAGGCGGAGTCACGGGCCGTATCGTTTGCGCAATCGCTTTCATCACAAGGAACAGACACTGGTGCACCAGCACACGCAAGAAAAATAATGCGTGCGGCCCTGGCCGAGAGAGGCCGGATTAATGCGGACCCTCGAACGCGAACGCATCAGCAAGCAGAAAAGGACCTTCTCAACATTCTAGACAGCCTACTCGGCAGTGAAGTTCAAATGGTCTTGGGCGATGATCTCAACATACGCCTAGAAGGTTTTACTGAAAAATACTCTACCTTACTATCGCAAGGGCAGAAGGTTCTCTTCCAACTGTCGTGCATGCTGCACGCCAAAGACAACTCCTTGCATGATTGCATAATCTTCCTCGACGAGCCTGAGAACCACCTTCATCCAGCAGTTCTCAATGAGCTTGTGGATCGACTGCAAGAACTATTGACAGATGGTCAGCTGTGGATTTCTACTCACTCGGTACCGCTAATCGCACATCTATCGGCCCAGGATCCGAACTGTCTATGGTTTGCCGATAGCGGTAGATTCATACCCGCAGGACGTTCCCCGGAGAAGGTACTAGACAGCCTACTCGGCGGCCCAGATGGTGCCCGTCGCGTTAATGATCTAACTCTGCTGCCATCTCGCCTAGCATCCACAGTGTTTCTACGACAATGCCTGCTTGAGCCGGGAGTCATCGGCTATAGCCAAGGTGATCCGCAGTTAGAACAGATTCGCCAAGTGATGGGCCGGATACGGGTGACGGGGCAGCCTTTGTGCGTCATCGACTTTGGCTCAGGCAAAGGGAGACTGCTAGATGCAATCGCTCAAGAGTCAGACGGGGCATCATTGGAATCAGTCGTAGACTATTTTGCGTATGAACCGCACGAGCCGGACGCCGATGCTTGCCAAGCCCTTTCTTCGATGCTTTATGGCACCCGTGAATCCAAACGGCGCGCGTTTTCGAGTCTGCCCGAAATGGCTGAATTGCACGGCAGTAATTTTGCTGACGTAGCGATCGTCTGCAATGTCCTGCATGAAGTGCATCCAGACGATTGGATGGCTGAGTTCGGTGGCAACTCAGCACTTGCCAATCTACTCAAGCACGACGGCTACCTCCTGTTCGTTGAGGACTATGCATTGCCCATCGGCGAACGCGCCCACGAGTTCGGCTTCTTGTTGCTAGATCAAGCTCAGCTCATGGAGCTTTTCTGCATAACACCGGACGACGTAGAAAAGAAGCGGTTCACAAGGAATGACCACCCCAACGCTCGCTACCAGGGACGGCTGATCGCACACCTTGTTTCTACACAATGTCTTGCAAGAATGACGGAGCAATCGCGGCTACGGGCAATCCAGTCGCTCCAGGCGCAGGCACTGGACAGGTTGAAGGACTTACTGGCTGACGACAATGCCGTTAGGAGTCGAAGCGATCACGGCCGGGAAAGCGCACTAGTAACTCAACTGGTAGCAAATAGTTCGCTATGGCTGCGCGAAAACGGCGTGCACTGAAATCTTCTGCTGACAGTCTGCACCATCGCCTAAAGCCCCGACCTAGTTCCACTTAAAAATACGCCCTGGCTCCCGGAGAGAATTATTCATTCTCCTGCGATGAGCGGAGACTGCAGGCTCACATCCGCCAATGGGCCTAATTCCTCAACTCCTCGGTTGCGGACCTCCCTCGCAAACGATGATGCTGAACGTGTGCTTGGGACCCACTCATCACGCCCAATGCCTGATGCACTGAATGGGGCTTACGACCGCTTCCGAGATCATGCTCACGGCGCCACTCGCCGAACCAAGCCTATTTCAGAAATGCACTAGATACCGGGTCCGACGATTGAGAGGAGGTTTCTAACCACCTGAAATCAGTCTTTCCGAAACGGCCCCACTCTACTTGACACGCATGCTAGGGGATTAACTAGCGAAGGCGCCCGCCAGATACCCACCAAAGACCACCCGTTACATAGGATACATAGGATACATAGGATACATAGGATACATAGGATACATAGGATACATAGGATACATAGGATACATAGGATACATATGTAGGATACATAGGATACATAGGATACATAGGATACATAGGATACATATGTAGGATATGTAGGATATGTAGGATATGTAGGATATGTAGGATATGTAGGATATGTAGGATATGTAGGATATGTAGGATATGTAGGATATGTAGGATATGTAGGATATGTAGGATATGTAGGAT
>NZ_JBBUTI010000023.1:0-4671 GCF_038066635.1 Ideonella margarita | reverse complement strand
CGGCTGCGAACTACGCCGGCCCGGTGCCGGTGGCAACCTACACCGCCACCGACGGCAACGGCGGCACGGACACCGCCACGCTGGCGTTGACCATGGGCGCGAACTCGCCGCCCGATGCCATCAACGACACCCAGGGCGTCACCGAAGACACCCCGGCCACCGGCAACGTGCTCAGCAACGACACCGACCCGAACGGCAACCCGCTCACCGTCACCCAGTTCGTCGTCGCAGGCGTGCCTGGCAGCTTCGCTGCCGGCGACACCGCCACCATCACCGGTGTCGGTACGCTGGTCATCAACGCCAACGGCGAATTCACCTTCACCCCAGCGCCAAACTACTTCGGCCCGGTGCCGGTGGCGACCTACACGATCACCGACGGCCTGGGCGGCTCCGACAGCGCCACGCTGACGCTCGGCCCGGTCACGCCGGTCGATGACGCGTTCACCGATGCCGACGAAGTCGTGACGGTTGATGAAGACACCGTGCTGAACGGCACAGTGCTCACCGGCACCACCAGCGTCGACGGCCCGGTCACGGTCACCACCTTCACCGTGGCTGGCTTGGCCGGCACCTTCAACGCTGGCCAGACCGCCACGATGGCCGGTGTCGGCACGCTGGTCATCAACGCCAACGGCACCTACACCTTCACTCCGGTTGCCAACTACAACGGCCCTGTGCCGGTTGCCACCTACAACCTGACCGACGGCTCCAGCACCGACTCGTCCACGCTGACCATCTCGGTCAACTCGATCAACGACGCGCCGACCATCGTTGGCGGCAGCGTCACGGTGTCCGAAGAAGGCCTGCCTGGCGGCTTGGCCGACGGCACTGGCAACCCGGACGACAAGACGGACCTGGCCTCGGTGACGGGTACGGTAAACATCGTCGACATTGACAGCACGCCGACGGTGACCTTGATCGCCCCGACGACCGCGCTGACCTCTGGCGGTGTGACGATCACCTGGAGCGGCAACGGCACCGCCGGATCCCCGATGATCGGCTCGGCTGGCGGCGTTGAAGTGCTGCGCGCCACGATCGACAGCACCGGCGGATACCGTGTCACCCTGTCGAAGCCGATCGACCATGCCACCGGCAACGGCGAAAACGTCAGCACCTTCACGCTGGGCGTTCAGGCTGACGACGGCACGAACATCACGCGCGGCAGCCTGACCGTGAATGTCGAGGACGACTCGCCGACCGCCATCGCCAGCACCCAGACCGTGCGCCTGCCTTATCAGGACACCAACGTGATGCTGATGCTGGACATCTCCGGCTCGATGGCCACCGACGCCGACGGCGTCGCTGGTGGCCCAACGCGCCTCGACATCTTGAAGCAATCAGTCACCACCTTGCTCGACCAGTACGACAACCTGGGCGACGTCAAGGTGCGGGTCGTGACGTTCTCGACCTCGGCCGACGCCTACCAGACCACCTGGGTTTCGGTCGCTGACGCGAAGGCCTATGTCAACGGCCTGGTGGCGAACGGCGGCACCAACTACGACGACGCGTTGATAAAGGCCCGGACGTCCTTCAATTCGGCAGGCAAGATCGCAGGCGCCACCAATGTCTCCTATTTCCTGACCGACGGGCAACCCACCTACGCCACGGACTGGGACGGCAACGGCCCGATGAACACAATGGCAGGGATACAGGCCGACGAAGAAGCACTCTGGAAGACCTTCCTGACGAACAACGCCATCAACTCTCAGGCGTACGGGATGGGCACCGAAGCCACGCTGTCCAACATGAACCCGGTTGCTTACAACGGGGCGACGCAGACTGACACAACCGCCATCGTGGTGGCTGACATCAACCAGCTGCCCTCGATCCTGGACAGCAGCTTCATCAAGACGACAAGCGGCTCACTGACTGACGGGACGCTGGCTGCGGGCTCCGGCATCGGGGCCGATGGTGGTCATCTGGCGGCCTTCACCGTGGACGGAACGACCTACGCTTATGGCTCTGCAACACCAACGAATGGCACCAGTCGCGGCAGCTACGACAGCGTCACGAATACCTGGACGGTACAGACCATGGCGGGCGGTACGCTGGCGATCGACATGGACGACGGCAAGTTCACGTACAGCGCACAACCCGGCACCACAACGTCCTACACCGAATCGATCAGATACACCTTGATGGACAACGACGGCGACACGTCGACATCAACACTGCCAATCTTTGTACAGCCTGCCCGGACGATCAGCCTGACCAGTACGACGGCCGCCCTCTCCAACCTCAATCTCGGCCTGGCAGGCGAGTACTTCGGCTACAACGACTACCGAAACGGCACCGCCACCGACCCGTTGTACCTGGGCAGCACGCGTCTGCATTCAGACGATGGCAGCGCCAGGTTCGGCGCTGCTGGCGCCGATCCGAATCTCGACAACCTGGCTGACGTCGAGGCCATCATCGAAGGCCGCAATGCCAACACCTCGCTATTTGGGTCAGGCATGCAGTCAGGGTCCGGTGCGACGGACGCCACCTTCTCGGCCAACAAGATCGAATTCGGACTGGCCAGCGGAGGCTACACACCACTGTTCAACAACGACCTGGGCCGCAACGGCATGGTCACCGCCGGCAATGCCGTCGGCGCCGGCAACAACCTCCACACCTTCCTGAATGTCGGCACCGGCAATGCGGACAGCCTGCAAGCGTCCACCGGCGTGGGCAACACCAGCGACGCCATTGTTCGCATGGTGGGCTATGTCTATATCCCGGAAGGCGGCACCTTCGATTTCCAGATCAACGGCGACACGGGCTACCAGGTCAAGATAGGCGATCAAAGCATGGCGTACATCAACACGTCGCAGATACCTGCGGCCGCGAACAGCATGTTCACGGCCAGGACGCTCTCCGAGGGATTCCAGTTGATCGACGTGAGCTACTGGGACATGAGCGGCAGCGCCACGTTCCGGATCTCGATCAAGCCTTCGGGCGCAGATGACAGTGCGTACAAGGTCCTGGGCACCGACGATTTCGCCTTGTTTGCCCCCAGCGATGTACCGACACTGGCCGCCAACCAGGACATCATCGAGACTGGCACCAATGGCGTCTATGCCATCCGCACGGGATCCCGCTTCACGGGTACCGACCTTTACGAGAAGATCACGGGCTCTGACGGCAAAGACACGTTGCTGGGCGGCGCTGCGGATGACACCATCGATGGCGGCAGCGGCTCAGACTACATTGAAGGCGGCACGGGCAACGACATCATGACCGGCGGCCGGGGCGCTGACACCTTCGCATGGCGGCTCGGCGACCAGGGCCGACCCGGCAGTCCGGCCAAGGACGTCATCAGCGATTTCAACAATGCATCGTCAAAGGCAGGCGGCGATATCCTTGATCTGCGTGATCTGCTTCAAGGAGAAACGCCGGCGACGTTGACGAAGTACCTGCACTTCACGACCTCAGGTACCAACACCGTGCTCAACATCAGCACGGCCGGCGAGTTCGGCGCCGTGTTCGATGCCGGCAAGGCCGACCAGCTCATCACGCTCTCCGGGGTGCTGCTCACGGGCAGCAACGATGCCGCCATCATCCAGAACCTGCTGAACAAAGGCCAACTGATCGTCGGATGAAGCGCCGCGCCTGCATGAAGACGAGCATGCAGGCGCCGGCCGGCTGGTCACAAGCGGCGTGTACCCCTTGGCGCTCCGCCCGGTCTTTACATGTCGCCGCAGAGGATGTCCTTGAGCGCGAGACTTGCCCCACCCAATGAGACGCCGTGCCGCGTGGCGAGCAGCACAGTAGGGTCCGGGGTGCGACTGCTCATGCATGAACCCCGGGCCACACAGCGGCAAGAGACGGCCAGACATTGAACGATCACTGGCGCTGCTACCTCATGAAATCCATCTCCACCGAACCAGCCTTGAACTGGTTGTTCATTGCCGCCGCGCGAGGGCATGACATCGTCAACACACAGGAAGTTGTCTTTCTCGTGTCAGACGTCAAGTACACGCGGGTGGTGCATGTCCAGGGCCACGGCCTGATGAAGATCGGGCTCGGCCACCTCGAACGCATGTTGGCGGGCAAGGGATTCGTGCGCATCAGCCGCAGCTGCCTGGTCTCGCTCGCGCACATCGCGAACATCCGGCGCAATGATCTGGGCCAGCTCCAAGCATCACTGCGCGGACGCCAGGAAACGCTGACCATCAGCAAGCGCTTCGAATCTGCCTTCAAGGGCTTCGGCGTCTGACGCGCGACGCGTTCGGGCGGGCCGATGCCACAAACACCGCATACACAGCAAGCAAGGCTGGCATTGCAGGTGATGCACCAAACAGGGGCCCCACGTTTGGCACGGAAATGGCTTTCACCAGCCAATCGCGGTCGCGGCTGTTAATCCAACAGGTGAACAGCCCGGCTGGCGAGACACTTTGCAGCTGTCAAGCGGCTTTGACCGAGAATGATTAGGGTAAAGCCATTAAAGACAGAATCTCGACAGCCGCTATAGTGATTGATTCGGCGGCCCATGAGGCCGCACTGTCATTTCAACGCAGCGTCTCATTGTGACGACTGGAGGAATCGAGTGGATTACTCGGACAACCCGCTTGAGAAGAAGAACAAGGCCACGGGCCTGTTGATCGTGGCCGGCCTGCACGTGGTGCTGGGCTGGGCGCTGGTCAACGGCCTGGCGCGCAAGATCGTCGAGGTGGTGAAGGCGCCGATCGA
>NZ_JBBUTI010000022.1:0-13665 GCF_038066635.1 Ideonella margarita | reverse complement strand
GGAAAATGAATACGGTCATGCGGTTGTCTCCGGCAGGGGCGCGGGGAAGGTCAGTGCTTCTTGAAGGTCTGGCTCTGGTTCAGGTGCAGCTCATCGATCTGCGCCAGGTCTTCCGACTCTTTCACCAGCAGCAACTCGTCGTCGCGGCGCTGGCCAGTCACCGTGCGCCACAGGTCGAGGGCGATCATCAGGCCCGAGGAAATCGCGAAAACGACGCCAGCTGCATAGAAGACCGAGACCGGCGCGCCGGTGACGGGCGCCTCCACATCGGCATTGATCTGGGCCTGCTGCCAGCTGCCACTCAGCAACAGCCAGGTCACCCACAGCATCAACACCTGAGCCAGCACGAGGCACAGACGTTGCCCGACGGGGCCGAGGCGCGACACCAGCATGTCCGAGCCCAGGTGGCCGTGCTCATGCACAGCGATGGCGCCGCCCAGGAAAGTCAACCAGACGAAGAGCCAGCGGGCCACCTCTTCCGACACGGTGATGCCGGAGTTGAAGGCGTAGCGCATCACCACGTTGCCGAACACGAGCAGCACCATGGTGGCCAGCATGATCACCAGCAACCACTCCAGAACGCGGCAATAGCCGTCGAGGATTTTTGTCATAGATCGTCTCCTTGCAGGGCGGCCAGGGGTCGGTGAAGACCGCGTTGACCCGTACGGCGGACAGGCGTCTGCCGTGCACGGATCGAATAATGTACGAACTGGTTAGTTTTATCCTCGGTAAAAACCCTTGAGGCCGCTTGACCGGCTCGTCAGTTCACCGAAGGAGGCTCAGGCGCGCAGGAAGCGCACCACCATATCCACCACGCTGGCGCGGCGCGCTGCCACCGCCTCGGGCGTGTCGAGCGTGCGCTTGAAGATGGCGCCGAAGGTGTGCCGGTTGGCCACGTTGAAGAAGCTCAGGGCCGAGATCGACATGTGCAGGTCCACCGCGTCCACGTCCGGCCGGAACACACCCGCCGCCACGCCACGCTCATACACCTGCTGCACCGCGGTGATGATGGGCACGTTCAGCGCAATGATGGTGCTGGAGCGGCTGATGAACTCGCCCTTGTGCATGTTCTCGTTCATCACGAGGCGGATGAAATCGGGGTTCGCGAGCTGGTAGTCGAAGGTGAAGCCGACCAGCGTGCGCAGGGCTTCTTCAGGCGGCAGGTCTTCGAGATGCAGGGCCGCCTCGATGCGGCGGATGCGGCTGTAGGCATCCTCCAGCACCGCGATGTAGAGACCTTCCTTGCTCTCGAAGTAGTAGTAGATCATCCGCTTGCTGGTGCGGGTCAGCGCGGCGATCTCGTCGATGCGCGCACCCGCCAGCCCCTTGGCCGCGAACTCCGACGTGGCCACGGCGAGGATGTCGGCCATGGTGCGTTCGGGGTCGTTGGTGCGCCCCGGCTCAGCCTCTTGATCGGGCACTGGTGCCTTTGGCGGGCGGCCGCGGCGCGCGGGCACCTTCACGGCGGCCGGGGCGATCTGGGCAGCCGCTTTGCCGGCCTTTTGTACTGGTTCGTTCATTGCGAGCGCAAGCATACGGCAGGAAGGCGCCGCATGAACGCTGCGCTGCTTGGCGTAGCGTTCAAACACCGTTGGCGCAACTTGGCCACAGCCCGCAACACGCACAATGCCGGCCCATGGAAAGTTCAAACGTCGCCGCCACTTCAACGCGCCTGCCTGGCCTCGACACCCTGCGCGCGCTGGCCATCCTGCTGGTCTTCGCGTACCACTATCAAGGCTTCGTCAGCGGCGAGGCGACGTTCGGCCTGGCCAGCGAACTCGGATGGACCGGGGTGGATCTGTTCTTCGTGCTCAGCGGTTACCTGATCGGCCACCAGCTGCTGCGCACCGCTGCCAGCCCGTCGGGGCTGTCATTGCCTCGCTTCTGGGCGCGCAGATTGCTGCGCACCGTACCGGCCTTCTGGGTGGTGCTGGCACTGTACCTGTTGTTTCCGGCCGTGATGGGCGGACGCGAGCCGCCACCCTGGTGGCGCTTCGTGACGTTCACGCAGAACATCCAGCTGATCCCGGGCACCGCGTTTTCACATGCGTGGTCGCTGTGCATCGAAGAGCAGTTTTATCTGGTGCTGCCGCTGCTGGTCGCCATCGGCGTTCGACAGCGTTTGCCGCGCTGGCTGGGCTGGGCGCTGATCGCGGCGGGCACGGTGGCGGCCATGGTGTGGCGCCACCACCTGTGGACGCGTTACGGCTCCATCGCGGGAGGAGAGATCGCCGGCTATTACCCGAACGTGTATTACTCCACCTTGTGCCGGGCCGATGAGTTCCTGCCGGGCCTGGCGATTGCCATGTTCCGGCACCATCAACCGCTGCTGTGGCAACGCGCACTGGCCCACGGCCAGGCGTGGCTGTTGGCGGGCGTGGTGGCCGTGGGCACCATGTTCGCCGCGCTGAGCGCGGGCTACTACACGGACGAGGTCGGCTACGGCATGGCCATGACGACCGTGGGCTACTCGCTGATGGCCTGGGCCTGGGCCGTGCTGCTGATGGCGGCACTCTGCCCGGGCAGCGCCCTGCACCGCTGGAGGGTGCCGGGCGCGGCGGCCCTGGCACTCTGGAGCTACTCGATCTACCTCACCCACAAGCCCCTGGCGCACATCGCCAACAACCTGCTGATGGCGCAAGGCGTGGACCGCACCAGCCTGATCACGGTAGCCGTGGCCAGCCTGGCCAGCCTGCTGGGGGGATGGCTGCTGCATGTCCTCGTCGAGCGCCAGGGCCTGGCCCTGCGCGACCGCTGGTGGCCCGACGCACGCCCGGGCTTTGCCGCACAAGGCGTGGCCCAGCCCGGTGATAAGCTGGGTTCCATCTCCTGAACATTGCAAACCACCCCCATGGCCATCTACCAACTGGGCGAAGACGCCCCCGACGTCGCAGACAACGCCTATGTGGCCGTCGAGGCCACGCTGATCGGCAAGGTCACGCTGGAATCGCAGTCCAGCGTGTGGGCGAATGTGGTGATCCGCGGTGACAACGAACGCATCACCGTGGGCGAGCAAAGCAACATCCAGGAAGGCTCGGTGCTGCACACCGACCACGGCTTCCCGATGCAGATCGGCCCGCGCGTGACGGTGGGGCACCAGGCCATGCTGCACGGCTGCACCATCGGCGAAGGCTCGCTGATCGGCATCCAGGCGGTGGTGCTGAACGGCGCCGTCATCGGCAAGCACTGCCTGGTGGGCGCCGGCGCCATCGTCACCGAGCGCAAGGTGTTCCCGGACCGCTCATTGATTCTGGGCGCGCCCGCCAAGGTGGTGCGCGAGCTGACCGACGAAGACGTGGCGCGGCTGGAAGCCAGTGCCATGTCTTATGCACAGCGCGCCGAGATGTTCCGCACCCAGCTGCGCCGCGTCGACTGAGGATTCAGCCGGCCGCGCTCAGTAGTTGTGTCACTCCGCCGCGTCGAACTGCGTGGCGTTCTTGCCCTTGAACTGCGCGTAGAACGCCTTGATCTGCACCATGTCGCGCTCGATGTCGCCACTGGGGTAGAACAGCGGCCCCAGGCCCACCCGCTTCTGAGCGTAGTCCATGTAGGCCATCTGGATCGGCACTTGCGCCGTCAAGGCGATGTAGTAGAAGCCGGTCTTCCAGGTTCGCACCTTGCTGCGCGTGCCTTCCGGCGGCACGATGAGCTGCACCGGGCCGTCGGCCTGCTGCAGCGCCTCGGCAGACGCCGCCACCAGGTTGTTCGAGCGCTCGCGGTTCACCGCGATGCCGCCCAGCCAGCGCAT
Source organism: Ideonella margarita (assembly GCF_038066635.1). Lineage (NCBI taxonomy): Bacteria > Pseudomonadati > Pseudomonadota > Betaproteobacteria > Burkholderiales > Sphaerotilaceae > Ideonella > Ideonella margarita. The sequence continues at coordinate 9,917 of NZ_JBBUTI010000022.1, read as the reverse complement.
GACCGGCCCGAACGGCGGCTTGAAGATCTGCGCCTTGCCCATCCAGTACGGATGCAGGCCAAACACGAAACCCGCCATCAGCGTGTACGGCAAGTCCCAGTTGCTGGTGTGCGGCGCGGCGATCAGCACGCAACGGCTGGCTTCGGGCCTCAAGGCGCCCTCGGTCTTCCAGCCGGTGATTTTCAGGAAAGCGATGGAACCCCAGCGAAGCAGTGTGTTCACCACCGGGGTGTCAAAAACGGTGTGATGCATGGGGGCGAAGCATACCCACACCACCTGACAACCGAGGCTTAACCAGTAGCCACCTGCCTAGACAAGTCGCTTAAGATGTCACGCATGACGACAACCGTGTACCAGCTGGTCATTGGGGATCACCTCGCTCGAAGCGTGCGTGGCAAGCCCTGCGCACCGCCGGTCGCGGGCATGGACCTTCGCTGATCTCTCTCGCTTTTCCATGTCTGCAATTTGCACAGGAGCCTTGTCATGGCCGATCTGTTTGACAACCCCATGGGTCTCATGGGGTTCGAGTTCGTCGAATTCGCTTCCCCCACCCCCGGCACGCTGGAACCCATCTTCGAGATGATGGGCTTCTCGCTGGTAGCGCGTCACCGTTCCAAGAACGTGCTGCTCTACCGCCAGGGCGAGATCAACTTCATCATCAACAACGAGCCCAAGAGCTTCGCCGGCTACTTCGCCGCCGAGCACGGCCCGTCCGCCTGCGGCATGGCCTTCCGGGTGCGTGATTCCCACCAGGCCTATGCCCGCGCGCTGGAGCTGGGTGCCCAACCCATCGACATTCCCACCGGCCCGATGGAGCTGCGCCTGCCGGCCATCAAGGGCATCGGCGGTGCACCGCTCTACCTGATCGACCGGTTCGAGGAAGGCAAGTCGATCTATGACATCGACTTCGAATTCCTGCCCGGCGTTGACCGCCACCCCGTCGGCCACGGCCTGCAACTCATCGACCATCTGACGCACAACGTCTACCGCGGCCGCATGGCCTTCTGGGCGGCGTTCTACGAGCGGCTGTTCAACTTCCGCGAGATTCGCTACTTCGACATCCAGGGCGAATACACCGGCCTGACCAGCAAGGCGATGACCGCGCCTGACGGCAAGATCCGCATCCCGCTGAACGAGGAATCCAAGAAGGGCTCCGGCCAGATCGAGGAATTCCTGATGCAGTTCAACGGCGAAGGCATCCAGCACATCGCCATGTTGTGCGACGACCTGCCCGCCACCATCGACAAGCTGGCGATGGCCGGCGTGCCGCTGATGACCGCGCCGAACGACGCCTACTACGAGATGCTCGACGAGCGCCTGCCCGGCCATGGCGAAACCGTTGCTGAGCTGCAGACCCGCGGCATCCTGCTCGACGGCAGCACCGCCAACGGCAAGCCGCGCCTGCTGCTGCAGATCTTCTCGGCCACGCTGCTCGGACCGGTGTTCTTCGAGTTCATCCAGCGCAAGGGCGACGACGGTTTCGGCGAAGGCAATTTCAAGGCCTTGTTCGAATCGATCGAGCGTGACCAGGTGCGCCGTGGCGTGCTGCAAACCAGCTGAGGAGCCGGACCATGAAGATCGACCGCATCCACCATGTGGCGTACCGCTGCAAGGACGCCAAGGAAACCGTGCTCTGGTACCAGCGCACGCTGAAGATGGACTTCGTGCTGGCCATTGCCGAAGACCTGGTGCCGTCCACCAAGGCGCCTGACCCGTACATGCATGTGTTCCTCGATGCAGGCCAGGGCAATGTGCTGGCCTTCTTCGAGCTGCCCACGCAGCCGCCGATGGGCCGTGACCCGAACACGCCGGAATGGGTGCAGCACATCGCGTTCCGGGTGAAGGACCGCGCCGAGCTGCTGGCCTTCAAGTCGCACCTGGAAGCCGAAGGCATTGACGTGCTCGGCGTGACCGACCACGGCATCTTCCACTCCATCTATTTCTTCGACCCCAACGGCCACCGGCTGGAGCTCTCGTGCCCTGACCCGACCGAAGCCGAGCAGCTCAAGCAGCTCGACGCCGTGAAGTGGGCGATGCTGGAAGAGTGGAGCCAGACGAAGCGTGCACCCAAGCACGCTGCTTTCCTTCACAGCAAGGAATTTGCCGAAGAGGGCAAGGCCTGATGAGCGCCACCTACCCGATCGACCACACCCACGACCCGGCCGCGACCAGCTGGGTGAGCAGCGCCAACCAACCCGGCAGCCCCTTCCCGCTGCAGAACCTGCCGTTTGGCCGCTTCAGGCTGGCGGGCAGCGGTGGTGAATGTCATAACGGCGAATGGCGCAACGGCGACTGGCATATTGGCGTTGCCATTGGCGACCAGGTGCTGTGCCTGCGCACCGCCGGCCTGGTGGACCACGCCGACATGCACCGCCTGATGGCGCAAGCCCCGACGGCGCGGCAAGCACTGCGCCATGCGCTGTTTGACGGCCTGAAAGCCGGCTCGGCCAAGCAAGCCGCGTGGGCCGCTGCCCTGGTGCCGCAAGCCGATGTGGAAATGGGCCTGCCCTGCCCGGTGGGCGACTACACCGACTTCTACACCAGCATCCACCACGCCACCACCGTGGGCCGACAGTTCCGCCCCGAGCAGCCGCTGCTGCCGAACTACGTCTGGGTGCCCATCGGCTACCACGGGCGGGCGTCGTCGGTCATTCCGAGTGGCATGCCGGTGCGCCGGCCCAAGGGTCAGACGCGCCCGGCCGCCGGCAGCGAGCAACCCAACTTCGGGCCAAGCCGCCGCCTGGACCACGAGCTGGAACTGGCGCTGTTCATCGGCCAGGGCAATGCGCTCGGTGAGCCCATCGGCATCGACCAGGCTGAAGCCCATCTGTTCGGCGTGGCGCTGTTCAATGACTGGAGCGCCCGCGACATCCAGGGTTGGGAATACCAGCCGCTGGGCCCCTTCCTGGCCAAGAATTTCGCCAGCAGCGTGGCCCCGTGGATGGTGACGATGGAAGCGCTGGCCCCGTTCCGCCAGCCCTTCGTGCGGGACGCCGCCCTGCCCGCGCCACTGCCCTACCTGAGCAGCCCGGACACGCTGGCCCACGGCGTCATCAACATCGAGCTGGAAGTGTGGCTGCAGACGGCGCAGATGCGTGAGGCGGGCCACCCCGGTGACCGGATCAGCCAGTCGAACTACGCCGACGCCTTCTGGACGGCAGCGCAGCTGGTGACGCACCACACCGTGAACGGCTGCAACCTGCAACCCGGCGATTTGCTGGGCACGGGCACCTTGTCCGGGCCGATGCCAGAGCAGGCGGCCTCGATGCTGGAATTGAGCAACGGCGGCCAGGCGCCGATCACCCTGAGCACCGGCGAGCAGCGCAGCTTCCTGGAAGACGGCGACAGCGTCATCCTGAAGGGCTGGTGCAACCGGGCGGGTGCCGCACGCATCGGCCTGGGTGAATGCCGGGCCACGGTGCTGCCAGCGCGAGCCTGAGCTCGGCCCCGCCTCGCCGCCACTGCCAGCTCAGGGCAGCTGCGGCGCGGCGGGCACTTGATGGACGCAAGCCGGCCGCTTGACGGCGTACATCGCCTGATCGGCCGCGCGCAGCAACTCCACCGGAGTGAACTGCGTGCCCAGGAAGGGTTGGATGCCCACGCTAGCCGAACCCTGCAGCAGCAGCTCGCCGATCTGGTGAGGTTGCGCCAGGGCCAGCAAGACCTTGTCACGCACCATCTGCGCGCCCCGCAGCGCCTGGGTTTCATCGGCACCCAGGCGCTCGCACAGCACCACGAATTCGTCGCCCCCTAGCCGCGCCACCGTGTCGGCTTCACGCACCGCCGCCTGCAGTCGGCGGCTGACGGAAATCAGCATCTGGTCGCCGACCTCGTGGCCATGGGTGTCATTGACGGGCTTGAAGCGGTCGAGGTCGATGAACAGCAAGGCGCCCCACTCCGTCTGACGTTGCCCGTTCTGCTGGGCCCGCTCGAGCCGGTCCATCAGCAGGCGACGGTTGGGCAGGCGGGTCAAGGCGTCGGTGAAGGCGAGCGTGCGGATCTGCTCCTCGAGCATCTTCTGGCGGGTGATGTCCCGCGCGATCTTCGAGGCCGCTACCAGCTGCCCCTGCCCATCACGCACCGGCGAAATCGAGACCGAAATGGCCACCGTGCTGCCGTCCTTGCGCAGACGGCGGGTATCGAAGGCTTCCACACGCTCGCCGCGCTGCAAGCGCTGCAGGATGTGCGCTTCTTCATCCAGCAAGTCCGGCGGGAACAGGCGGAGCAAGGGCTGCCCGATCATCTCTTCAGCGCTCCAGCCGAAAATGGCCTCGGCGCCCGTGTTCCAGCTGAGCACACGCCCGTCCAGGCTCTTGCTGATGATCGCGTCGTGCGACGACTCCACGATGGCCTCATAGCGCCGCTGCACCGCATCAAGTTGCCGCTTCGAGGAGCGGTACAGCTGCAGCGCCGCGTACGCTGCAACGAGCAGGGTGGTCGCCGCCACCAGCAACAGGCTGGTATCGAGCAAGTTCCAGCCGCTTGGAAAATCGCTCTCCGGCAGGCCCACCAGCACCAGCAAGGGCAAGCCTGCCACCTTGCGATAGGCATTGATGCGAGGAACACCATCGACCACCGTGGTGGCCACGAATTCACCCGAGTCGGGTGAGGCCGCCAGCGCCGCACGCAACTGCGGCGAAACTTCCTTGCTGCCGACCACGCCACGGCCATTCGCAGGCCACGGGTGTCGGTAGATCATCGACAGATCCGCAGCCCGCAGCGTGGCTGCACCGCGTTCGCCAAGGTTCAGCGTGGTGAAGACAGCCGCGAAGGCATCCGTGGACAGGTCGGCACTGACCATGCCCAGAAACTCGCCCGACTCATTGCGCAAGCCCCGACTCAGGCGCAGCACCCACCGCACCTCACCATCCACGGTTTCCTGTACCGGACCGCGCACGATGAGCCCGGATTTGGGCAAGGCCCGGGCTTGCTGGAAGTCATCGCGAGCCGCGATGTTGTCGCCCTGCTCGTCTCCGATGAGCACTTCGCCGCTCACATCCGCCACGCACAGCGACAGCAAGGCCGGCATCAAGGCCCGGTAGCCCTCCAGCCCGGGCAAGGCGGCCAATTCAGGATGCTCTCGCAATGAGCGTGGCACCTGGCCGGAGGGCGTCGTCCGGGCGTCGGCGCGGGGCGGCAGGTGATAGTGCAAAGCCACGGTGCGCAGCAACACATCCGCCTGGCTGATCACGTCGACGACGTGGGCTTCCAGCAGGCGCACGATGGTCTGGGTGGCCAGGGTGGCGCGCTCACGCTGGCGGCCCCGCTCTTGCCAGATGGCGACTGCGGCCAGGGATATCAGCAGCGTCGCCAGCAATGCGACGCCCACCGCATAGGGCAGCCAATCTCTCAAACGTTTGGAAAACGGAGAAGGCCAACGCATCCAGATCCCTCGCATTGGCGCGCACTGACGGCACGCTCAAGCTGTTGACTATCTCAGAAATACCGCAGCAGCAACAGTCAGGCGGCGGCGTTCCAGTTGCAGACAATCAGCAACACCTGGCCAGACAAGCCGGGCTGTCCCATCGTGCCGAAGGGCACGCGCAAGGCCAGTCGTCCGTCCTCCTGCAGCTCGGGCACCAAGGGGGTCTCGTCTTCCTGGCCGGCAGCCATCTGCCAGCGATAACTGCAGTGCCAGGGCTGGCCGGGCGCCGAAGGCGGCACCACCCGCACGGTCAGGGCATCTCGGAACAGGAAGGCGCCCTCGAAGTGCTGGTCCGGCCAGAAGACCTTGGCCACCTTGTAGTCGGGCACCCGCACCCGCAGGTCGAACGAGCAGGTGAGCGCCTCGTCGTCGTGGCTGACCTTGGCGTACTTCGCCAGGAACACGGTTGACAGGTACACATGGCGCGGGCCGGCCTCGCCGCTGGCCAGCTGCTGATGGGTGCGGCAGGCGGGTGAGTCTTCCTCGGCCACCCGCCGGGTCAGGCTCCAGCGCTTGCCGCGGGGCGCCGCCAGCAACTCGAACTGATAGAGCGCCTCGACATCGTCTTGCCCCGCCAGCGCGGGCGGCAGGGTCACGGTGTCCACGTCCAGCCAGACATCCATGCGCACATCACCAAACAGGAAACGCGCCAGGTTTTGATAGGCCTCTTCGCTGTTCACGATGCCGAAGGGGCCGGAATGAGCGCGGTACACATAGGCGGTGGCCGCGGTGTTGGTGACGGACGCATCGGCATCCAGTCCCCACACCGACGCGTTTTCGACCTTCACCAGGCCATCGCTGCCGTGGCCGACGAACGCCCGTGACAGGCCCCGCGCGGCGTAGTAGTCACTGCGGTTGGTGCCCACCATGCAGAAGATGCGACTGCTCTTCATCACCGCCTCGGGCATGAAATCCACGCGCTTGTAGCGCTGCCAGGCGTCCTGCAGGTTCAGGTAGCTGGCCATGCGCTCCCGGCTGAAGTTGCTCAGGTCGTTCGCAGACAACCACGACGGCACGTTCACACCCGCCACCTCGATGCCGTTGTGGGGCGTGGCGTAGGTGAAGAACTTGTCCACGGCCACACGCGCCGCGTCATCGCCCAGCGCAGGGTTCTGCAGGAAACCGCGCGCCACCAAACCGCCCATCGAGTGCGCCACGAGGTAGCACCTGAAATCCGCCGGCGCCAGGCCCTCTTCGGCCACCACCAGGTCACGCACGCGCAGGATCAGGTCGCTCAAGCCACGGGCATAGGCCTCGATGGAAGAGGCCTCACCATCGCCGAACAAGGTCGAGCCCGCGTCGTAATAGCGGTAGATGACCACCGATCGCGCGGGAATGCCTTGCCGCCCGTGGCGCGGACGCCAGTCGGGGTCGGTGATGTCGACGCCGCTTTCGTACACATCGTCGTAGCCGAAATCAGACGCCAGCCGCAACAAGGGCGACTCGAACACGAACTTCCGGGGCCGGGCGTTGCGGTCCACTTCGGCGCGGTAAACGGTCGATCCGTCGTTGAAGCCGCAGAACGGATCGGCTGCGGTCTGGTTGCGCTCGTCCACGGTCATGGCGTAGCCGCGCACGTAAATGATCGGGTAGTAGGGGCTGAAAACCACAGAAGTCTCCTCTGACGAGGCACGTTATCACCGGCTGAGCGCATTTGTGACCCGCAGCCGGGCATGCGCAAGGCCCAGCCGCCCGATCCCCCACGTATGTGGAAAGTTGACCGACTTTCGACGACGAATCCAGACCGTTGCTGGCTTTTGCTGCACTGCAGCTTTGGGAAAACACTCAACCTTAAAAACGAACGTTCGTTCTTTAATGGCACACCACGCGTCGGCAGGTTGCCCGCCCCCTCCCGAAGCTGCCAGCGGCAGCGTGGATCCAACAACCATTCTCTGGAGACAAGACCCATGCGAACCTGGATTGCCAACACCGTCGTGGCCGCCTGCTACCTGCTGGGCAGCGCAGCCACCACCACGGCCCACGCGGCCGACACCTACACCCAGACCCGCTACCCCGTGGTGCTGGTTCACGGCCTGTTCGGCTTTGACGCCATCGGCCCGATCGACTACTGGTACGGGATTGCACCGGCGCTGCGGGCAGGCGGCGCCACGGTGTTCGTGTCGCAGCAATCTGCGGCCAATTCCAGCGAAGTGCGCGGCGAACAGCTGCTGGCTGAGCTGCGTCGCCTGAAGGCCACCTACGGCTACACCAAGTTCAACCTCGTGGGCCACAGCCACGGCGGCCACACCATCCGCTACGTCGCCTCGGTGGCGCCGGATCTGGTGGCATCGGCTACCTCGATGGGCTCGCCGCACAGCGGCAGCGCGGTGGCTGACGACATCGTGGCCGGACTGGACGGCACTGGCAGCACGCCGGTGGCAGCCGCCATCATCAACGCCTTCGGCACCATCATCAGCGTGCTGTCGGGCAACCCGGGCCTGCCGCAGAACTCGGAAGCTGCCGCCCGCTCGCTGACCACTGCCGGCAGCGCCGCCTTCACCAACCGCTTTCCGGCGGGCAAGCCCGCCACCACCTGCGGCCAGGGTGCGGCCAGCGTGAACAACGTGCGCTACTACTCGGCCGGCGGCACCAGCGTGCTCACCAACATCCTCGACCCGATCGACGCTGCCCTGGTGCTGACCTCGGCCAGCTTCAAGGGTGCCGCCAACGACGGCCTGGTGGGGCGCTGCGCCTCGCACTGGGGCACGGTGCTGCGTGACGACTACAGCTGGAACCACCTCGACGAGGTCAACCAGTCCTTCGGCTTGCGCGGCCTGTTCACCTCTGACCCTGTCGCGTTTTATCGCACCCATGCCAACCGCCTGAAGACGGCAGGTCTGTGAGCATGCGGGCAGGTGTGACATCGAAAGGCGCCGTGGCCACGCGTGCGGCCTGGTGCCTGGGCGCCGTGTCCTTGATCGCCGTTCTGGCGCATCTGGCGCTGCGCAACCCGGAAAGTGGCAGCTCGCCACAGGGCATCGCTACGGCCGAACCCGGAGTCACCCTGCCCGCCCCATCTGGGGCCGCGGCCGCACCGCACCCACTGGACGAGCCCACCGGCGACGCTGCCCGCGTCTCGGCCGAGCAAGCCGCCGCGCTGACGCAGCGACTGTTCACCGAAGGCTCACTGCGCCACGCCCGGCCCGACGGCAGCTGGGGCATGGGGCCGGCGGGTGAGCTGTTGCCGAGCCTGGCCTTGCGCCGCCGGTTCGACCAATGGCTGACCACGATTGGCGAGGTCAACATCGCGCAGATCAGCGCCATGCTGAAGCTGCAAGCCACCCAGGATCTGGGCACCGCCGGCGCCGAGCAGGTGATGGCCGTGTGGCAACGCTACCTGCAACTGCAACGCCACCGCTGGAAAACCAGCCTCGACGGCCGAGACATGACCGGCTGGGACGCGGCGCTGGCCGAGCGCCAGCAAGTGCGCCGCGACGTGCTGGGCATCGCCTGGGCCGAAGCGTTTTACGCCGAAGAGGAAGCCGCCCTGCGGCAACACATGACCGGCCAGCAGGCCCGCGCCGGCCTGCCCGGCCAGATGGCTGACATCAACCAGCCCGCTTTGAGCACATTGCCCGCGCTGTCACAAGCGCCTGCGCCGGGCGTCGACGCACGCCTGCTGCACCAGCAACGCACGGCGGCCTTCGGGGCCGAGGCGGCACAACGCCTGCAGGAAGAAGACGAGGCCGAGGCGACCTGGGCGCGCAAACTGGCCCAGGCCCGCACCGAGCTGGCCCGGCTGGACGCTACGCCGGAGTTGTCGCCGCTGCAGAAACAGCAGGCGATCGACGCCTGGCTGGACGGCCAGTTCCAGGGCGGCGAGCGCCTGCGCGCACGCGCCCTGCTGGGCCGCTGAGCTGGTCAGCGCGCCTTATTCGCCCAGGTAAGCCGCCCGCACCTTCGGGTCATTGAGCAGCACCTTGGCGTCACCATTCATCGTGACCTCGCCCGACTCCATCACGTAGCCGCGGTTGGCCAGCGCCAGTGCGCGGCTGGCGTTCTGCTCCACCAGCAGCACCGTCACGCCCTGGCCGTGGATGGTCTCGACCACCTCGAAGATCTTGTCGACCATGATCGGGCTCAGGCCCATGCTCGGCTCGTCGAGCAGCAGCACCTTCGGCTTGGCCATCAGCGCGCGGCCCATCGCCAGCATCTGCTGCTCGCCGCCGCTCATCGTGCCGGCCAGCTGCAGTGCCCGCTCCTTCAGCCGCGGGAAGATGCCGAACACCTTGTCGATGTCCGCCTCGATCTCGCCGTCGTTGCGCGTGTAGGCGCCCATCAGCAGGTTCTCGGTGATCGTCATGCGGGTGAACGTGCCCCGGCCTTCCGGCACCATCACCAGGCCCTGGCGCGCCAGGTCCCATGCGCCCTGACCCTTGATCGACTTGCCCAGGTATTCGATCTCGCCCTGCGCCACCGGCTGCAGGCCCGTCACCGCCTTGAGCGTCGTCGTCTTGCCCGCGCCGTTGGCTCCGATCAGGCTCACCAGCTC
>NZ_JBBUTI010000021.1:0-16970 GCF_038066635.1 Ideonella margarita | reverse complement strand
AACTTTGCCGACAGGATCGTCGTGATCGCAGCCGTCAGCGTCGTCTTGCCATGGTCCACGTGACCGATGGTGCCCACGTTCACGTGCGGCTTGGTACGTTCAAACTTGCCTTTTGCCATTTCAATCTCCAGAGAAAGAACAATGCCCGTGCCTGTTTAAGGTCTCCAGCGCTGGCCTGCCACGGGCAGCCGACCAACCACGTCATGCGTGGCGCCAAAGACCATTTGCGATATGCAAAAAGCCGGACGCCCTTGCGGGGTCCGGCCTTCGAACTTACTTGGCGCGAGCGGTGATGATCGCGTCAGCGACGTTCTTCGGCGCTTCGTTGTAGTGCTTGAATTCCATCGTGTACGTTGCACGGCCTTGAGTGGCCGAGCGCAGCGACGTGGAATAGCCGAACATTTCCGACAGCGGGACTTCGGCCTTGATGACCTTGCCGCCACCGACCATGTCGTCCATGCCCTGCACCAAGCCACGACGGCTGGACAGGTCACCCATCACGGTACCGGCGTAGTCTTCAGGCGTCTCGACTTCCACGGCCATCATCGGCTCGAGGATGACCGGCGAAGCCTTGCGCATACCGTCCTTGAAGCCCATCGAAGCTGCCATCTTGAAGGCGTTTTCGTTGGAGTCCACGTCGTGGTACGAACCGAAGGTCAGCGTGACCTTGACGTCCACCACCGGGAAGCCGGCCAGCACGCCATTCGGCAGCGTGTCGATCAGGCCCTTCTCCACGGCCGGGATGAATTCGCGAGGAACCACACCGCCCTTGATCGCGTCGACGAACTCGAAGCCCTTGCCCGGCTCCATCGGCTCGATCTTGAGCACGACGTGACCGTACTGGCCCTTGCCGCCCGACTGGCGAACGAACTTGCCTTCGACGTCTTCCACCGACTTGCGGATGGTTTCGCGGTAGGCCACCTGCGGCTTGCCGACGTTGGCTTCAACGCCGAACTCACGCTTCATGCGGTCGACGATGATTTCCAGGTGCAGCTCGCCCATGCCCGAAATGATGGTCTGGCCCGATTCTTCGTCGGTGCGGACGCGGAAGGACGGATCCTCTGCAGCCAGACGGCCCAGGGCGATGCCCATCTTTTCCTGGTCAGCCTTGGTCTTCGGCTCAACAGCCTGCGAGATCACCGGCTCAGGGAAGACCATCTTTTCCAGCGTGACGATGGCGTCCGGATCGCACAGAGTTTCGCCCGTGGTCACGTCCTTCAAGCCCACGCAAGCGGCGATGTCACCGGCCAGAATTTCCTTGATTTCTTCACGCTGGTTGGCGTGCATCTGCAGGATTCGGCCGATACGTTCCTTCTTGCCCTTGATCGGGTTGTAGACGCTTGCGCCCGAGGCGAGAACGCCCGAGTACACGCGCACGAAGGTCAGCTGACCAACGAACGGGTCGGTCATCAGCTTGAAGGCCAGCGCAGCGAACTTTTCGCCGTCGTCAGCACGGCGCGACACCGGCTGCTCGTCTTCGTCCGTACCGGTCACCGGGGGAATGTCCACCGGCGAAGGCAGGAAGTCGATCACGGCGTCGAGCATGCGCTGCACGCCCTTGTTCTTGAACGCGGTACCGCACAGCATCGGCTGAATTTCGGTAGCGATCGTGCGGGTGCGGATGGCCAGCTTGATTTCAGCCTCGGTCAGGTCGCCCGACTCGAGGTACTTGTTCATCAGCTCTTCGGTGGCTTCGGCAGCCGCCTCGACCATCTTCTCGCGCCATTCCTGGGCCGTCTCGACCAGATCGGCCGGGATGTCCTGGTAGTCGAACTTCATGCCCTGGGACGCTTCGTCCCAGATGATGGCCTTCATCTTGATGAGGTCGACCACGCCCTTGAAGTTTTCTTCAGCGCCGATCGGAATCACGATGGGCACCGGGTTCGCCTTCAGGCGAGTCTTCATCTGGTCCACGACCTTGAAGAAGTTGGCACCGGTACGGTCCATCTTGTTCACGAAGGCCAGACGCGGCACCTTGTACTTGTTGGCCTGACGCCAGACAGTTTCCGACTGCGGCTGCACGCCACCCACGGCGCAGTAAACCATGCAGGCGCCGTCGAGCACGCGCATCGAACGTTCGACTTCAATGGTGAAGTCCACGTGTCCGGGGGTGTCGATGATGTTGAAGCGATGCTCCGGGTAGGACATTTCCATGCCCTTCCAGAAACAGGTGGTGGCTGCCGAAGTGATCGTGATGCCACGCTCCTGCTCCTGCTCCATCCAGTCCATCGTGGCGGCGCCGTCGTGCACTTCGCCGATCTTGTGGTTCACGCCCGTGTAGAACAGGATCCGTTCGGTCGTGGTGGTTTTGCCGGCGTCGATGTGGGCAGAAATGCCGATGTTGCGATACCGCTCAATGGGGGTCTGACGAGCCATGAGTCACTCCAAATAGGAAGACCGCCAGGGGTTGGTGACAACCCTAGGCGGCCAGATAACAGGGGTTTAGAAGCGGAAGTGCGAGAACGCCTTGTTGGCTTCGGCCATGCGGTGAACTTCGTCACGCTTCTTCATGGCGCCGCCACGGCCTTCCGAGGCCTCCAGCAGTTCATTGGCCAGACGAGCGGCCATCGACTTCTCACCACGCTTGCGCGCAGATTCCTTCAACCAACGCATGGCCAGGGCCATCCGGCGGACGGGGCGAACTTCCACGGGAACTTGGTAGTTCGCACCGCCGACACGGCGGGACTTGACTTCAACCATCGGCTTCACATTGTTCAGCGCGACCATGAAGACTTCCAGCGGATCCTTGGCGGCCTTCTTTTCGACTTGTTCCAGGGCACCGTAGATGATGCGCTCTGCAACAGCCTTCTTGCCCGATTCCATGATCACGTTCATGAACTTGGACAGGTCAACGGAACCGAACTTCGGGTCCGGCAGGATTTCACGCTTGGGTACTTCGCGACGACGAGGCATTTCTCTCTTCCTTCATCTTCAGTTGGCATCGGTTTCCCGACACCCTGAAAGACCACGAGCTAACAGCGGGTCTTTCACTTACTCGGTCAACCGGTTGGTTGAACCGCATTTGCCAGACACGCGACCTTGCAGGCCGGTGGTGACACTCTTTTTTCTCAGCGAGCCAATCAGGCCTTCTTCGGGCGCTTGGCGCCGTACTTGGAGCGAGATTGCTTGCGATCCTTGACGCCTTGCAGGTCAAGCGAGCCACGCACGATGTGGTAGCGAACGCCTGGCAAGTCCTTGACACGGCCGCCGCGCACGAGCACGACACTGTGTTCTTGCAGGTTGTGGCCTTCACCGCCGATGTACGAAATGACTTCGAAACCGTTGGTCAGACGCACCTTGGCAACCTTACGAAGTGCCGAGTTAGGCTTCTTCGGGGTCGTGGTGTAAACGCGGGTGCAAACACCGCGGCGCTGCGGGCAGTTTTGCATCGCAGGCGACTTGGACTTCGTGACCTCGACCTTGCGGCCTTGGCGCACGAGCTGGTTGATGGTTGGCATGGGTAACTTGTTCCCGTTTGAAGTTACAACTGAAAGGGTCTTCTTTTTCTTCTCCGTCGCAGGGTCTGGATGCTTCTCGGGCTTGATGCCAAGAGACCCACTCCACACGACGAACGCCTTGTACCGCGCAGATTCGCGCAGCAAGCAGCACGGCAGAACTTGCCGAAGAGCCGATGATTATATGCACCGGGCAGGAATGTCGCAAGCCGCTGCACAATGCGAGGCTCTGAAGCCTTAAGACGCGACTTTCATTGTGAGCACACACTCTTCCGAATCGGTCGACATGGCGATACTTGACAGCCAAGCCGTGCTCGACTGGCTGTACTTCAATGACCCCACGACGGCACACTGGGAAGCTGCCCGCGCAGCTGGGCAATGGCATTGGGTGGCCAGCTCAGGCATGCGAGACGAGCTTGCGCATGTGCTGGCACGCGGTCTGCCCGTCGGTCGCGGGCTCGACGGCGCCGGCGTGCTGGCGGCCATGGACGCGCGCGTTCGCTGGCTGGAGGCGCCTGCGGCACCGGGTGCAACAGGCCGACTGGTATGCACCGACCGGGACGATCAGAAGTTTCTTGATGCGGGCGTGGCCTGGGGCTGCCGGTGGCTGGTCAGCCGCGACAAGGCGGTGCTGAAATTGGCCGGCAAGGCCAGGCGTCTGCACAACCTGGCCATCGTGCCGCCGCGCCTGTGGGCCTTGCCGGCAGCAAACATCTGACGGAAAGCAGGCACAAAAAAAGGGCGCTCCGAGGAGCGCCCTTTTGCATTCAACGATCAGCCGCCCGTCGACGGCTGCCGCTGATTCAGTTGCCTGATGCGTCGCTGTCGCTGGCGGCGTCCAGCTGTGCCAGCTGCGCGGAAGCCAGTTCCTCGGCTTCCTGCATGGCGATGGCACGACGCTCGGTGTCGTCCATCTCTTCCTTGGCCTTGCGGGCCAGGTGGAAGGCCATGCCGGTACCGGCAGGGATCAGACGACCGACGATGACGTTTTCCTTCAAGCCGCGCAGCTCGTCGCGCTTGCCCATGATGGCAGCCTCGGTCAGCACGCGGGTCGTTTCCTGGAAGGAAGCGGCCGAGATGAAGGAGTCAGTCGACAGCGAGGCCTTGGTGATGCCCAGCAGCACGTCAGCGTAGGTGGCAGGCACCTTGTCTTCAGCGCGCAGACGCTCGTTCGTGTTGAACAGCTCCGAACGCTCGACCTGCTCGCCAACGATGTAGCTGGAGTCGCCCGAGTTGACGATCTGCACACGACGCAGCATCTGGCGAACGATCACCTCGATGTGCTTGTCGTTGATCTTCACGCCCTGCAGACGATAGACGTCCTGCACTTCGTCGACGATGTAGCGCGCCAGCTCTTCGACACCCAGCAGACGCAGGATGTCTTGCGGGTCGGCCGCGCCGTCCACCACCAGTTCGCCCTTGTTGACCACCTGGCCTTCGTGCACCAGGATGTTCTTTTCCTTGGGCACCAGCTCTTCGTGCTTGCCGCCTTCGGGGTCGGTGATTTCCAGGCGAACCTTGCCCTTGGTCTCCTTGCCGAACGAGATCGTGCCGGTGATTTCAGCCAGCGTGCCGACGTCCTTCGGCGAACGGGCTTCGAACAGCTCCGCGACTCGCGGCAGACCGCCGGTAATGTCACGGGTCTTCTGGCCTTCAACCGGGATACGTGCCAGCACTTCGCCCGGGGCGAGGTCTTGGCCGTCGCGGATCTGGATCAGCGAGCCGACCTGGAAGCCGATGGTCACCGAGTGATCGGTACCCGGAATCTTGACTTCGTGGCCTTGCGCGTCGAGCAGCTTGACCTGCGGGCGAATGACCTTGGCAGCGCCGCGGCGCTTCGGGTCGATCACCACCAGGGTGGACAGGCCAGTGACCTCGTCCAGCTGCTTGGCCACCGTCACGCCCTCTTCCACATTCTCGAACTGCGCCTTGCCGGCGAATTCGGTGATGATCGGACGGGTCAGCGGATCCCAGTTCGCCAGGACCGTACCAGCCTTGATCTGCTGGTCAGCCTTGATGTTCAGGATCGCGCCGTACGGCACCTTGTGACGCTCACGCTCGCGACCGTGCTGGTCGGAGATGACGATTTCGCCGGAACGCGAAATCACCACCAACTCGCCCTTGCCGTTGGTCACGTAGCGCATCGTGGCGTTGAAGCCGATGAAACCATCGGACTTCGCGTCCACGCTCGAGGCCACAGCCGCACGCGATGCCGCGCCACCGATGTGGAACGTACGCATGGTCAGCTGGGTGCCTGGCTCACCGATCGACTGTGCAGCGATCACGCCCACAGCTTCACCGGTGTTGACCATGCCACCACGGCCCAGATCGCGGCCATAGCACTTGGCGCACAGACCGAAACGGGTTTCGCAGGTCAGCGGCGTACGCACCTTGACTTCGTCGACGCCGGCGGCTTCGAGGATGTCGAGCTGGTCTTCTTCCAGCATGGTGCCGGCCGGCAGCAGCAGTTCCTGGGTTTCAGGGTGCGTGATTTCAACGGCAGCCACACGACCCAGGATGCGGTCGCGCAGCGATTCGATGACTTCACCACCTTCAACCAGGGCGCGCATGGCAAAGCCGTGCTCGGTGCCGCAGTCTTCCTCGATGACGACCAGATCCTGCGTCACGTCGACCAGACGACGGGTCAGGTAACCCGAGTTCGCGGTCTTCAGTGCCGTGTCGGCCAGGCCCTTACGAGCGCCGTGGGTCGAGATGAAGTACTGCAACACATTCAGACCTTCACGGAAGTTCGCCGTGATGGGGGTCTCAATGATCGAGCCGTCCGGCTTGGCCATCAGGCCCCGCATACCGGCCAGCTGGCGGATCTGCGCTGCAGAACCACGGGCGCCGGAGTCGGCCATCATGTAGATGGAGTTGAACGATTCCTGGTCCACGGTGTTGCCGTGGCGGTCGATGGTCTTCTCCTTGGAGAGCTGACTCATCATGACCTTGCCGACTTCGTCGCCGGTCTTGCCCCAGATGTCCACGACCTTGTTGTAGCGCTCACCGGCGGTCACCAGGCCCGAGACGTACTGCTGCTCGATTTCCTTGACTTCCTTCTCGGCGCGCTCGATCAGGCCTTGCTTCTGCGGCGGCACCAGCATGTCGTCGATGGCGATCGAGATGCCGGCGCGCGTGGCCAGGCGGAAGCCGGACTGCAGCAGCTTGTCCGCGAACACGACCGTTTCCTTCAGACCGCACTTGCGGAACGAGGTGTTGATCAGGCGCGAGATTTCTTTCTTCTTCAGCGCCTTGTTGATGTTCGAGAACGGCAGGCCCTTCGGCAGGATCTCCGACAGCAGGCCACGGCCCACGGTCGTTTCAACCAGCTTGGTTTCCGGCTGGAACTCGCCTTCAGCGTCCTTGACGTATTCGGTCAGGCGGACGTTGATCTTGGCGGTGATTTCCACGGCACCGTTGTCGAGAGCGCGTTGCAGCTCGACGGTGTCGGAGAAGATCATGCCTTCGCCCTTGGCGTTGGTGCGCTCACGGGTGGCGTAGTACAGGCCCAGCACCACGTCTTGAGACGGCACGATCGACGGCTCGCCCGAAGCCGGGAAGAGCACGTTGTTCGAGGCCAGCATCAGGGCGCGGGCTTCCATCTGAGCTTCGATGGACAGCGGCACGTGAACGGCCATCTGGTCACCGTCGAAGTCGGCGTTGAAGGCCGCGCAGACCAGCGGGTGCAGCTGGATGGCCTTGCCTTCGATCAGCACCGGCTCGAAAGCCTGGATGCCGAGTCGGTGCAGCGTAGGCGCACGGTTCAGCATGACCGGGTGTTCCTTGATGACTTCTTCAAGGATGTCCCAGACCACCGGGGTGCCGCTTTCAACTTCCTTCTTCGCCGCCTTGATGGTGGTGGCGATGCCCATGGCTTCCAGGCGCGAGAAGATGAACGGCTTGAACAGCTCAAGCGCCATCAGCTTCGGCAGACCGCACTGGTGCAGCTTCAGGGTCGGGCCGACGGTAATCACCGAACGACCCGAGTAGTCGACGCGCTTGCCCAGCAAGTTCTGACGGAAACGACCGCTCTTGCCCTTGATCATGTCGGCCAGCGACTTCAGGGCACGCTTGTTCGCGCCCGTCATGGCCTTGCCACGACGGCCGTTGTCCAGCAGCGAGTCCACGGCTTCCTGCAGCATGCGCTTTTCGTTGCGCACGATGATTTCAGGGGCCTTCAGCTCGAGCAGACGCGCCAGACGGTTGTTCCGGTTGATGACGCGGCGATACAGGTCGTTCAGGTCGGAGGTCGCGAAACGACCGCCGTCCAGCGGCACCAGCGGACGCAGGTCCGGCGGCAGCACTGGCAGCACGTCCATCACCATCCAGTGCGGCTTGATGCCCGACTTCTTGAAGGCTTCCATCACCTTGAGGCGCTTGGAATTCTTCTTGACCTTCAGCTCGCTGCCGGTCATGTCGTTGCGCAGGCGGTCGATCTCGACGTCGAGATCCATCTCGGCCAGCAGCTTCTGGATGCCTTCGGCGCCCATCAGCGCGATGAATTCGTCGCCGAATTCGGTGCGCTTGGCCTCGTAGTCGTCCTCGGACATGATGCTGAACTTCTTCAGCGGGGTCATGCCCGGGTCCACCACCACGTAGGCTTCAAAGTACAGCACGCGTTCGATGTCGCGCAGGGTCATGTCGAGCACGAGGCCCAGACGCGACGGCAGCGACTTCAGGAACCAGATGTGCGCGCACGGTGCAGCCAGGTCGATGTGACCCATGCGGTCACGGCGAACCTTGGTCTGCGTGACTTCAACGCCGCACTTCTCGCAGATGACACCGCGGTGCTTCAGGCGCTTGTACTTGCCGCACAGGCATTCGTAATCCTTGATCGGGCCAAAGATCTTGGCGCAGAACAGACCATCACGCTCAGGCTTGAACGTGCGGTAGTTGATCGTCTCGGGCTTCTTCACCTCGCCGAAAGACCACGAACGGATCTTCTCGGGCGAAGCCAGCCCGATCTTGATCGCGTCGAAGTGTTCATCCGGGGTGAACTGCTTGAAGAGGTCCAGCAAGCCTTTCATGGCTTTACTCCTTGTTTGGTATTGAGGCAGTCGAAATCGCTAATCAGTGGAAGGCAGGCGACTGGTTCATCCAGCCGCCCTGCCCGGGCCATTGATCAGTTCTTCTCCAGCTCAATATCGATGCCCAGCGAGCGAATTTCCTTGACCAGCACGTTGAACGATTCCGGCATGCCGGCATCGATGGCGTGCTCGCCCTTGACGATGTTTTCGTAGACCTTGGTACGGCCGTTCACGTCGTCGGACTTGACGGTCAGCATTTCCTGCAGCACGTAAGCGGCGCCGTAGGCTTCCAGTGCCCACACTTCCATTTCACCGAAACGCTGGCCACCGAACTGGGCCTTGCCGCCCAGCGGTTGCTGCGTGACCAGCGAGTACGGACCGGTGGAACGGGCGTGCATCTTGTCGTCGACCAAGTGGTGCAGCTTCAGCACGTGCATGTAGCCCACGGTGGTCGGGCGCTCGAAGCGCTCGCCGGTGCGGCCGTCATGCAGGTAAGCCTGGGTGCGGGTCTCGGTCAGGCCCTTGCGAGCCGCGATGTCGTCCGGATAGGCCAGCTTGAGCATGCCGCGGATCTCGGATTCCTTCGCACCGTCGAACACCGGCGTGGCGAAAGGAACACCCTTGGTCAGCTCGCGCGCCATGTCGATGATCTCCTTGTCGGAGAACTCTTCCAGACGCTCAGGCTTGCCGCCCGACTGGTTGTACAGCTCATCGAGGAACTTGCGCAGTTCAGCCACGGCGGACTGTTGCTGCAGCATGTCGCCAATGCGCTGGCCAATGCCCTTGCCGGCCCAGCCCAGGTGAACTTCCAGCACCTGACCCACGTTCATCCGCGAAGGCACGCCCAGCGGGTTCAGAACGATGTCGGCAGGGGTGCCGTCGGCCATGTAGGGCATGTCTTCGATCGGGGTGATCTTGGACACGACGCCCTTGTTGCCGTGACGGCCGGCCATCTTGTCACCAGGCTGCAGGCGACGCTTGACGGCCAGGTAGACCTTGACCATCTTCAGCACGCCAGCAGGCAGCTCGTCGCCTTGCGTCAGCTTCTTGCGCTTTTCTTCGAAAGCCAGGTCGAAGCTGTGACGGGTCTGCTCCAGCGAGTTCTTGATCGACTCCAGCTGGTTGGCGATGTCGTCCTCTGCAGGGCGAACGTCAAACCAGTGGTACTTGTCGATCGAGGCCAGGTAGTCCTTCGACAGCACGGTGCCCTTGGCCAGCTTTTGCGGGCCGCCATTGGCGGTGCGACCGACCAGCAGCTTCTCGATACGATCGAACGCGTCAGCTTCCACGATGCGGAGCTGGTCGTTCAGGTCGAGGCGGAAGCGCTTCAGCTCGTCGTCGATGATCTGCTGGGCGCGCTTGTCGCGCTGGATGCCTTCACGGGTGAAGACCTGGACGTCGATCACGGTACCGTTGGTACCCTGGTCCACGCGCAGCGACGTGTCCTTCACGTCGGAGGCCTTCTCGCCGAAGATGGCGCGCAGCAGCTTCTCTTCCGGCGTCAGCGTGGTCTCGCCCTTCGGCGTGACCTTGCCCACCAGCACGTCGCCCGGCGTCACTTCGGCGCCGATGTAGACGATGCCCGACTCGTCCAGGCGAGACAGTTGCTGCTCGCTCAGGTTCGGGATGTCGCGGGTGATTTCTTCGCTGCCCAGCTTCGTGTCGCGGGCCATGACCACCAGTTCCTCGATGTGGATCGAGGTGTAGCGGTCTTCGGCCACGACGCGCTCAGAAATCAGGATCGAGTCTTCGAAGTTGTAGCCGTTCCAGGGCATGAACGCGACCAGCATGTTCTGGCCCAGAGCCAACTCGCCCAGGTCGGTCGATGCGCCGTCAGCCACCACGTCGCCAGCGCCCACCTTGTCGCCGCGGCGCACGATGGCGCGTTGGTGGATGTTGGTGTTCTGGTTCGAACGCTGATACTTGATCAGGTTGTAGATGTCGACGCCGACTTCACCGGCCACGGTTTCGTCGTCATTGACACGAATCACCACGCGGTTGGTATCGACGTAGTCGACGATGCCGCCGCGACGTGCGGTCACCACGGTGCCCGAGTCGACAGCCGCCACGCGCTCCACGCCCGTACCCACCAGCGCCTTTTCAGGACGCAGGGTCGGCACAGCCTGACGCTGCATGTTGGCGCCCATCAGTGCGCGGTTTGCATCGTCGTGCTCGAGGAACGGCACGAGCGAAGCTGCCACGGAGACGATCTGCGTCGGGGCCACGTCCATGTACTGGATGCGCTCCGGCGAGGTCAGCACGGATTCGCCGTTTTCACGGGCCGAAACCAGCTCGTCGGTCAGCTTGCCAGTGGCGTCCAGCGTCGCATTCGCCTGGGCGATGACGTACTTGCCTTCTTCGATGGCCGACAGGTAATCGATCTTCATCGACACCTGGCCGTCTTCAACGCGGCGATACGGGGTTTCCAGGAAACCGTATTCGTTCAGCTGCGCGTACAGAGCCAGCGAGTTGATCAGACCGATGTTCGGGCCTTCCGGCGTTTCGATCGGGCACACACGGCCGTAGTGGGTCGGGTGCACGTCACGAACTTCGAAGCCGGCGCGCTCGCGGGTCAGACCACCCGGGCCCAGGGCGGAAACACGACGCTTGTGCGTGATTTCCGACAGGGGGTTGGTCTGGTCCATGAACTGCGACAGCTGCGACGCACCGAAGAACTCCTTCAGAGCCGCGGAAATCGGCTTGGAGTTGATCAGGTCGTGCGGCATCAGGGCTTCGGTCTCAGCCTGGCCCAGACGCTCCTTCACGGCCTTCTCGATACGAGCGAGGCCCGAGCGGTACTGGTTTTCGGCCAGTTCGCCCACGCAACGCACACGACGATTGCCCAAGTGGTCGATGTCGTCGACTTCGCCACGGCCGTTGCGCAGCTCAACCAGGATCTTGACCACGTCAAGGATGTCCTCGTTGCTCAGCGTCATCGCGCCTTCCGGCACGTCACGGCCCACGCGGGCGTTGAACTTCATGCGGCCCACGCGCGACAGGTCGTACGTGTCAGCGCTGTAGAACAGACGGTTGAACAGTGCTTCCACCGCGTCTTCGGTCGGCGGCTCGCCCGGACGCATCATGCGGTAGATGGCCACGCGTGCAGCCAGCTGGTCGGCAGTCTCGTCCAGACCCAGGGTCTGGCTGATGTAGGCGCCCTGGTCCAGCTCGTTCGTGAACAGGCACTGGACGTCCTTGATGCCGGCGCCGCGCAGCTTCTTCAGCAGCGTTTCGGTCAGCTCTTCGTTGGCCTTGGCGATGATCTCGCCGGTGTCCGGGTCGACCATGTTGCGAGCCACGACGCGGCCCACCAGGAAGTCTTCCGGCACCGAGATGAACGTCGTGCCGGATTGCTCCAGCTGGCGAACGTGACGTGCGGTGATCCGCTTGTCCTTCTCGACGACGACGACGCCGTCCTTGTCGGTGATGTCGAAACGGGCGACTTCGCCCTTCAGACGATCAGCCACGAATTCCAGCTGTGCGCCGGAATCCATCAGACGGAAGGTGTCGTTGGCGAAGAAGTGCGCCAGGATGCTTTCCGGATTCAGGCCGATGGCCTTCAGCAGGATCGTCACCGGCATCTTGCGACGGCGGTCGACGCGGAAGTACAGGATGTCCTTCGGGTCGAATTCGAAGTCGAGCCACGAACCACGGTACGGGATGATCCGCGCCGAGAACAGCAGCTTGCCCGACGAGTGCGTCTTGCCCTTGTCGTGTTCGAAGAACACGCCAGGCGAGCGGTGCAGCTGGGAGACGATGACACGCTCGGTGCCATTGACGATGAAGGAGCCGTAGTCGGTCATCAGGGGCACTTCGCCCATGTAGACCTCTTGCTCCTTGATCTCCTTGACGACCTTGGCCGGATGCGACTCACGGTCATAGATGATCATCTGCAGCTTCGCGCGGACGGCAGCAGCGTAGGTCAGGCCACGCTGTTGGCATTCACGGGTATCGAAGGCCGGTCGAGCAATGTTGTACTCGATGAACTTCATCTCCACGAACCCGTTGTGCGAAACGATCGGGAAGGCGGAAAGGAAAGCTGCCTGCAGGCCTTCAGGCTTGCGCAGGGCGGGCGGGATCTCCTTCTGGAGAAACGCCACATAGGATTCCCGCTGCATGGTCAGCAGATAGGGAACGTTGAGAACACTCTCACGCTTGCCGAAGCTCTTGCGGATACGCTTGCGCTCGGTGTAGCTGTAGGGGGTTGCTTGCGCCATTGAACACTCCGTAGCGATGAAACACGCCGGGCCGTTGGCGTGAACTTCGCAAGGCGACTGGCTTATGCAGGCTTTGCACCTGAAAGCTTGGTGGTTGGCCACTACCAACCGCTGGCGGACAACCCCGGCATTGCACCGGAGCCCGACCAAACCTGTTCTTCTGCAGTCGGATCAGAGAACACTTGGAAAACCCCCGATTATTGCGCGGGAATCTTCCAGGTGGTCTCGAAGGGGGATTTAACCCTCCAAGCAGAAAAGGCCGGGAGACCTTTCGGTACTCCCAGCCTCCTCGCGGAAGGTCAAATTACTTGACTTCAGCCTTGGCGCCGGCTTCAACCAGCTTCTTGACAGCGGCTTCGGCGTCAGCCTTCGGCACAGCTTCCTTGACGTTCTTCGGAGCACCGTCGACCAGGTCCTTGGCTTCCTTCAGGCCGAGACCCGTCAGTTCGCGCACGGCCTTGATGACGGAGACTTTCTGAGCGCCGGCTTCGACCAGCACGACGTTGAATTCGGTCTTCTCTTCCACTGCAGCAGCAGCGGCGCCGCCACCGGCAGCCGGAGCAGCCATCGAAGCAGCGGACACGCCGAACTTCTCTTCAATTGCCTTGACCAGGTCGTTCAGGTCCATCACGGACATGGTGTCCAGGGCGCTCAGGAAGGCGTCTTTATCGAATGCCATTTTGTTTTCCTCGAAATCAATGATTCAGTGAATAGGGGGTACGGTGCCGATCAGGCAGCCGGGGCTTCTTCGGCCGGAGCTTCAGCAGCGGTTTCACCGCCACCACGCTGTTCGGACAATGCAGCCAAGACGGCGGCCATACGTTGCACCGGCGACAGCAGCAGCCCAGCGATCTGGGACAGCAGCACTTCGCGGCTCGGCACGGAGGCCAAAGCCTTCACGCCATCAACGTTCAGGGCCTTGCCTGCATAGGCGCCACCCTTGATGACCAGCTTGTCGTTGCCCTTGGCAAAGTCAGCGATGACTTTGGCCGCGGCGACAGCGTCTTCGGAAAAGCCGTAGATCAGCGGGCCGACCATGCTCTCCGACGCAACCTCGAACGGGGTGCCGGCGACGGCGCGACGGGCCAGGGAGTTCTTCAGCACGTGAAGATACACACCCTTGGCACGCGCATCGACGCGCAGCTTGTTCAGGTTCTCGACGGTGAGGCCACGGTACTCGGCCAGGGCCAACGTCTGGGACTTGGCAGCTTGCGCCGCCACTTCCTCGATGACGGCCGCCTTCTCGTTGCGGTTGAGACTCAAGGTCTACTCCTCACAAATACGTGCCTTCGCAGTCTTGCGACCACTCCGGCACACCGGGTTTCAGCGACCTTGCCGTTGCGAGCGAGTTTCCCGTTGTGCACTTGCGTGCTTCACTGGATCTTCAATCTTCACGGCGGGGACGCCATCTGCGCTGGCCACTCCCTGCAGCGGACTGCAGGGGGGCGATTAAGGCCTGGAAGTAAAAACCTCTTCGGCCGCCAGCGGTCTTGGATGGCTCCCTGCTGGATTGCTCCTTCAGGGACCCACCAATTTGTCAGGCCCGTGCGTCAAGACGGCCGCACAGGCCTGGAAAGCCTTCAGGCGATCAGGCAGCCGTGGTGGCAGCCGCGACCGAGGCGATTTCGACGCGAGCGCCGACACCCATGGTCGAGGACACAGCCACCTTGCGCAGGTAGATGCCCTTGCTCGAGGCCGGCTTGGCCTTGTTCAGGGCGTCCAGCAGTGCGGCCAGGTTACCGACCAGCTTGTCGTCGTCGAACGAGCGACGGCCGATGGTGCCGTGGATGATGCCGCCCTTGTCGACGCGGAACTGCACCTGACCAGCCTTGGCGTTGCGCACAGCGGTGGCAACGTCAGGGGTCACGGTACCGACCTTCGGGTTAGGCATCAGGCCGCGCGGGCCCAGCACTTGACCCAGGGTACCGACGATACGCATCGTGTCCGGCGAGGCAATGACCACGTCGAAGTTGATGTTGCCAGCCTTGATCGACTCAGCCAGGTCTTCCATGCCGACGATGTCAGCACCGGCGGCCTTGGCTTCATCAGCCTTGGCGCCTTGTGCGAACACGGCGACACGCTTGGTCTTGCCGGTGCCGTTCGGCAGAACGACAGCGCCACGGACGACCTGGTCCGACTTCTTCGGGTCGATGCCCAGCTGCACGGCCACGTCGATGGATTCATCGAACTTGGCGGTAGCGCAGCTCTTGACGAGCACCAGAGCTTCAGCGATCGGATACAGCTTCAGGCTGTCAACCTTGCCTTGCAGGGCCTTGGCCTTCTTGGTCAGCTTTGCCATCTCACACACCCTCCACGATGACACCCATCGAACGGGCGGAACCGGCGATGGTCTTCACTGCGGCATCCATGTCGGCTGCCGTCAGGTCCTTTTGCTTCAGCTTGGCAATGTCTTCCAGCTGTGCGCGGGTGATCTTGCCAACCTTGTTCAGGTGCGGCTTGTCCGAACCCTTGCCCAGACCGATCGCCTTCTTGATCAGCACGGTCGCCGGCGGCGACTTCAGCACGAAGGTGAACGACTTGTCAGCGAAGGCGGTGATCACCACCGGCAGCATCAGACCGGGTTCCATCGAGGAGGTCTGGGCGTTGAACGCCTTGCAGAACTCCATGATGTTCAGGCCGCGCTGGCCCAGTGCCGGGCCGACGGGCGGCGACGGGTTGGCCTTGCCGGCCGGGATTTGCAGCTTGATAAAGCCGACAATCTTCTTTGCCATGATTGGCTCCTCGAGTACTAGCGCCCACACCACCACGGATGGCTGGTGAGCTCCTCGTCAGTTCGACCCGTTCAAATCACAACTGACAGCACCGGGTCGGGCGCGCTGCCAGCCGAAAACTTCCGGCTGAACGGTGAACCGTCAGACCTTCTCGACCTGCGAGAAATCGAGCTCGACCGGCGTGGCACGACCAAAGATCGTGACCGACACGCGAACCTTCGACTTCTCGTAGTTCACTTCCTCGATGGCGCCATTGAAGTCCGTGAACGGGCCTTCCTTGACGCGCACCAGCTCGCCCACCATCCACTCGACCTTCGGCCGTGGCTTCTCGATGCCTTCTTGCATCTGGTTGACGATCTTCATCACTTCGGCTTCCGAGATCGGGGCCGGGCGATTGCGCGCACCGCCGACGAAACCGGTGACCTTGCTGGTGTGCTTGACCAAGTGCCAGGACTCATCGTCCATCACCATTTCGACCAGGACATAGCCAGGGAAGAAACGACGCTCGGTGACCGACTTCTTGCCGTTCTTGAGCTCAACCACTTCCTCGGTCGGAACCAGGATGCGGCCAAACTTGTCTTGCATGCCGGCGCGCTCGATCCGCTCGCGGATGTTGCGCTCGACGGCCTTTTCCATGCCCGAATAGGCATGCACCACATACCAGCGCAGGTTGCTGGCTGCCGGCGTGCCGGTGTCGGTGGTCATGGATTCGCTCATGTTCTGAAGCCTTTGTTGGTTTGTTCGGGTCAGCGCTTCCAGCCGAGGATCAGGTCGTACAGGACCCATTCGAGGGTCTTGTCGGTCGCCCACAGGAACAGGGCCATCAGCACGACGAACGCGAACACGTACGCCGTCATCTGACCGGCTTCCTTGGGAGCAGGCCAGACCACCTTCTTGACCTCGCGCACAGACTCATGGCCGTAGGCGATGAGCTGACGTCCGCTTTCCGAGCTGAAGTAGACAGCCACGGCCGCCACCAGACCGACCAGCAGGGCGATCACGCGGAGCCACATGGCCTGCTGGCCCAGCAGATAGAAAGCAACGATCGACGCCAGCACCAGCACGGCGGCCGCGGCCAGCTTGGCCTTGTCAGCGCCGGTGGACACGGTTTCGACTTGAGTAGAAGAGGACATTGCTTTCACTTCAGGACCAGGACGTTGGCTGGCCAAGGCGGCCCAACCGACGATACAAAATGATCAAGCCCACCAGCAGCAAAGCCCGCCGGGCTGTCGCGCCTGCGGGCTGGCTGTCGGGATGCTCGGCAATCTCGTCAGATTGCGTTGCTGACATCAAACCTTGTCGCCAGCTTCAAATGCCAGCACCAAGGTTGGCAGGGGCAGTAGGAATCGAACCTACAACCTTCGGTTTTGGAGACCGACGCTCTGCCAATTGAGCTATACCCCTGTGGCTTCTTACTTAGGCGATGATCTTGGCAACCACGCCGGCGCCGACGGTACGGCCGCCTTCACGGATGGCGAAGCGCAGGCCTTCTTCCATGGCGATCGGGGCGATCAGCTTCACGGTGATGCTGACGTTGTC
>NZ_JBBUTI010000020.1:0-19807 GCF_038066635.1 Ideonella margarita | reverse complement strand
GACAACGTCAGCATCACCGTGAAGCTGATCGCCCCGATCGCCATGGAAGAAGGCCTGCGCTTCGCCATCCGTGAAGGCGGCCGTACCGTCGGCGCCGGCGTGGTTGCCAAGATCATCGCGTAATTGCATGACTTGCCGGGGCGGCAGAGACAGTCGCCCCGGCTTCATCGCTCTTTTTAAGGAACAGTCATGCAAAAGCAAAAGATCCGCATCCGCCTGAAGGCCTTCGATTACAAGCTGATCGACCAATCGGCTCTGGAAATCGTTGACACCGCCAAGCGCACCGGTGCCATCGTCAAGGGTCCCGTGCCCCTGCCGACCCGCTTCGAGCGTTTCGACATCCTGCGTTCGCCGCACGTCAACAAGACCTCGCGCGACCAGTTCGAAATCCGCACGCACCAGCGTCTGATGGACATCGTCGATCCGACCGACAAGACGGTTGACGCCCTGATGAAGCTGGACCTGCCGGCTGGCGTGGACGTCGAGATCAAGCTGCAGTAAGGCTTGACCGGTAGCGGGCAAACCACTTGCGGGTTTGCCCGTTGCTGTTTATACTCAGCAGCTTTTCCGGCTTAAGGTGGCTTTCGGGCCGCCTTTTGTCGTCTTCGCTGAGGCCTCAGGGCCGGGTTGTCGCTGCGCAAGCAGTGCCAGGCTGGTGTTGTGGCCAAGGCAATTAGTCAGTTCGGCCAATCGTTGTCGAACTTGTGAAACCCAGCCCCTTGAAACTTAGGTGAGATAGGGGCGGAGAAGAAACCATGAGTCTTAGCAATCGCCTCGGATTGCTGGGCCGCAAGGTGGGCATGATGCGTGTGTTCACGGATGAAGGCGATGCCATTCCCGTGACCGTGCTCGATGTGTCCAACAACCGCGTGGCTCAGGTCAAGACCGTTGAGACCGACGGCTATAGCGCCATTCAAGTGGCGTTCGGTACGCGCAAAGCATCGCGCGTCACCAAGCCGGAAGCCGGCCACCTCGCCAAGGCGGGTGTGGAAGCCGGTGAGGTCCTGAAGGAATTCCGTGTGGCGGCCGAAGTGGCTGCCGAATACAAGCCCGGTTCGACCGTGCCCGTGACCCTGTTCGCCCTGGGCGAAAAGGTGGACGTGCAAGGTACCTCGATCGGTAAGGGCTTCACGGGCACCATCAAGCGTCACAACTTCGGATCGCAGCGCGCATCGCACGGTAACAGCCGTTCGCACAACGTGCCTGGCTCGATCTCGATGGCGCAGGATCCGGGCCGCGTGTTCCCGGGCAAGAAGATGTCTGGCCACATGGGCGACGAAACCGTCACCACCCAGAACCTGGACATCATCCGTATCGACGAAGCGCGTCAGCTGCTGCTGGTTCGCGGCGCCGTGCCGGGCTCGAAGAACGGCCACGTGGTCGTGCGACCCGCCGTCAAGGTCAAGGTCAAGAAGGGAGCCAACTGATGCAACTCGAGCTCCTGAATGAACAAGGTCAGGCCACCTCCAAGGTGGACGCCCCTGACACCGTGTTCGCTCGCGACTACAACGAAGCTCTGGTGCACCAGATCGTCGTGGCTTATCAAGCCAACGCACGTCAAGGCACCCGCGCCCAGAAGAATCGTGAAGCCGTTCACCACTCGACCAAGAAGCCTTTCCGCCAGAAGGGTACCGGTCGCGCTCGTGCTGGTATGACGTCGTCGCCGCTGTGGCGCGGGGGTGGTCGCACCTTCCCGAACAGCCCGGACGAGAACTTCTCGCACAAGGTCAACAAGAAGATGTATCGCGCCGGCATGGCTGCGATCCTGTCCCAGCTGGCCCGTGATGGCCGTCTGGCAGTTGTTGATTCGCTGACCGTCGAAGCTCCGAAGACCAAGCTGCTTGCTGCCAAGTTCAAGGCCATGGGCCTGGAATCTGTGCTGGTGATCGCCGACAACGTCGACGACAACCTGGCGCTGGCTTCGCGCAACCTGGCCAACGTGCTGGTGATCGAGCCGCGTTACACCGATCCGCTGTCGCTGGTCTTCTACAAGAAGGTTCTGGTGACCAAGGCCGCGATCGAGCAGCTCAAGGAGATGTTCGCATGAGCGCCAAGTTCAGTGAGGGCCGTCTGGCCCAAGTGCTGCTGGCTCCGGTGGTGTCTGAAAAGGCCACCCAAGTCGCTGAAAAGCACAACCAGGTCCTGTTCAAGGTCCTGCGCGATGCGACCAAGCCCGAAATCAAGGCCGCCGTTGAACTGCTGTTCAAGGTCGAAGTTGAAGCCGTGGCCGTCGTGAACGTCAAGGGCAAGGTCAAGCGCTTTGGCAAGTCCATCGGTCGCCGCGACCACGTCAAGAAGGCGTACGTGTCGCTGAAGGCCGGACAAGAGCTGAACTTCTCCGGGGAGGCCGCGTAAATCATGGCAGTCGTCAAAGTCAAACCAACCTCCGCCGGCCGCCGCGCCGTCGTGAAGGTGGTGCACAAGCACCTGCACAAGGGCGCTCCTGAAGCGTCGCTGCTCGAGCCGCAAAAGCAGAAGTCTGGCCGTAACAACAACGGTCACATCACGATGCGCCATAAGGGCGGTGGTCACAAGCACCACTACCGTATGGTCGACTTCAAGCGCACCAAGGACGGCATCCCGGCAAAGGTCGAACGTATCGAATACGACCCGAACCGCACCGCCCACATTGCGCTGGTCTGCTACGCCGACGGCGAGCGTCGCTATGTGATCGCTCCGCGTGGCCTGGAAGTCGGTGCAACCATCCTGAGCGGCTCGGAAGCGCCGATCAAGGCTGGCAACACCCTGCCAATCCGCAACATCCCGGTGGGTTCGACCATCCATTGCGTTGAAATGCTGCCTGGCAAGGGCGCACAGATCGCCCGTTCGGCTGGCACTTCGGTGACGCTGATGGCGCGTGAAGGCACCTACGCTCAGCTGCGTCTGCGCTCGGGTGAAGTCCGCAAGATCCACATCGATTGCCGCGCCACCATCGGTGAAGTGAGCAACGAAGAGCACAACCTGCGCCAGTACGGCAAGGCCGGTGCGATCCGCTGGAAGGGCATCCGTCCGACCGTTCGCGGTACCGCCATGAACCCGGTTGACCACCCGCACGGTGGCGGTGAAGGCCGCACGGGCGAGGGCCAGGCTCCGGTGTCTCCGTGGAACACGCTGACCAAGGGCTACCGTACTCGCAACAACAAGCGTACGCAGACGTTCATCGTCTCGCGTCGCAAGAAGTAAGGCGCGGACACCATGTCACGTTCACTCAAGAAGGGTCCCTTCGTGGACCACCACCTTCTGGCCAAGGCTGAAAAAGCCGTCGCCGTGAAGGACAAGAAGCCGATCAAGACCTGGTCGCGTCGCTCGACGATCCTGCCTGACTTCATCGGCCTGACCATTGCTGTGCACAACGGCAAGCAGCACGTGCCTGTGTATGTGACCGACCAGATGGTTGGCCACAAGCTCGGCGAGTTCGCACTGACCCGTACGTTCAAGGGTCACCCTGCGGACAAGAAGGCCAAGAAGTAAAGGACACGACGATGGAAACCAAAGCAATCGTTCGTGGCGTCCGTCTTTCCGCTGACAAGGGTCGCCTCGTGGCTGACCTGATCCGCGGCAAGAAGGTCGACCAAGCCTTGAACATCCTGGCATTCACGCAGAAGAAGGCCGCCGGTATCGTCAAGAAGGCGCTGGAAAGCGCCATCGCCAACGCCGAACACAATGACGGCGCTGACATTGACGACCTGAAGATCAAGTCGATCTACGTGGAGCAAGGCACCACGCTGAAGCGTTTCTCGGCCCGTGCAAAGGGTCGTGGCAATCGCATCAGCAAGGGTACTTGCCACATCTACGTGACCGTGGGGAACTAAGGAAGACCATGGGACAAAAAATCCATCCGACCGGCTTCCGCCTGCCCGTCACCCGTGCCTGGGCGTCGCGCTGGTATGCGAACAACAAGAACTTCGCCACGATGCTGGCTGAAGATCTGGACGTTCGCGAGTTTCTGAAGGCGAAGCTGAAGAACGCCGCTGTCTCCCGCATCCTGATCGAGCGTCCTGCAAAGAACGCCCGCATCACGATTTACTCCGCCCGTCCGGGTGTGGTGATCGGCAAGAAGGGTGAAGACATCGAGAACCTGAAGGCCGAACTGACCAAGCGTCTGGGCGTGCCGGTGGCCGTGAACATCGAAGAAGTGCGCAAGCCTGAAGTCGATGCTCAGCTGATCGCCGACTCGATCACCCAGCAGCTGGAAAAGCGCATCATGTTCCGCCGCGCCATGAAGCGCGCGATGCAGAACGCGATGCGTCTGGGCGCCCAAGGCATCAAGATCATGTCTTCGGGTCGTCTGAACGGCATCGAAATCGCTCGTTGCGAGTGGTACCGCGAAGGCCGCGTGCCCCTTCACACCCTGAAGGCTGACATCGACTATGGCTTCTCCGAAGCCAAGACGACGTACGGCGTGATCGGCGTGAAGGTGTGGGTGTACCGTGGTGACCGTCTCGCCAATGGCGATGCTCCGGTGATCAACACCCCGGCTGGCGCAGAAGACGACCGTCGTCCGCGTCGCAACGCACGTCCTGGTGCTCCGGCTGGCCGCGGCCGTCCGGCAGGTGGTGACCGTGCTGCCCGTCCGGCTGGCGACAAGCCTGCTGACGCTGGCGCGCCGGCTGCCAAGCGCGTCCGCAAGGTCGTCGCTGCTGGCGAAGGCAAAGGAGAATAAGCATGCTGCAACCAGCACGTCGCAAGTACCGCAAGGAACAGAAGGGCCGTAACACTGGCGTCGCCACTCGTGGCGCTGCCGTGTCGTTCGGTGATTTCGGTCTGAAGGCCACTGAGCGTGGTCGTCTGACTGCTCGCCAGATCGAAGCAGCTCGTCGTGCCATCTCGCGCCATATCAAGCGCGGTGGCCGCATCTTCATCCGTATCTTCCCGGACAAGCCGATCTCGCAAAAGCCGGCTGAAGTCCGTATGGGTAACGGTAAGGGCAACCCGGAGTACTACGTGGCTGAAATTCAGCCGGGCAAGGTGCTCTACGAAATCAATGGCGTTCCCGAAGCGCTGGCTCGTGAAGCGTTCACGCTGGCCGCTGCAAAGCTGCCGTTGCGTTGCACCTTCGTGGCCCGCCAGATCGGCGCCTGAGGAAGGAAAGCATCATGAAAGCAACTGAACTGCGAGCCAAGGATGTGGCTGCGCTCGAAAAGGAAGTCACTGACCTCCTGCGTGCGCACTTCAACCTGCGCATGCAAAAGGGCACCCAACAGCTGACGAACCACACTCAGCTGGGCAATGTCCGCCGCGACATCGCTCGCGCCAAGACCATCCTGGCCGAGAAGAAGAAGGGGGCCGCGCAATGACGCAAGCTCAAGAAGCCAAGACCACCAACACCCGGACTCTGGTTGGCCGCGTGGTCAGCGACAAGCGTTCCAAGACCGTGACGGTCCTGGTCGAGCGTCGCGTCAAGCACGAGCTGTACGGCAAGATCGTGGCGCGTTCGCGCAAGTACCACGCTCACGACGAAAACGGTGACTACCACATGGGTGACACCGTCGAAATCGCCGAGACCCGTCCGCTGTCGAAGACCAAGAACTGGGTTGTGACCCGTCTGGTCGAGAAGGCTCGCCTGGTCTGATCTCGCGCTGATCCTTGCAGGGTGAACAACCCTGTGATCGGCCTGGAGCCGGAACGCTGGAATACTGGCGCTCCGGCTTTTTTCGTTTTCAACCCACCAACATCATCATGATCAAGATTGGCGACAAGCTGCCCGCAGGTAGCCTCCACGAATTCATCGAAGTCGAGGGCGAGGGCTGCAGCCTCGGCCCGAACGCCTTCGACATCGCAACCGTGACCGCGGGCAAGAAGATCGCCATCTTCGCGTTGCCTGGCGCCTTCACGCCGACCTGCTCGGCCCAGCATGTGCCGGGTTACGTGGCTCACGCCGAGGAGTTCAAGGCTGCCGGCGTTGACGAGATCTGGTGCGTGTCGGTGAACGACGCGTTCGTCATGGGTGCCTGGGGTCGGGAGCAGCAAACGGCCGGCAAGGTCCGCATGATGGCCGACGGCTCGGCTGATTTCACCAAGGCCACCGGTCTGACGCTCGACCTGGTCGCGCGCGGCATGGGTCTGCGCTCGCAGCGTTATTCGATGCTGGTGGTGGACGGCGTCGTTCGCACGCTCAACATCGAAGCGCCTGGCAAGTTCGAGGTCAGCGACGCAGCCACGCTGCTGGCCCAAGCCAAGGCGGCTTGAGCAGCTGCTGAAAAAGTTAGCAGTGGGTTGTTGACATGAATGCGGCAACTCCTGCATAATCGAAAGCTTCGCTGGACAGCGGTGCGTTTGCATTTGCCAAGAGTGTGTTTTCAGGCCTCAAAACCTGTTCTCGCGCCAACTTGGTGATACCTGAGCGCGGCGTTGTCCGGTTTCAGCCCAATCGGCTGGTTGCCTGCAAAGGTATTCCGGCAAGACGGGCCCAATACTGACCGTTGTACGCAGCACCAAGGGGGTGCAAGCGCGGCGGGAGCAAGTTGGGGACACAGACATGATCCAAATGCAATCGCGGCTTGACGTCGCGGACAACACTGGCGCGAAATCCGTCATGTGCATCAAGGTGCTGGGCGGCTCCAAGCGTCGCTATGCCGGTATCGGCGACATCATCAAGGTGAGCATCAAGGAAGCAGCCCCCCGTGGTCGCGTGAAGAAGGGCGAGGTCTACAGTGCCGTCGTCGTTCGCACCGCCAAGGGTGTGCGCCGCCAAGACGGCTCGCTCGTCAAGTTTGACGGCAACGCCGCCGTTCTGCTCAATGCCAAGCTGGAGCCGATCGGCACCCGCATCTTCGGCCCGGTGACGCGTGAACTGCGTTCCGAGCGTTTCATGAAGATCGTGTCGCTGGCGCCTGAGGTGCTCTGAGCGCCGCCACGATATAAAGGAAACGCGATGAACAAGATTCGCAAAGGCGACCAAGTCGTGGTCCTGACGGGCCGTGACAAGGGTAAGCGCGGCACGGTGACCCTGCGCGTTGACGAAGACCATGTCGTCGTCGATGGCGTGAACATGGTCAAGAAGCACGTCAAGCCGAACCCGATGAAGGGCACCACCGGTGGCGTGATCGACAAGACGATGCCGATTCACCAATCCAATATTGCCATCTGGAACGCAGCCGCCGGCAAGGGCGATCGCGTGGGCATCAAGACCCTGGCCGATGGCAAGAAGGTCCGCGTGTTCAAGTCCAGCGGTGAAGAGATCAAGGCTTAAGGCGGGGTATCCAGCATGAGTCAACAAGAAAAAGCCGCAGTCGTCGCACGACTGCAGGCGTACTACCAAGAAAAGGTAGTCCCCGACCTGGTTGCCAAGTTTGGCTACAAGTCGGTCATGGAAGTGCCGCGTCTGACCAAGATCACCCTGAACATGGGTGTGAGCGAAGCCGTTGCTGACAAGAAGGTCATGGATCACGCCGTTGGCGACCTGACCAAGATCGCAGGCCAGAAGCCCGTGGTTACCAAGTCGAAGAAGGCTATCGCGGGTTTCAAGATCCGTGACGGCGTGCCTATCGGCTGCATGGTGACCCTGCGTGGCGCCCGCATGTTCGAATTCCTGGATCGTTTCGTCACCGTGGCTCTGCCCCGCGTGCGTGACTTCCGCGGTATCTCGGGCCGTTCGTTCGATGGTCGTGGCAACTACAACATCGGCGTCAAGGAACAGATCATTTTCCCGGAAATCGAGTACGACAAGATCGACGCGATCCGTGGCATGAACATTTCCTTCACGACCACCGCGAAGACCGACGACGAGTGCAAGGCGCTGCTCGCTGCGTTCCGCTTCCCGTTCAAGAACTGAGGTGACCTGTGGCAAAACTTTCCCTCATTCAGCGCGAAGAAAAGCGCGAGAAGCTGGTCGCCAAGTACGCTCGCAAGTACGCTGAGCTGAAGGCCATCATCGACAACTCGAAGAAGTCCGAAGAAGAGCGCTACGCCGCTCGTCTCGAACTCCAGAAGCTGCCCCGCAACGCCAATCCGACCCGTCTGCGCAATCGTTGCGAACTGACTGGTCGTCCGCGTGGCACGTTCCGCAAGTTTGGTCTGGCACGCAGCAAGATCCGTGATCTCGCTTTCAAGGGTGACATCCCTGGCGTGATCAAGGCCAGCTGGTAATTTAGGCGAACAGGAGAAAACACCATGAGCATGAGTGATCCTATCGCCGACATGCTGACCCGCATCCGCAATGCGCAGGCAGTTGAGAAGTCATCGGTGACGATGCCCGCTTCGAAGCTGAAAGTGGCCATTGCACAGGTGCTGAAGGACGAGGGCTATATCGATGCCTTCGCCATCAAGGGTGACAGCGGCAAGAACGAACTCGAAATTTCGTTGAAGTACTACGCCGGCCGTCCGGTCATCGAGCGCATCGAGCGCGTGAGCCGTCCTGGCCTGCGCATCTATCGCGGCCGTGACGCCATTCCTCAGGTCATGAACGGCCTGGGCGTTGCCATCGTCACCACCCCCAAGGGTGTGATGACCGATCGCAAGGCGCGCGCAGCCGGTGTCGGCGGCGAAGTGCTTTGCTACGTCGCATAACGGGAAGGAGCTGAGCATATGTCCCGCGTTGGTAAAATGCCCGTCGCCGTCCCGCAAGGTGTGGACGTCAAGATCGCGGCTGATCAAATCACCATCAAGGGCGCCAATGGCACCCTGGTGCGTGGCGCGAACGCCCTGGTCACCATCAAGAACGAAGGTGGCTTCCTGCAAGTTGCTCCGGCCAATGATTCGGCTGAAGCAAATGCAATGAGCGGCACCATGCGTGCGCTGTTGAACAACATGGTCAACGGCGTCAGCAAGGGCTTCGAGAAGAAGCTGACCCTGGTTGGCGTGGGCTTCCGTGCCCAGGCTCAAGGTCAGAAGCTGAACCTGCAAATCGGTTTCTCGCATCCGGTCGTCAAGGAAATGCCTGCTGGCATCTCTGTGGCTACCGCCACCCCGACCGAAATTTTGATCAAGGGTGCCGACCGTCAAGTGGTTGGTCAACTCGCCGCAGAAGTCCGCGCGATCCGTCCGCCTGAGCCCTACAAGGGCAAGGGCATCCGGTACGCTGACGAGCGCGTGGTCATCAAAGAGACCAAGAAGAAGTAAGGAGCGACACCATGCTGAACAAGAAAGAACAGCGTCTGCGTCGTTCGCGCCAAACGCGCGAGCGCATCGCCAAGCAAGGCGTCGCTCGTCTGACGGTCTTCCGCTCGAACACGCACATCTACGCCTCCGTCATCTCCGACGACGGCACCAAGGTGCTGGCAGCTTCGTCCACCGCCGAGAAGGCAGTGCTCGAACAGCTGTCGGGCAACGGTGGCAACACCGCTGCAGCCGCCCTGGTTGGCAAGCTGGTCGCCGAAAAGGCGAAGGCAGCTGGCGTCGAGAAGGTGGCTTTCGACCGTGCAGGTTTTGCGTACCACGGCCGCGTCAAGGCGCTGGCTGAGGCTGCTCGCGAAGCCGGCCTTCAGTTCTGATCGTCGCGCCAAAGGAATACAGAAATGGCAAAGTTTCAACCTCGCGCTCAGGCCGAAGGCAATGACGACGGTCTGAAGGAAAAGATGATCGCGGTCAACCGCGTTACGAAGGTGGTCAAGGGTGGTCGCACCCTCAGCTTCGCAGCGCTGACCGTGGTTGGTGACGGCGATGGCCGTGTTGGTATGGGCAAGGGCAAGGCCAAGGAAGTGCCGGTTTCGGTGCAGAAGGCCATGGAGTCCGCTCGTCGCAACATGATCAAGGTCAATCTGCGCAACGGCACCATTCACCACCAGGTGATCGGTGAGCACGGCGCGGCCCGCGTTCTGATGATGCCGGCTCCGGCTGGTACCGGCATCATTGCCGGCGGCCCGATGCGCGCTGTCCTCGAAGTGCTGGGTGTGACCGACATCGTCGCCAAGAGCCACGGTACCTCGAACGCCTACAACATGGTGCGCGCCACTCTGGACGCACTGAAGCGCTCGACCACGCCGGCGGAAGTTGCTGCCAAGCGCGGCAAGTCTGTTGAAGAAATCTTCAACTGAGCCGAGCAGGAGAACCTCAATGACTGAAGCCAAGAAGACCGTCAAGGTCAAGCTGGTCAAGAGCCCGATCGGCTGCAAGCAGTCGCACCGTGACACGGTGCGTGGCTTGGGCCTGCGTCGCCTCAACAGCGAATCCGTGCTGGAAGACACCCCTTCGGTGCGCGGCATGATCAACAAGATTTCCTACCTGGTTCAGGTGCTGTAAGCGCCCGGACGACAAAGGAAAAGCAACATGCAACTCAATACCATCAAGCCGGCCTCCGGTGCCAAGCATGCCAAGCGCCGTGTCGGCCGCGGCATCGGCTCGGGTCTGGGCAAGACGGCCGGTCGCGGTCACAAGGGCCAAAAGTCCCGTGCCGGCGGCTACCACAAGGTTGGCTTCGAAGGCGGTCAAATGCCGCTGCAGCGTCGTCTGCCGAAGCGCGGTTTCAAGTCGGCTCTGCTGAAGTACAACGGTGAGGTCACCCTGGGTGAACTGCAAGCGTTGGAAATGGTGGAAGTCAGCTTGGCAGCGCTGAAGGCTGCTGGCCTGGTCGCCCGTAACGTGAAGAACGTGAAGGTGATCAAGTCGGGCGAGCTGAGCAAGAAGGTGGCCCTGGTTGGTATCGGCGCTACCGCCGGTGCCAAGGCTGCCATCGAAGCCGCTGGCGGTTCGCTGGCCTGAGACTGAACTCGTCAAGGACACCCACGCTCGTGGCAACCTCCCCGAATCAGCTGGCCAAGACTGGCAAGTTTGGCGACCTCCGTCGTCGACTGGTCTTTCTGTTGCTGGCGCTCGTGGTCTACCGCATCGGTGCACACATTCCGGTGCCGGGCATCAATCCGCAGCAGCTGCAGGCCTTGTTCCAAGGTCAGCAGGGCGGCATCCTGAACCTGTTCAACATGTTCTCGGGTGGCGCGCTGTCGCGGTTCACGGTGTTCGCACTGGGGATCATGCCGTACATCTCGGCATCGATCATCATGCAGTTGATGGGGTATGTGGTGCCCAGTCTCGAAGCCTTGAAAAAGGAAGGCGAGTCTGGACGTCGCAAGATCACCCAGTACACCCGTTACGGCACGCTTCTGCTGGCCCTTTTCCAGTCCCTCGGCATTGCCATGGCGCTGGAAGGTTCGCAAGGCCTCGTGTTGTCGCCTGGTGTTGGCTTCCGCGTCACTGCGGTCGTCAGCCTGGTGGCCGGCACGATGTTCCTGATGTGGTTGGGTGAGCAGATCACCGAGCGTGGCTTGGGCAATGGCATCTCGATCCTGATCTTCGGCGGCATTGCGGCAGGTTTGCCCAACGCCATCGGCGGTCTGTTTGAGCTGGTCCGCACTGGTGCGATGAGCATCATTGCCTGCCTGTTCATCATCGCGATCGTGATCGCCGTGACGTTTGCTGTGGTGTTCGTTGAGCGCGGTCAACGGAAAATCCTCGTCAACTACGCGAAGCGTCAGGTGGGCAACAAGGTGTACGGCGGTCAATCGTCGCACCTGCCTCTGAAGCTGAACATGTCTGGCGTGATCCCGCCGATCTTTGCCTCGTCGATCATTCTGCTGCCGGCAACGGTGGTGGGTTGGTTCGCCACGGGTGAAGGCATGCGCTGGCTGAAGGACATCTCTGGGGCGCTGTCTCCAGGGCAGCCGATCTACGTGATGCTTTATGCTGCGATGATCGTGTTCTTCTGCTTCTTCTACACCGCCCTGGTTTTCAACAGCCGGGAAACTGCGGACAACCTGAAGAAGAGCGGTGCATTCATTCCCGGGATTCGTCCTGGTGAACAGACGGCCAAGCACATCGACAAGATCCTGTCGCGGTTGACGCTGGCTGGTGCGATCTACATCACGCTGGTCTGCCTGCTGCCGGAATTCCTGGTTCTGAAGTACAACGTTCCCTTCTACTTCGGTGGCACTTCGCTGCTGATCATCGTGGTGGTGACGATGGACTTCTGGGCCCAGGTCCAGTCGTATGTGATGAGTCAGCAGTATGAATCGCTGCTGAAAAAGGCGAATTTCAAGGCAAGTTGAGCTGTTGCAAGCTCAGCCTGAGTTGGACGAGGGTGGTGCGAGGTGGCCTGCTGATGCTAAGTGGCCATCACGCATCAACCGAAAAATTTGAGTCGCGCTCGCAACGTGTTCGGGCGAGTTGAGCGTAAGAGAAGGTTTAGGAGAAGATCATGAAAGTCGCAGCATCTGTGAAGAAGATGTGCCGCAATTGCAAGATCATCCGCCGCAACGGCGTGGTTCGCGTGATCTGCACCGACCCGCGCCACAAGCAGC
This sequence comes from Ideonella margarita, assembly GCF_038066635.1. Classification (NCBI taxonomy): domain Bacteria; kingdom Pseudomonadati; phylum Pseudomonadota; class Betaproteobacteria; order Burkholderiales; family Sphaerotilaceae; genus Ideonella; species Ideonella margarita. The sequence goes on along the minus strand of NZ_JBBUTI010000020.1, from coordinate 7,577 downwards.
GTCAGGGTTGAGCGCGAGCGCTGACAGCGAATCGAAGGAAGCATAATGGCACGTATTGCTGGTATCAACATTCCGCCGCAAAAGCACGCGGAAATTGGCCTGACCTACATCTACGGCATCGGCCGTACGACGGCGCAGAAGATCTGCGAAACGGTCGGTATTCCCCTGTCCAAGAAGATCAAGGATCTGACGGACGGCGACCTGGAGAAGATCCGGGAAGAAGTGGGCAAGCTGACCATCGAGGGCGACCTGCGTCGCGAAACCTCGATGAACATCAAGCGCCTGATGGACCTGGGCTGCTATCGCGGTTTCCGCCATCGTCGCGGTCTGCCGATGCGTGGTCAGCGCACCCGTACCAATGCACGTACCCGCAAGGGTCCGCGCAAGGGTGCAGCAGCGCTGAAGAAGTAAGCTCGCACCGCAACCTGAAGAGACCAAGTCATGGCCAAGTCACCTGCCAACTCCGCCTCGCGCCGTGTGAGCAAGAAGGTCCGCAAGAACATTGCGGACGGTATCGCTCACGTGCACGCGTCGTTCAACAACACCATCATCACCATCACCGATCGTCAGGGCGGCGCGCTGTCCTGGGCTTCGTCGGGTGGTCAAGGTTTCAAGGGCTCACGCAAGTCCACGCCTTTCGCAGCCCAGGTGGCCGCTGAAGTCGCTGGCCGCGCAGCTCAAGAACAAGGTATCAAGAACCTCGACGTGCGGATCAAGGGCCCAGGCCCTGGCCGTGAGTCGTCGGTTCGTGCGCTGGCATCGCTGGGTATCCGGATCAATTCGATCTCGGACATCACCCCGATCCCGCACAACGGCTGCCGCCCGCAAAAGCGTCGTCGTATCTGATTGGGCGGGGCGCTTGCCGCCCTGCTACAATTGAGAGTTACCCAGACAGCCAGCTGTGATGAATCACCGCTGGCCGTTTTGACTCCAAGCCCACCGTCTGAGCGCCAGAACAACACTCGCCAGACTCGCGCATCTTCAATTGCTCGAAAGCGCAGGAGTTGGTGCGTCAGATGACAGATCAAAGGAAACAACGTGGCACGTTATCTCGGCCCCAAGGCCAAACTTTCCCGCCGTGAAGGCACCGACCTGTTCCTGAAGAGCGCACGCCGCGCCATCAGCGACAAGTGCAAGTTCGAATCGAAGCCCGGCCAGCACGGCCGCACTTCGGGTTCGCGCACGTCGGACTTCGGCCTGCAACTGCGTGAAAAGCAGAAGGTCAAGCGCATGTACGGCGTCCTCGAGCGTCAGTTCCGCCGCTACTTCGCTGAAGCCGACCGCCGCAAGGGCAGCACCGGTGCCAATCTGCTGGTTCTGCTGGAATCGCGCCTGGATAACGTGGTTTACCGCATGGGCTTCGGCTCGACCCGCGCTGAAGCACGTCAGCTGGTCTCGCACAAGGCGCTGACCGTGAACGGTATCGTCGTGAACATTCCGTCGTACCAGGTTCAGGCTGGTGACGTGGTCGCCATCCGTGAAAAGGCCAAGAAGCAGCTGCGCGTGGCTGACTCGCTGAAGCTGGCTGAGTCGATCGGTCTGCCGGCTTGGGTGTCGGTTGACGCCACCAAGCTCGAAGGCACCTTCAAGAAGGCTCCGGACCGTGATGAGTTCGGCGCTGAAATCAACGAATCGCTGATCGTTGAGTTGTATTCGCGTTGATGAGATTGTCGAAGCCCCGCAGTGCGCGGCTTCGATGTCACCCCGCTGCGGCATGCCGGTTCCGTGGCGGGTTTTTTCGCTTCCGGCGTGGTCCGTCAGCCTTATCGGTGTAACGAGCCGAGGGTATTGAGAGGAACAGGACTTAAATGCAAACCAATCTGCTGAAACCCAAAGCCATCGTTGCTGAGCCGCTCGGCGGCCATCGTGCCAAGGTCACTCTCGAGCCTTTTGAGCGCGGTTACGGTCATACGCTCGGCAACGCGCTGCGTCGCGTTCTGCTGTCGTCGATGGTGGGTTATGCACCGACCGAAGTCACCATCGCTGGCGTGCTCCACGAGTACTCGGCCATCGACGGCGTGGCTGAAGACGTCGTGCACATCATGCTGAACCTGAAGGGCGTGGTCTTCCGCCTGCACAACCGTGACGAAGTCACGCTGGTGCTGCGCAAGGAAGGCGAGGGCCCTGTCACCGCTGCCGATATCCAGACCCCGCACGACGTCGAAGTCGTGAACCCTGATCACGTCATCGCCCACCTGGCCCAAGGCGGCAAGCTGGACATGCAGATCAAGGTCGAAAAGGGCCGTGGTTATGTGCCGGGCACGATGCGCCGCTACGCTGACGAGCCGACCAAGTCGATCGGCCGTATCGTTCTGGACGCTTCGTTCTCGCCGGTCAAGCGCGTGAGCTACGCCGTCGAAAACGCCCGCGTCGAGCAGCGTACCGACCTGGACAAGCTGGTCATGGAAATCGAAACCAACGGCGCCATCTCGCCTGAGGAAGCGATCCGTGCATCGGCCAAGATCCTGGTGGAGCAGCTGGCTGTCTTCGCTCAACTGGATGCTGGCGACATCGCCACCTTCGGTGAGCCGGCAGCCAAGAGCTCGGCCGTGTTTGATCCGATCCTGCTGCGTCCTGTGGATGAGCTCGAGCTGACGGTTCGTTCTGCGAACTGCCTGAAGGCCGAGAACATCTACTACATCGGTGATCTGATCCAGCGCACCGAAACCGAGCTGCTGAAGACCCCGAATCTGGGTCGCAAGTCGCTGAACGAAATCAAGGAAGTCCTCGCCTCGCGTGGCCTGACCTTGGGCGCCCGTCTCGAAAACTGGCCGCCGCAAGGCCTGGACAAGCGCTGAGCTTGAACTGTTGAAAAGGCGGGCGGCACAGCGCCGTCCGCAACGTGCAAGCCCCGGTACCTGATCCGGCCGGGGTTCTATAAAGAAAGGAAAAGCACCATGCGTCACCGTAACGGTCTCCGTAAACTCAATCGCACCAGCGAACACCGTGCAGCCATGCTGCGCAACATGTCGGTTTCGCTGCTGAAGCACGAAGCCATCAAGACCACGGTCCCCAAGGCCAAGGAACTGCGCCGCGTTGTTGAGCCCCTCATCACGCTGGCCAAGACCCCGACCCTGGCCAACCGTCGTCTGGCATTCGCTCGCCTGCGCGACCGCGATGTGGTCACCAAGCTGTTCAACGAACTGGGCCCGCGTTACAACGCTCGTCCGGGCGGCTACACCCGTATCCTGAAGATGGGCTTCCGTGTTGGCGACAATGCGCCGATGGCCTTCGTCGAACTGGTGGACCGTCCTGACACCCAGGCTGCTGCTGAAGAAGGCGCAGCCGAGTAATCGCTGCCGGGCCTCGGCCCTCGCCTGCAAGGCACACCCTGAAAGGGCCGGTCAACACCGGCCCTTTTTTGTTTTTGGCTCTGCGCCGGAACTGCGCGAGCCGCAACGCGTCCCAGAGAACATGTTGCTGTCACACAAATCTCACCTGCGTTCGTTGCTCGCCATCGCGTTGATGGCCTTCAGCGCGCTGTTCAGTACCTTCGGCGTCGCTGCGGCTGATTTCCTCGAGCCGGAGCAGGCGTTCAAGCTGTCGGGTGTGCCCGAGGGTGACAAGGCCGTGCGTCTGCGCTTCGACATCGCGCCGGGCTACTACCTGTACCGTGACAAGTTCCAGTTTGCCGCTGTGGCAGGTACCTTGGGTGAACCAGCCTTGCCCAAGGGCAAGGTGAAGTTCGACGCCAACTTCCAGAAAGAAGTGGAGACCTACCGGGACTCGCTGGAGGTGGTGCTGCCTGTCACGCAGGCCGGAGCCAAGATCGACCTGGACGTCACGCTGCAAGGCTGCGCGGACGCCGGCCTCTGCTACCCACCGCTGTCGCGAACGCTGGTGGTGTCCCTCGCAGGCTATGGCGGAAACCAGACGGTGGCGCCAAAGGCCGAAGGCGGCGAGAACGCGGCAGATCAGTCCTCTACTTCGTCTGTGGCGCCTGGCGGCATCCCCGGCGTACTCGCCGGTGCCACGGGAGCGCAAAACGATGCTAACGGCGCCACGGGCTCAGGCTCGCTGAGTGATGTGGAGCGCGTCTTGCGCTCAGGCTCGTGGTGGACCACGGTCGGCGCTTTCTGGGTCATGGGCCTGCTACTGGCGTTCACGCCCTGCGTGCTGCCGATGTTGCCCATCCTCTCGTCCATCATTGCGGGCGGTGGCCAAGTGAGCCGCAAGCGCGGTTTTGCAATGGCGTTTGCCTATTCGCTGGGCATGTCGTTGGTGTACACCGCGCTCGGCGTGGCTGCGGGCCTGGCCGGTGAGGGCCTGGCTGCCGCGCTGCAGAAGCCCGGTGTGCTGGCCGCATTCGGCCTGCTGCTCGTGCTGCTCTCGCTGTCCATGTTCGACGTCTACGAGCTTCGCCTGCCCAGTGCCCTGGCGACACGCCTCGATGGTGCCTCGCGACGCCTGCCCGGCGGGCAATGGCTGGGTGTGTTCCTGATGGGTGGCCTTTCCGCCTTGATCGTGAGCCCATGCGTGACCGGCCCGCTGGCCGGCGCGCTGGTGTTCCTGAGCCAGACGCGAGACGTCACCCTGGCGGGCAGCGCATTGTTTGCGCTCGCCTGGGGCATGAGCGTGCCGCTGCTGCTGCTCGGCGCCTCCGCAGGCACATTGCTGCCACGCAGCGGTGCCTGGATGCATGCCGTGAAGCGGTTCTTTGGCTTGCTCTTGCTGGCCGTGGCTTTGTGGATCGTCCAGCCGATTCTGCCGAGCGCCTTGGTGCTGATGGGGTGGTCGGCCCTGCTGCTGGTGGTGGCGTTCATGCTGCGGCCCTTCGACGCGCACCCGCACAGCAGCACGCCCCGTTTGTGGCTGCAGCGGGCTGCGGGCGTGGCTGCCTTGACGATGGGCGTACTCCAGCTGGTGGGTGTTGCCTCCGGCGCCACCGACCCGTTGCAGCCGCTGCATCGCCTCGCACGCGCCGGTGTCGAAAGCGCCGCTGCCCACAATGCCGGTTTGAAGTTCCAGCCGGTTCGCAGCGTCGCTGAGCTCGATCAGGCGATTGCGGCCTCAGGTGGCAAGCCGGTCATGCTCGACTTCTATGCCGACTGGTGCGTGTCATGCAAGGAAATGGAACGGTTCACCTTCAGCGAGCCGGCCATCCAGGCGCGTTTGGCCTCGACGCTGCTGCTCAAGGCAGACGTCACCGCCAACACCGATGATGACAAAGCGCTGCTGAAACGCTTCCAGCTCTTCGGCCCGCCCGGTACGATCTTCTTCAATGCCACCGGCGAGGAAGTTCGCTCGGCACGCCTCGTTGGCTACCAGTCGCCGGAAGACTTTTCAGAAACTTTGAAGAAAGCTGGACTCTGACGGCAAAACCGTGCCATAATTGATTCTTCAGTCGCGGGGTGGAGCAGTCTGGTAGCTCGTTGGGCTCATAACCCAAAGGTCGCAGGTTCAAATCCTGCCCCCGCAACCAAAGAAAAATGAGTGCTGTCAAGCACTTAGCAAAGCCCGCATCAAGCGGGCTTTGTGCTTTCTGGCAGGCTGTGTCGAGGTTTGTGGCGACCCCTGTGTCGTCACACTGAGAACTTCGCTCGCAACGGACCTTTGGGCTCTGTGGCAATTTACTTGGGTTGGTCTTGTTGATGATCGCCTCCGATTGACCCGCGTGGCTCGCGTCCGGTTGACCCATCGTTTGGTATCCGTTATCCCATAGAGGAACTACCATTCCGCTGGGTCAACTTGAACCGACAACGAAGCTGCAAATTGGATGCGTCCAACGCGATCGTCAACAGGAAGTTCATGTGCAGCCGACGATCGACGCCAATCGCTGCGTAGCTGCCCGCCGGCTCTTGCCTAGCGGCTTCAGACTGATCTGAGACGTTCGCGATCGGCGCTTGAGCGGCGGCTTTGGCCTAAAGCAGTCTTGCGCAGCTTGACCTCTCCGATGACCGCTCCGGACCTCTGACCGGGCACCTACGCGACGCAGCGGCTTCTGCCGCAGCCGAGCGACCGCTTTGATCGGCCGCGAACTGGCACTACCGACCCTCAGCAGCCATTCGATCGTCGGTTTGAGCGACTTCGGAGCAGACGTTGGCTGGCCATCAATGACTTGATCGTCGCGCCTTGCCTGCGGATCACAGCATCCCTCTTAGTGGATGCCCGGGCGGATAAGGAGAGTCGTCTTCGTCTTGCTCATGGGGCGGAGCCAAAGCCTCTCGAGGACTTTGCCTTCTGGGCGGTGCACTGCGCCCAGAAAAGTATGGCGCGAGCGCATGACCTGGAACGAGGTGTGACTCATCGCAGCCGAATCCGGCAGCTGATTCGATCGCATCTCGCGCAGTCTCGATTGGACAGCTGAACCACTCTTTGCCAACGTGAAATTGGGCAAGGTTTTTATGGGCAACTCGCTCGATTACCCGACCGTCTTCAACTTCAAGCGCAAAGACCACTGCGTACGGCAGTGGCAATCCAGTGGCACCGAGCTCCGAAGCGCGCTGTTCGGGAGTTCTATCCGTGAACCCAACTTTCAAGAGCCCGGGAGCGGCCTCATTGGTGATGATGTAAACCCAGCTTGGCATAGAAGACCGTTCAGACGGCTGATCGAATCGTGCACGCAAGCGCTACTGCCAATGCACCTCTCGCGTGAGGACTTGGGCTCGCGTGTACCCTAAGACGACATGCACAGCGTGAACATACTGAAGTTGGGTCTTGAAAGCATGTAGTTTCTGAAGATCGTAATCGACGAGGTCGGCCCGTGCGGCTGCCTTCTTCATCTCGATGACAAGAAGATTGTGAGCATTCGAGCCTCGAACGTGAACTGCGATATCTGGGAAAACGGTGACTGCGTCAAGGTCCTCATCAGAGACGCGTATTTGCCGCTCCGACAATTGCAAGCGCTTCACATCAAAGCCGTCGCGGTTGTATTCGCAATCGACGCTGTACTGCGGGAACTCACCCTCAAGATGAACGGCCAGCCGATGCGTCAACGACCGCTCGCTGCAGTTTGCGTCGAGGAGGTACTGGTCGATTTCGATCAGCCGGTCCAACGCGCGGTTGAGGGCGGCGTGCACTTCGTCTCTAGAGGGTTGCATTCCGCGGCGGCGAACTGAGGCGCCTATCCTCCGTTGGGTGGTACGTCGCTGACATCGTCCATTTGAGCATGCGACGGGCTGTCCATGACACGGCAAATCAGCCCGGGAGCGGTCGTCGGCCTGCGACGGCTCCCGGCCAATCGCGGTCACTCGATCATGGCATGCCGAACGGCCGCAACCGACCCAGTTCCGCCGGCAGCACATGCTGTTAGGCAGCCCGGGAGCGATCAGCAGCGCACGAACATTGACGACGGTTTATCAGCAAGCTCGGCGGACGCCCCTGAGATGCGCTCTGTCGCATTGAGCCTATGCATCCACGTCGTCGTCCTCATCTTCCTTCCAGTAGACATAGTTGAACAGGGCATCGAGCTCCGAGAAGTTGGCCAAACCCAGCTCTCGTCGTACATGCAGTGCTTCCTTGAAGCGCCCCGGGTTTTCAGGAGGCTCCAACTCTTGAGAAGATGGAGCCATGAACAAGTCGAACAAGTTCTCACCTGAGGTCCGCGAGCGCGCTGTGCGCTTGGTGCAGGAGCATCG
>NZ_JBBUTI010000019.1:0-29532 GCF_038066635.1 Ideonella margarita | reverse complement strand
ACGCCAACCATCCTGATCATGACGCCGGTGCTGATGCCGGTGATCAAGGCCGCGGGCATCGACCCGGTGTACTTCGGCGTGCTGTTCATCATCAACAACGCGATCGGGCTGATCACGCCGCCGGTGGGCACGGTGCTCAACGTGGTGGCAGGCGTGGGCAAGATGAAGATGGACGAGGTCACGCGAGGCGTGCTGCCGTTCATGGCCGCGCAGTTCGCCGTGATGTTCCTGATGGTGTTCTTCCCCTGGCTGGTCACTGGCCCGGCGAAGTGGTTCGCCAGCTGATTGGGTGGTGCGGCCGGTCTGTCAGGCAAACGCCGACAGCCGGCCCCGCCCGCGGCTGACGCTGCCTTGCGGACTGCGCCGACTGTGTGGCGCAGCCCGCAGGCCTAGAGTGCAGGCACTGCCGCCCTTCATCGGGCCATCAAGGAGTGCTTGCCCATGGCCACCCTGCCAAACCCCGCCCATCCAGCTGGCTTCGAGCTGCGCTTCACCTCCCTGTTCCAGCAGGGCAGGGCACTGGCGTTCCCCTGCGATGCCGAAGGCCATGTCGACCTCGACGGCCTGAGCGAGCACGCCCGCGAGAACTACCTGTTCGCCCGCGCCGTCGTGGGCCGGGAGTTCACCGTCCCGGCGGTGATGCCCCGCTTGAATTGAGACAAAAGTCGCTGCGCGCCCAGGCGCGGCCGAGTCGCCCATGGCGGCTTATCACTTTTGCTGATTCAATGAACAGATGGTTACCTCCAGGAGTTCATGCCCATCGCGGATGAACCGATGAGCGCATGAGCACTTCACACACCGTCTTTTCGCCCCCGTCTCCCCAGACCTCCGAGTGGGCGGCGCATGCCGCGGAAGCCACCGAGCGGGCCCGCCGCGGCCTGGTGCGCGAGGCCGCCCTGGCGCATGGCGACGCCGACGACGCTGCTGACAGCGATGACGACCTGAGCAGCCAGGAGTTGCGCGACGCGACGCTGGCGCTGGTGATGGACAAGCTGGCCCGCCAACCTGATTTCCCGTCGCTGGGCGAAGCGCTGGGCGGCGTGCGCCGCGTGGTGCGCTCCGAGCGTTCGCGCCTGCAGACCTTGTCGGAAGCGCTGTTGCAGGACGTGGGCCTGGCCAATCGCGTGCTGCGCCTGGCGAATGCCGCGCACTACAAATCGGTGGGCGGCGGACAGATCACCACGCTCACCCGCGCGATTGCGGTGATGGGCTTCACCGAGATCGGCCAGCTGGCGGTGTCGAGCCGCCTGATCGACCAGATCCGCGACAAGCGCCAGTCTCTCGCCCTGCGCGAGGAATTCCTGCGGGCCCTGCTGGCCGGCGTGATGGCCAATGAGCTGACCAGTGACCGCTCCCAGGAAGAAGACGCCTACCTCGTCGCCGTGTTCCGCAACCTGGGTCGTCTGGTGGCCTGCCTGCACCTGTCGGCGGAAGCCTTGCAGGTGCGCGAACGCGTGCCCCGCACGTTGTGGCCGCGCTCGCAGGCCGAGGAGGTGGCTTCGCGCCAGGTGCTGGGTGTGGCCTATGGCCCGCTGGGCCAGGCGGTGGCGCAGCGCTGGGGTTGGCCGGAGCCGATGCGCCGCGCCCTGCGTCATGGCGAATGGGCGCTGCACCGGCCCACCACCCGCCCCGAGCAACTGGCCGTGACCGGCGCACTGGCCAACGACCTGGCCGACATGCTCATCTACTGCGACCCCTTGGCCTGGGACACCCATTGCGAGCAACTGCAGCGCGAGGCCGGTGCGGCCAGCGGCCACGACGCCCGCAGCATGCGCGCCGCCATGGCCCGCGCCCGCCAGCGCCTGGAGCAACTGGCGCAGTGGCTGGAGTTGCCGCTGGCTCAATTGCCCGCCTGGCAAGGCTCGCCCGATCTGGCATCGGCCGTGGCCGCTTCGTCCACGCCGGTGGTTTCACCCGCCGCGCCTGAACCCGAGCCGCGTGCGGCCAAGCCACCCGCGCCTTTGCCGGACCAGACCGCCGTCGAGGCTGAGGCCGGTACCCCCAACCCGGCACCATCTGCCGCCTTGCCGCCACCGCTGCCCGCGCCAATGGCCATCCGACCACCTGCGCCGGCTGTGGTGGCCGCACAGCTCTCTGACGGCGTGCAGGACGTGGTGCACGCCCTGGCCGACGGCACCGACAGCGGGCAGATCCAGGCCATGATCGTGGAGATCCTGCTGCGCAGCGTGGGCGCACGCCGCGCGGTGATGTGCCTGCGCCATGGCAGCAGCGGTGATCTGATCGGCCGCTATGGCCTGGGCCTGGGTGCGGCGGCCAGCCACGAGCATTTCGTGGTGCCGCACGCCGATCCGCACGACCTGTTCTCGTTGCTTTGCGCGCGGGGTGCAGACACCATGATTTCGGATGCTGATGAGACCGCGATCGCGGCCCGTCTGCCGCGCTGGTGGCGGGTGCATGCGCGGGCGCGCAGCCTGCTCATCCTGCCGATGATGATGGGCCGCCAGTGCGTGGGCATGCTGTACGCCGATCGGCCCGAGCCCGGTGCGCTGGTGGTGGACGACACCGCCATGAAGCTGCTGCGCACCTTGCGCAGCCAGGCGGTGATTGCCTGGAAGCAGGGCGCCTGACGCCGGCCCGGCGACAATCGGGCCCATGACTTTGTTGTTGGCTCCGATGGAGGGCCTGCTGGACCATTCCCTGCGCGACGCCCTGACCCAGGTCGGCGGCATCGACCGCTGCGTGAGCGAGTTCATCCGCATCACCGACATGCTGCTGCCTGAGCGCGTGTTCTTCCGCATCGTGCCCGAGCTGGCACAGGGCGGTCGCACCGACGCGGGCGTGCCCGTGCGGCCCCAATTGCTGGGCTCTGACCCCGCCTGCCTGGCCGACAACGCGGCCCGTGTGGCCGGGCTGGGCCCGGATGGGGTGGACCTGAACTTCGGTTGCCCCGCCAAGGTCGTGAACCGCCACGGTGGTGGGGCATCGCTGCTCGATGACCCCGAGCTGCTGTTCCGCATCGCGCGCGCGGTGCGGGCGGCCGTGCCGGCGCACCAGGTGGTGTCGGCCAAGATGCGGCTGGGCGTGAATGACAGTGCGCTGTCGGTGGCTTGCGCGCAGGCGCTGGCCGACGGCGGCGTGTCGGAAATCGTTGTTCATGCGCGCACCAAGGCCGACGCCTACCGACCGCCGGCCTGGTGGGATCGACTCGTGCCCATCCGAGAAGCGGTGAGCGTGCCGCTGGTGGCCAACGGTGAAATCTGGACCGTGGACGACGCGCTGCGCTGCCAGGCGGAAAGCGGCTGCGATGCGCTGATGCTGGGGCGCGGCATGGTGGCCGATCCCGGGCTGGCGCTCGCCATCCGCGCGGCTTGGGGCACGGGCGGCATTGCGCCCGCCACGCCGCTGCCCTGGGCCAGCATGCTCACGCTGATGGCGCGCTTCAGCATCCAGATCGAGAGCCATGTGGTGCCCAGACACCGCGCCGGCCGCATCAAGCAATGGCTGAATTACCTGCGCCGCCGCTACCCTGAAGCGCAGGAGGCCTACGCCCGCCTGCGCACCCAGAACGACGTGCGCGCGCTCTGCGCCGAACTGTTCGCCGGGCTGCCCGAGGCAGACCGTTACACTCTATATCTTTCTGAGCACCTTTTGCCTCATGGCCGTGACTTCCAAGGCGAACGCGACGTCGATCTTCGATCTGAAGAGTGCTGCACTGACGGTGCTGGCGCTGTTGCTCAAGACCCCTGATCTCCAGGCGCTGGCCGACGCACTCGACGCCCGCTATGCCGCCACCCCGGGCGTGTTCGACCACGAACCCCTGTGCGTGGACCTGGCTGCGCTGCGCGACGACGCCACGCCCATCGATTTCCACGCGCTGGTGGCGCTGCTGAAGCGGTACGGCTTCAACCCGATGGCCGTGCGCGGTGGCAGCGTTGACCAGCATGCCGCAGCACTGGCTGCCGGCCTGGCCGAAGCGCCTGAAGCTGCGCCCGTGCGCGCCGCGCCGGCTGACCCCGGTGTGGTGCTGACCGACAGCGTGGTGGTGGCCGAGGTGCATGCCGCAACGACTGACGCAACGACTGCAGCACCCACTGCCGCACCTACAGCGGCGTCAGCTGATTTGCCGGCTGCCGAAGCACCTGCTGCCGAACTGGCGCCCGAGCCCGCCGCCGCGCTGCCCGCCACCACGTTGATCATCGACAAGCCGCTGCGCTCCGGCCAGCAGGTTTATGCCCGCGGTGGTGATCTGATCGTGCTGGCGGTGGTGAGCTTCGGTGCCGAGGTGATCGCCGACGGCAGCATCCATGTGTATGCACCGCTGCGCGGCCGTGCGATCGCCGGCGCTCGTGGCAACACCGAAGCCCGTATCTTTGCCGCGGTGATGGAGCCCCAGCTGGTGTCCATCGCCGGCACCTGGCGCACCACCGAGGCTGGCCTGGCCAGCGACGTGGCGGGCCAGCCCGCACAAGTCAGGCTCGACGGTGACAAGCTGCTGTTCGAGCCCTTGAAGTTCTGACCTGTTTTTACGCATTCGACCAATTTCCGACTGAAAGGATCCAATCCGATGACCAAGATCGTCGTGGTGACCTCTGGCAAGGGCGGCGTGGGCAAGACCACGACCAGCGCCAGTTTCGCCTCCGGGCTCGCCTTGCGCGGCCACAAGACGGCCGTGATCGACTTCGACGTCGGCCTGCGCAACCTCGACCTGATCATGGGCTGCGAGCGTCGGGTGGTGTACGACCTGATCAACGTGATCCACAACGAGGCCAACCTGAACCAGGCCCTCATCAAGGACAAGCAGAGCGACAACCTCTACGTGCTTGCTGCCTCGCAGACGCGCGACAAGGACGCCCTGACCCAGGACGGCGTCGAGCGCGTGCTGAAGGACCTGTCCGAGATGGGCTTCGAATACATCATCTGCGACTCGCCGGCAGGCATCGAAACCGGCGCGCTGATGGCCATGTACTTCGCCGATGAGGCGCTGGTCGTGACCAACCCGGAAGTCTCGTCGGTGCGTGACTCCGACCGCATCCTGGGCATCCTGTCGAGCAAGACCAAGCGCGCCATCGAAGGCCGCGAGCCGATCAAGGAACACCTGCTGATCACCCGCTACAACCCGAGCCGGGTTGAGGGTGGGCAGATGCTGTCGCTGGACGACATCCAGGAAATCCTGCGCATCAAGCTGATCGGCGTGATCCCGGAGTCCGAGAACGTGCTGGACGCGTCGAACCAGGGTCTGCCGGCCGTGCACCTGAAGGGCACCGATGTCTCCGAGGCCTACCTCGACGTCATCAGCCGCTTCCTGGGCGAAGACAAGCCGCTGCGCTTCACCGAAGCGGTCAAGCCCGGCTTCTTCAAGCGCATGTTCGGGGGGAGGTAATGGCCATGTCTTTCCTGTCCTTCCTGCTCGGTGAGAAGAAGACCACGGCCAATGTGGCCAAGGAACGGCTGCAGATCATCCTGGCGCATGAGCGCAGCGGCCGCAGCGCGGCCACGCCCGACTACCTGCCTGCGCTGCAGCGCGAGCTGGTGGCGGTGATTTCCAAGTACGTGTCGATCAACCCCGACGACATCAAGGTGCACCTGGAACGCCAGGACAACCTCGAAGTGCTGGAAGTCAAGATCGAGCTGCCGGACAACCTGCGCTGATCACTGGCGCTGGCACCGCCCGGTGCCGCGTCAAAGCGTGGCGTCCAGCAGCGGGCGCAGCTCTTCGTCCCACACTTCGAGCTCGTCCTCGTCGATGTGCAACCAGTCGAGCGCGCGCTGCTTGTTCGCCAGCCAGTCCACGTCGGCCTCCAGGGCCTCGTGGCGGCGCATCAGGTGTTCGGCCACCAGGCCAGCGGCCACCAGGGTGTGTACGTCCGGCTCGGTGTCTTCATGGCCGATCATGTCCAGATCGTGGTGGCGCCGGATGGCGACCATCACCTCGGGTGCCAGCTTCCACAGCCTCGCCACCAGGGCACCCACCACCGCGTGATCGGTACGGTGGTTGGCGTTTTCGGTCGTGATGAATGGCCGGTCGATGCGGGCCGCGGCCTCCATCAAGGTGCCGGAATAACCGCGCACGCTCTGCAGCATCACGGGCATGCCGACATGGCAGAACAAACCGTAGGTGTGGGCCATGTCCGGTGACATGCCCGGCAGCTTGCTCGCCATGAACTGCATCGCCACGGCACGCTTGCCGGCACGCTGCCAGAAGCGCTGCAGGTGCGGGCTGTTCACGCGGATGGCGCGTTGCGTCAGGAAGCTCGTCATCACCATCGCGGTCTTTTCCAGACCCAGGCGGTTCATGGCCTGGCCCACGGTCTGCACCGGTGTGCCGCTGCTGTAGGCGGCGCTGTTGGCGGCCTTCAGCAGCGAGGCGGCCATCGCCACATCACTGCTGGCGATCTGGGCGATGACGTTCAGGTCGGGGTCGGCCTCCTGCAGGGCGGCGCGCATGCGCGCCAGCAGATCCGGGCACGGCGGAATGATGATGGTCTGCAGCGGGCCGGACTTGCGGGCCTGGTCCAGCTCGGCGGCAACGGCTTGGGTGCGGCGAGTGGGTGTGGCAGTCGTGTTCATCATGGGCACTCAGGTCAATTCCGCGTCAGGATACCTGCGCGGCTGCGTCTGAGCGCCCGGAAGAGGCGGGCGGCGGTGGCCTATTTCACACGCTCGCCCATCTCGATTCAGCCTTGGGTCACAGCCGCGATGCCGGCCTTGGCCACCTGGGCGTCTTCGCTCGACTTCACGCCGCTCACGCCGACCGCGCCCGCGATCTGGCCGTTGACCAGCACCGGCACGCCGCCTTCAAGCAGGCCTTCCACTTCCGGCGCGCTCAGGAAGGACACGCGGCCCTGGTTGACCATGTCTTCGTAGACCTTGGTCTCGCGGCGGCCGAGGGCAGCCGTGCGGGCCTTGGCCGGGGCGATGAGCGAGGACAGCGGTGCGGCGCCGTCGAGGCGGGTCAGGCCGAGCAGGTGACCGCCATCATCGACCACGGCGATGGTCACGGCCCATTGGTTGGCCAGGGCTTCGGCACGGGCGGCGGCCAGGATCGCGTCCACATCAGCGTGGTTCAGGCAGGGCTTGGTATGCATGGTTGAGCAGTCTTCGAAAACAGGTTGAACAAGGCATTGCTGCAGGGCGCAAGTATCGCTGCCCGCCAGCGGGCTGGCGGCTTGCCATTACCCCGATGCAGGTCAAGACTGCCGCCACCCCCGTCACCGTGCCGGGCCTTGCGTGCATTCAAGGCGTACTAAAGAAAGTCGACCTTTCTGCCGATACGACGTCGACCATGAACCCGCGTCGCACTCATCTGCGCCCCGGCCGCTGCAGGTCTGCGCGGCCGTCTGGTTTCACCCTGCTCGAGCTGGTGATGGTGATCGTCATCCTGTCCGTGCTGGCTGCAATGGCCTTGCCCAAGTACATGGACATGTCGGCGGATGCCGAGACGGCGGTGTTCCGTCAGCATCTGGCCCTGGCCCGCACCGCCATCCACGGCGTCAAGATGCAGGCAGCGCTGAACGCCGGCAAAGGTAACTTCACCTCGGGTGGCTGCACCGGAAACATCGACGCGGCCGGCAACGGCACCGGTTGCCTGGCAGGCGGCACGGCGGTGAAGGTGGTGGGCTACAACCTCAGTTGCATGACGGGCCTGAGCCAGGCCTCGTGGTTCGTGCGCAACCAGAACTATGCGGGCTACTACAGCAACGACTCGGCCGGGGGCACGATGTGGATGCTGACCTACGCCAAGTTCGCCGGCAACCGCTGCTACGTGCAGTGCACCAACGGCAATGGCCCGAACACCACCACCACGCTCACCATGTGCCCTGACCTGGCCTACAGCGTGGGTCAGGCGGCCACTTGCCCGGCCACCCTGGATGCCGGCGGTGGCTGAAGGACAATGGCGTCCGCATGTCCGCCTCCAGATCTTCGCCCCCATCGCCCGCTCATCCAGCCCTTCAGCCCGCTGCCAGGCCGCCCATCGCCCTGCGTTACCTGGCCGGCTATCCCGATGCCTTGCTGGCGCAGGTGCGCACGCTGATCGAGCGGGGCGAGTTGGGCGAGGTGCTGCGGCGCAAGTACCCCGACGCGCACGAGGTGCGCAGCGACAAGGCCCTGTTCGACTACGTGAATGAGCGCAAGCAGCAGGCGATGCGCAATGCGCCGCCGCTGCAGCTGGTGCACTACGACGCCAAGTTGAAGGTGTTGCAGCATGCGCTGGGCACGCACACCCGCATCTCGAAGATCCACGGCGGGCAGCTCAAGTCACGGCGGGAAATCCGCATCGCCACGCTGTTCAAGGAGGCGCCGGCGGCCTTCCTCGACATGATCGTGGTGCATGAGCTGGCGCACCTGAAAGAGCCGGAGCATGACAAGGCCTTCTACGGCCTGTGCTGCCACATGATGCGCGACTACCACCAGGTCGAGTTCGACCTGCGCATGTACCTGACCCAGCTTGACCTGGACGCCAAGGCCGCGCTTGAGTCCTCGTGATCAGTCCTCGTGATCGCGCAGCAGCTGGGTGAGCAGCAGACGGGCGCTGCTCACATTGGTGGCGCACGGGATGTTGTGCACGTCGCAGGCGCGCACCAGCGCGTTGATGTCGGGCTCGTGTGGCTGCGGCGTCATCGGGTCACGCAGGAAGATGACGGCGTCCACGCCGCCTTCGGCCAGCCGCGCGCCGATCTGCAGGTCACCGCCCAGCGGGCCGCTGAGCAGGCATTCCACCGACAGACCGACTTCGTTCCGGAGCCGGCCGCCGGTGGTGCCGGTGGCCATCAGCGTGCACGACGACAGCGCCGTGGCGAAGCCGCTGGCCAGGGCCACCATGTCGTCCTTCTTGCGGTCGTGGGCAATCAGCGCAATGTTCATGGGCTGGATGCTACGCACTGGCGGTTACGGCGCGGGTTCAAGTTGCCCGCGCCACCGATCAGAGTTTGCGGACGATGACGCTGCCGATGGAGTAGCCGGCGCCGAACGAGCAGATCACGCCCAGATCACCGGCCTTCAGGCCTTCGCGGTGCTCATGGAAGGCGATGACCGAACCGGCCGAGGCGGTGTTGGCGTAGGTGTCGAGAATCAGCGGCGCGATGTCGTTGTTGACCTCGCCACCCACCAGCTTCTTGATGACCAGCTGGTTCATGCCCAGGTTGGCCTGGTGCAGCCAGAAGCGGCGCACGGCGGTGGGCTCGAAGCTGAGCTGTTGCAGGTGGGCCTCGATGTGCGCAGCGGCCATCGGCACCACTTCCTTGAACACCTTGCGGCCTTCCTGGCGGAAGGTCTTGTCGCGGGCATCCGGGTCGCTGTCTTCGCTGCGGTTCAGGAAGCCGAAGTTGTTGCGGATGTTGTTCGAGAACTGGGTGACCAGCTTGGTGCCCAGCACTTCCCACTGCTCAGGGGCGGTGGCGGTGTCGGCGGCTTCCACGATCACGGCGGTGCACACATCGCCGAAGATGAAGTGGCAGTCGCGGTCACGCCATTCCAGGTGGGCCGAGGTGATTTCGGGGTTCACCACCAGCACGCACTTGGCACTGCCGGCGCGGATGGCGTTGGCGGCCTGTTCGATGGCGAAGGTGGCCGACGAGCAGGCCACGTTCATGTCGAAGCCGTAACCGCCAGCGCCGATGGCCTGCTGGATCTCGACGGCCATCGCCGGGTAAGCGCGTTGCATGTTGGCGGCGGCGCACAGCACGCCGTCGATGTCGGCGCCGGTCTTGCCGGCAGCGGCCATGGCCTTGCGGGCGGCGTCAGCGGCGATTTCCGCCATCAGCGAGATCTGGTCGTCCGGACGCTCCTGGAAGCGCGGATACATGCGCTGCGGATCGAGCACGCCGTCCTTTTCGATGACGTAGCGCTGCTTGATGCCCGAGGCCTTTTCGATGAACTCGACGTTCGAGGGCGTCAGGGCCACCATCTCGCCAGCGGCAATGGCCGCGGCGTTCTTCTGATTCTGCAGTTCGGCGTAGGCGTTGTAGGCCTCCACCAGTTCGGCATTGCTGATGACATGGGGCGGCTGGTACAGGCCGGTGCCGCTGATGACAACTCGGGTCATGGTGTAACGCTCTCGAAAAAACCAACCCGCCAGTGTAGGCGGGTTGAGGTCTCCGGCAGCCGCGCTGAACCGGGGACGAAGTCTAAAAATACGGAAGGTCGCCAAAAAACTGGCGATCGCCTCACTTCTTGCCGGCTTTGGCGCTGCCCTGGCGCATGGCGTCGCTCAGCCCGATCAGCACGCCGCTGACCATCGCCGTGTAGCTGTTGGCCAGGGCCATGGCAGCCTTGATGCTGGCCTGGCGGCCCTCGCGCAGCTGGGTCTGCATCTGCTCGGTGAGCTGCTCGATGGTGGCGCTGGCCTGGGCGCCGGTGAGTGAGCCGGCCGACTCAAACTTTCCCAGCACGTCCTTCCAGGGGGCGGCCAGCTGGGTGCTGGCAGATTCAGAGGCCTTGCGGATGGCCGACAGCATGGTGTCTTCGAACTTGTCGAGGTCGCCGAGGGCCTTCTTCAGGTGGCTGTCCTGCAGGCTCACGCCCTGGTCGATGAAGCGCTCCATCGCGATGCGGTTGGCTTCCACGGCCTTGAGCAAGGCGTCGTCGATGCCGGCCACGGCCGTGGCCAGCATGGCCTCGACATTCACCTTCGGGGTGGCGTTCTTCGCGGCACCCTGGCTGGCGGCTTCGGTCACTGACTTGATGACACCGCGCAGGTTCTTCAGGGTCATCTCGCGGCCTTCCAGGGCCTGCAGGGTGGCCTTGCTGACGGCGTCCTTGAGCTGGGCGGTCTGCTTGGCGCTGGCGGTGGTGAACAGATCAACCAGCGCTTGCTGGTCGATGCCTTGCTTGTTGAGCATGGGTGTCTCCTCGTCGACGACCGGCGGGTGCGCCGGCACACTGACCCGCACGCTACGCCTCGCAGCCGCGCTTGCCCAGAGGAATTGCCCGGGGGCGCCTGCCTGTGCTCACTCGCCCGGCGGTGGTGGGGCGATCTGCTCCGCCCAGTCATACAGCGCGCCCAGGATTTCCTGGCCACGCTCGTCCGCCGTCTCGCTGAGCTGGTCGATCTGCTCGAAGAACTGCGACAGCGTCAGCCCGCCGCCACTGCCGTTGTGCAGACGCTGTGCCCGCAGTGTGTTCCAGCGTTCGGCTTCGGTGTCAGAGAGCTGCTCCGGCCAGTTGCGCGCGCGCCAGCGGAAAAACAGCTCGCCCAGGCGCTTGTCATCAAAGCTGGCCAGCGCCAGGCCGGGGTCGGCGGGGTCGAGCGCGCGCAGGCGCTCGAGGCGGCGACGGTCCTCGTTGCCCACGAAGCCGCCGTACAGGTCTTCGTCCACGTCTGCCGTCTGGCCGGACGAAGGGCGCTCGAAGACGTCAGGCCAGATGCCGGCCATGCGGTGTGAATGCTCGGCCGCGACCTCTGCGTGGGCCATGGCCTGCGCCATGTCGATGCCCCAGCGCGCGGCCATCTCCGGCGACAGGGTTTTCAGGTTGCCGATCACGACCGGGCTCTTGTTCACGTGGATGCTCTTCACCGGCAGGCGCGTCACGCCCTCGGGCAGCGCTTCGCTGCGCGTGAACATTCGCAGGCGGATTTCTTCGGCATTCAGATCGAACAGGGCGGCCGGGTCTTGCGCCAGGTCCCAGACGATGAGTTCGTTCTTGTTGGTGGGGTGGGGCGCCAGCGGCCACACCACGGCGATGTTGCCGCGCTCCGGCCCGTACATGCCCGAGACATGCAGGAAGGGCTTGCCCACGCCGATTTCGGCCCACACGGCATTCTTGCTGCGCAGCTTCAGGCAGAACTCCCAGAGCCGGGGCTGGCGTTCACGGATCAGCCGTGCCAGCGCGATGGTGGCGCGCACGTCTGACAGCGCATCGTGCGCGGCCTCGTGCATCAGGCCGTTGGCCTTGCTCAGGTGCTCCAGCTTGAAGGACGGACGGCCGTCTTCATGCTGCGGCCACTGGATGCCTTCCGGCCTCAGGGCGTACATGCAGCGCACGGTGTCGAGCAGGTCCCAGCGGCCGCAGTCGTTCTGCCATTCGCGGGCGTAGGGGTCGACCATGTTGCGCCAGAACAGGTGGCGGGTCACTTCATCGTCGAAGCGGATGGAGTTGTAGCCCACGCCCACCGTACCGGGGCGGCCCAGCTGGGCTTCGATGGCGGCGGCGAAAGCGTGCTCGGCCAGGCCTTCGGACTGGCAATGCTGCGGCAGGATGCCGGTCAGCAGGCAGGCCTCCGGGTCGGGCAGGGTGTCTTGCGGGGGCTGGCAATACATCATCACCGGGCTGTCGATCTCGTTGAGATCAGCGTCGGTGCGCACGCCGGCGAACTGGGAGGGCCGATCACGGCGCGGCACGCGGCCGAAGGTTTCGTAGTCGTGCCAGAAGAAGCTGAATGAAGCGCTCATGGCAGCTACCATACCGCAGGGCTGGCGCTGATTCGCCGAGCCACGCGCACCGCCCGCAGGCCTTCGCGCCTTTCCCCGACTACAGGCAGACACCGTGACCGGTATTTCCTACAAGGCCATCGTGCCGGCCCTGATCGTGATGTTCATGCTCGACATCATCGGTGGCACCTTGATGGTGGGCGCCTTCGGCGTGGACGTGAGCAGTGCCGCGCAGCTGGATGAATTGCTGCAGCAAGCCGACTACCTGATGCTGAGCTTCGTCTGGGGCACCTTCACCACGGGCCTCGGGGGCTACCTGAGCGCACGCTGGGCCGCTGACCGCCCCTATCTGCACGGCGCCGTCTTCGGTCTGGCCACGCTGCTGCTGGCCGCCCTGATGGGCATGGAAGGGCCGTTCTGGTTCACGCTGCTGGCGGTGCTGTGCACCTTGCCGGCGGCGCTGGTGGGCGCCGGGGTGTTCAAGCGCTCGCTGAGCTGATCGCCGGGCTCAGGCAGCCGATCTCTGTTGCCGCCTCAGCTGACCAGCCTCAGCCCCGTGGCGGGGTCTGCCCACACCGCCTGGTTGCGGCCCTGCTGCTTGGCACGGTAGAGGCGCTGGTCGGCCTTCATGCACAGGCTGGTGGCGGTGTCCTGCGGCGACAGCACCGCGCAGCCGATGCTGAGCGTCAGGCGATCGCTGGTGGGTGAGGCGCCGTGCGGCAGGTTCAGATCGTGCAGCACCTGCATCAGGCGCCGGCACAGCTTCGGCAGATGGGCCGCATCGGCGTCGTAAAGCAGCAGTGCCAGCTCCTCGCCACCCAGGCGCGCGGCCATGTCGAGCGGCCGGCTGGCGGTCTGCTGGACGATCTTGCCGAGCAGGCGCAGCGCCTCGTCGCCAGCAGGGTGGCCGTAAAGGTCGTTGTAGAGCTTGAAATGGTCGACATCCAGCATCAGCAAGGCCAGCGGGCGGCATTCGCGGCGTGATTGGCGGATGGCGGCGCTGAGGTGGTGATCAAACAACCGGCGGTTGAACAGGCCGGTCAGCGGGTCTCTGGAGGCTTGCCACTGCAGCATGCGCCGCAGCAGGAATTGCTCACGTTGCCCGTATTCCCGCAGGTAGGCGCCTACCGCGCCCACCGAGATGCCCATCAGCATGGCCGGAATGAGCCGCAGATTGACTTGCTGCGACCAGCCTTCAAGCAGCAGGGTGCCCAGCAACACCACCACGGCGGTGCTGCCCAGCGCCACGGCCAGTGACTCCAGGAATGTGAGCCCCAGCGGCAGGAAGACAGCCAGCAGCGTCAGCAACAGGCCGCTGCTTTCTGCCGCCAGGCCGAGCTGCGCCAGCAGGGCCATCGCGGTGCCGTGGCTGACCACCATGCCGAACAGCACACCGGCGATGAGGTGGCGCTGCCGCCCTGCGCAGCGGTTGGCCCACAGTGCGATGCCTGCCACCAGCAGCCCCAGCAGGTTGAGCGCGCGCACCGCCACCAGCATCCGGGCGGGCTCGGACGCCCAGACGTCTTCGGGCACCGCGCTCAACAGCGAGGCCTCCACGGCGATGACCATCAGGCTGGCGACTGTGGCCAGCCCCAGCGTCAGCAGCGACTGGTGGCGCAGGCCGCGTTGGCTGGTGCGTCTGAAGTCGTCTTCCAGTTGCTGGGCGAAGCGGAGGCGGCCGAAGCCGCGTTGCCACTGCTGGCCGTGGGGGCTGTCGTGCGCCTCCACGGGGAACGACGATGACGTCAACATGGCGAGCATCCCTTGAGTCTTGTTTTGTCTTGTTCTGAACTGGCAAGACAAATTACAACCGACTGAAGCGACGGCCGTTGGCTTTGCGCTCACGCCTTTGTCACGAGCCGTGTCGACTGCCGCGCGAAATGCGCAAAAGGGTTGGCTCTGCCCGCCGCCTTCACCAGCCCGCTTCGCGCACCCGCCACAGGGTGGCGAAGCGTGGCAGCCCGGTGGCCGTCAGGCCGCGCCACCGGATGCTGACGGTGGTGCCCACGGGCGGTGCCTGGCGCCGCTGTGCATCACTCAGCCCGCTGCCCACATGGAACACCTGGCCGTCGGCATTGCGCACCGTCAGGGCGCCCAGCTGGCCTTGCCACCGGCCTTTGCCGGGACGGTGGCCGATGACGATGACGTCGGCGTCCTGCACGGGTTTGAGCTTGAGCAGATGGGCCTGGCGCCCGGGCTGCCATGGCGCCGCTGCGGCATGCAGCACCAGGCCTTCGCCGCCCGCGGCCACCACCTCGTCCAGCCAGGTGCGCAGGGCGCGGTTGGTGGTGAAGGTGCGGTGCGCCACCGCGTGGGCCGGGCCATTGCCAGCGTCCGGCAACAGCGCCTGCAGGTGGGCCACCCGCTGTGCGAACGGGCCGGCGTGCGTGGGCGCGTCAAACACCATGAAGCGCAGGTCATGCCAGGCGGCGTCGGTGGGCTCGCCACGCCGGACCAGCGCCGAGGTCTCGTCGAAGCGACCGCGACCGAGCCAGAGCTCGCCGTCCAGCGGCTCACGCGGCAGTGCCGCCAGCCACCAGGCGGGGGCGTTGATGCGCAGCCCGCCCCGGCTGCGCAGCTCCGTGCCGTTCCACCAGGCCCGCACACCGTCCAGCTTTTCGCTGACCAGATGGCCGGATGGGTCCACGGACAAGCTGGCTTCGCGCGGCAACTGCAGCGCGGGTGGGAGGCTTGCGGCCTGCGGCGCCTGCGTGGGTGGTGGTGCCCCGTCGGCCCCGGAGGCTGGCGTGGGCAGGGCGGCCAGCCCCAGGGTGGGCAGAACGGCGCTGAACATCGGCAACAACAGGCGAATTCTCGGCATGGCGGGCCTCCTTCAAGGGGCAGACACAGGGCTGGCCAGACTGCCGGGCGGCTTGAACCACCGTAAATCCCTCCCAAGCGTGATAAATACGAAAAGAGCTGTCATGTGATGGTTTCTGGCTCGATCTGAGATCGCCGTTTTCCCTGAGGATGGCGCCCATTGCTGCCAACGCCGTTGGCGGCGGCTTCCTCATGAGGGACGTACCGTGAAACTGAGTCGACGATTACCCCTGTCCTTTGCGCTGGTCTTGCTGGTCACGCTGGGGGCGGGCTTTGCCGGGTTGCTGGTGGCTGGCAACGCGCTGAGCACCTTCCACGGTGATGTGCAGCAACGGGTGGCCGACGAACGCGCCGCCGCGATCCTGCAATCTCACTTCAAGACCCAGGTGCAGGAGTGGAAGAACGTGTTGCTGCGCGGCTCGGACGGCGCCATGCTGGAAAAGCACTGGCAGGCCTTCCAGAAGGAAGAAAAGGCCGTGCTGGATGGCGCGGTTGCCCTGCGTGCCCTGCAGACCGACCCCGGCCTGCAAGCCACCCTGGACCAGTTCATCGCACAGCACAAGAAGATGTCGGTGGGCTACCGCGACGGCCTGGAGAAGTTCAAGGGTGCGGGGCTTGAACCCTCCGTGGGGGACATGGCCGTGCGCGGCATCGACCGCGAACCGGCGAAGTTGCTGGACGCCGCTGCCAAGGACATCGCCGAGCAGAGCGCTGCCGTGGCCGAGCAAGCCTACTCTGACGGCTTGCGTGCCACCCGCGCCAGCATGGGCTTCATGTTGCTGGCCGCGGTGATCGGCGTGGCCATCGGCGTGCGCCTGAGCCACGCGGTCATCAAGCCGCTGACGCTGGCCGTCGACATGGCCACCGACGTGGCTGCGGGGGACCTCAGCCGGTCCATCCAGGGCCACCAGCGTGACGAGACCGGTGCCTTGCTGAACGCCCTGTCGCACATGCAGGGGCAACTGCGCGCCCTGGTGAGCAATGTGCGTGGCAACGCCGAAAGCGTGGCCACCGCCAGCGCGGAAATCGCCACCGGCAACAGCGATCTGGCGGCACGCACCGAACAGCAGGCCTCGGCCTTGCAGGAAACCGCATCGTCGATGCAGCAGCTGGGTGAAACCGTGCGCCTGAATGCCGACAACGCCCGTGAGGCCAGCACCTTGGCCGGCACGGCCAGCGAGGTGGCCGTGCGTGGCGGGCAGGTGGTGGGCGAAGTGGTGCACACCATGCGCGGCATTCAAGAGGCCTCGCGCAAGATCTCCGACATCATCGGCGTGATCGACGGCATCGCCTTCCAGACCAACATCCTGGCGCTGAACGCTGCCGTGGAAGCAGCGCGGGCCGGTGAGCAGGGCCGCGGTTTTGCGGTGGTGGCCGGTGAGGTGCGCTCACTGGCACAGCGCTCTGCCGAAGCGGCCCGCGAGATCAAGAGCCTGATCAACACCAGCGTCGAGCGGGTGGAGCAGGGCACGGCGCTGGTCGATCAGGCCGGCAGCACGATGGACGATGTGGTCGTCTCGATCGGCCGGGTCAACCAGATCATTGCCGAGATCAGCCGCGCCAGCCTGGAGCAGAGCGACGGGGTTCAGCAGGTGGGCATGGCCGTGCAGCGCATGGACCAGGGCACGCAGCAGAACGCCGCGCTGGTGGAAGAAACCAGCGCCGCCGCGGAAAGCCTGCGTCACCAGGCGCGCGCGCTGGTGAACACCGTCGGCGCCTTCAAGGTCGCCTGAGCAGCCCGCTGACCTGGTCGGCTTCAGCCCTTGGGCAGCGGCACCGGGCTGGCCAGCGTGTCGAGCGTCTGCCCCTGGCTGGCCAGCAGCTTTTCCAGCGCTGGCAGCAGCGGGCCCAGACGCTCCTCCAGCGCATCACGCACAGTGTCCACGAACACCTGCGTGGCGCGCTCGATTTCAATGTTCAGCGGGGCTCCGGCGGCCTTGTCGCCAAACGTCGTCATGCGCAGGGTTTCGGGGATCAGCCAGACCTCGAACCAGTTTTCGGCCTTGTTCACCTCGGCCACCGTCAGGCTCGCGCCGTTGATGGCGATGTAGCCCTTGGCGAAGATGTAGCGCATCCAGCCGCCCGGCACCCGGATGCGGATGACGTGGTTGTTCTCGGGCTGGCGAATGCTTTCGACCTCGGCCGTCACGTCCACATGGCCCGAGAGCGGGTGGCCGCCGATCTCGGCGCCGTCCTTCGCGGCACGTTCCACGTTCAGCGTGTCGCCTTCGCGGAAGTGGCCCAGCGTGGTCAGCGAGAGGCTTTGCTGCATCACGTCGAAGTCGGCTTCGTTCGCGCCATGCAGCTCAGTCACGGTGAGGCAGACGCCGTCACAGGCCACGCTCGCGCCAATCGCCAGCTCATGGGCAAAGCCGTCAGGGAACTGAAGCCGGAAGCTGCGCAGACCTGGGCGGTCGGAGATGCGGGCAATGGTTGCCACGCCTTGAACAATGCCGGTGAACATGAGGAAGCCTTCGGGGGCAGATGCAGACAGACTGCAATTATCCCCGGGGCGGCTGCGCCTCCGGCAGGGCTTCAGGTTCCGGCCACAGACGGCTCAGGGCCTTGAAGTGCAGGCCGTCGGCGTCTTCGAGCGAGAACGTGCCGAGCGAGCCCTGGCCCACATCAATCACCAGCTGCGTGGCCTGCAGGTACTCGGCCTGGGCCTCGCTGGCATAAAACGGCACGCCGCCGATCTGCCCGAGCAGCACGTCCGAGGCGTTGAGCCCCATTTCGCCCTGCACGAAGCACATCGGCGTGCTGCCATCGCAGCAGCCGTGTGACTGGTAGAACATCAGCGTGCCATGGCGCTGCTGCAATTCGCCAATCACCCGCAGCGCGTGTGGGGTGGCCACGACGGCCTCGCGGGTGCTGGTCATGTCAGCCGGTCCTCAGAAGAAGCCGAGCTTGTTCGGGTCGTAGCTCACCAGCAGGTTCTTGGTCTGCTGGTAGTGGTCGAGCATGACCTTGTGGGTTTCACGGCCGATGCCCGATTCCTTGTAGCCGCCGAAGGCCGCATGCGCCGGGTAGGCGTGGTAGCAGTTGGTCCACACGCGGCCAGCCTGGATCTTGCGGCCGAAATGGTAGGCACGGCTGCCGTCGCGCGTCCACACACCAGCGCCCAGGCCGTAAGGCGTGTCGTTGGCGATCTGCAGCGCTTCGGCCTCGTCCTTGAAGGTCGTCACGGCCAGCACCGGGCCGAAGATTTCCTCGCGGAAGACGCGCATCTGGTTGTGGCCCTTGAACAGGGTCGGCTCGATGTAATAGCCGCCGGCCAGGTCGCCCGGCATCTTGGCCGCATTGCCACCGATCAGCACCTGCGCGCCTTCCTGCTTGCCCACCTCCAGGTACGACAGGATCTTGTCCTGCTGCATGGCCGAGGCCTGCGCGCCCATCATGGTTTCAGTGTCCAGCGGGCTGCCTTGCTTGATGGCCGCAACGCGCTTGATGACCTTCTCGATGAAGCGGTCGTAGATCGATTCCTGGATCAGCGCGCGGCTCGGGCAGGTGCACACCTCACCCTGGTTGAAGGCGAACAGCACCATGCCTTCGATGGCCTTGTCGAGGAAGGCGTCGTCGTGCGCCATCACGTCGTCGAAGAAGATGTTGGGGCTCTTGCCACCCAGCTCCAGCGTGGCCGGAATCAGGTTGGTGGCCGCGGCCTGCGCAATGACGCGGCCGGTGGCGGTGGAGCCGGTGAAGGCGATCTTGGCGATGCGCTTGCTGCTGGCCAGCGGCATGCCGGCTTCACGGCCAAAACCGTTGACGATGTTCAGCACGCCCGGGGGCAGCAGGTCGGCGATCAGCTCGGCCAGCACCAGAATGCTGATCGGGGTGCTTTCAGCGGGCTTCAGCACCACGCAGTTGCCGGCGCCCAGCGCGGGAGCCAGCTTCCAGGCGGCCATCAGGATGGGGAAGTTCCACGGGATGATCTGGCCGACCACGCCCAGGGGTTCATGGAAGTGATAAGCGATGGTGTTGCCATCGATCTCGCTGAGCGCGCCTTCCTGCGCCCGCAGGCAGCCGGCGAAGTAACGGAAGTGGTCGACCGCCAGCGGGATGTCGGCGTTCAGCGTTTCGCGCATCGGCTTGCCGTTGTCCACCGTCTCGGCATAGGCCAGCTTTTCGAGGTTGGCTTCCAGGCGGTCGGCAATCTTCAGCAGGATGTTGGCGCGGGTGCCGGGCGGCGTGGCGGCCCAGGCGTCTTTCGCGGCGTGGGCGGCGTCCAGGGCCAGGTTGATGTCGGCCTCGGTGGAGCGGGCGGCCTGGGTGTAGACCTTGCCGCTGATCGGGGTGATGACGTCGAAGTAGGCGCCGCCGACCGGGGCCGTGAACTTGCCGCCGATGAAGTTGTCGTAGCGGGCCTTGAAAGCCACCGGTGCGCCGGCGCCGCCGGGTTGTGCATACAGCATGGTTGTCTCCTGCTTGTGTTCGGGCTGTTGGAAAAGTGCGGTCGGTGCCTGTGTTCAAACGCCGACGGTGCGCAGCCTCTTTCGCAGCGTTTGTGCCAGCCTGCTTTCAACAAGATTCACGCGATTTGATGTTGAAGGCGGGCCCGATTCCTGCGGCGAATGGGGGCAGGTGTTGCAGCCGCAGTGCGGCTGTACCGAACCTGAACAACCTGGCCCGGGATTTCTGCTGAAGCGCCCTTGAGGCGCACAACGACATGGCGGAAATCCCCATGAAATGGCCTGCATAAGTGTTCCCAAAGGAGACAGACATGGTCATGCAACACGCCACGCGCCCGAACATGCCGGTGGCCAACCTGCGCCGTGCGCGCCAGCAATTGAACAGTGCAGGCGCAGTTTCAGCCGAACTCATCGGGCCGGTGCTGGCCCGCTCATGGCAGCGCTGTGCCGACGCGGGCTTGTTGCCCAACGGCCGCAGCCAGGGCGTGCCGCATGCCAGCGCACCCCAGCTGCAACGGGCGCTGGTCCAGCAGCGGGAATTGCTGTCGCACGCTGAGCCGGTGATGGCCTTCCTGCATGAGCAGACGCGCGACAGCGGCAGCATGGTGGTGCTGGCCAATGCCGACGGCATGCTGCTGCACGCCACGGGGGATGCCGATTTCCTGCAGCGCGCCGAGCGCGTGGCCCTGCGGCCGGGCGCCACCTGGCAAGAGCGCTGGCGCGGCACCAACGCCATCGGCACGGCGCTGGCCGAAGACATTCCGATGGTGGTGCATGGCGGTGAGCACTATCTGGAGCGCAATGGCTTTCTCACCTGTGCCGCAGCGCCCATCCACGACTCGGCCGGCCGATTGCTCGGAGCGCTGGATCTGTCTGGCGACCACCGCGGCTACCACCGCCACACGCTGGGCCTCGTGCGCTCTGCCGTGCGCATGATCGAGCACCGGCTGTTTGATACCCGCCATGGCGCTGGCCTGCGCCTGCGGCTGCACAGCCACCGCGAAGGCCTGAACAGCGTGACGGAAGGGCTGCTGGCGCTGTCGGCCGATGGCTGGATCACCGGCGCCAACGAGGCGGCCTTGCAGATGCTGCAGCTGCGCTGGGCCGATGTGGGCGCGGTGCAGGTGTCGCAGGTGCTGGAGGTGGGCATCGACCGCATCTGGGACCTGGCCCGCCAACCCGGGGCCACGCCGCCCTGCGTGGCGGCCTTGCGCGGTGGCCCGCTGTGGCTGCGTGCCGAGCCGGGTTACCAGAGCATCACGGTGCAGGTGCCGCAGCGCATGGGCCACGCCGAAGACGCCCGGGTGCCGGGGCAGCGGGTGGGTGAGGCTCCCTTGATGGCCCATGCTGCCGAGCCCGCCGCCGTGCACGCAGATGCCCTGTCAGCGCTGGACACCGGTGATGCCGCCATGCGCCAGGCCCTGCAACGCGCCCGGCGCGTGGTCGACAAGCCCATCGCCTTGCTGCTGCTCGGTGAGTCGGGCGTGGGCAAGGAGGTGTTCGCCCGGGCGCTCCATGCGTCCGGCCCGCGCAGCACCCAGGCGTTCGTGGCGGTGAACTGCGCCGCCTTGCCGGAAAGCCTGATCGAGGCAGAACTGTTTGGCTATCGGCCCGGCGCCTTCACAGGTGCGCATCGCGACGGCGCGCCCGGGCGAATCCGCGAGGCCGATGGCGGCACCTTGTTCCTTGACGAGATTGGCGACATGCCGCTGGCCATGCAAGGCCGCCTGCTGCGCGTGCTGCAAGAGCGGCAGGTGGTGCCGCTGGGCGGTGGCAAGCCCGTCAGCGTCGACATCCAGCTGATGTGCGCCACCCACCGGCCCCTGCGCGACGACATGCGCAATGGCCGCTTCCGTGAAGACCTGTACTACCGCATCAACGGCATGGCGCTGTCTCTGCCCGCTCTGCGCGACCGCGATGACCTGGGCGCGTTGATTGACCGCCTCTTGCGTGAGGTGTTGGCCGTGCCCGCTGCCGAGGCGGTGCCCGGCCTGTCGCCCGATGTGCTGCGCTGCATGGCTGCCTATGCCTGGCCGGGCAATCTGCGTCAGCTGTCGAACGCCCTGCGCACGGCCTGCGCGCTGATGGAGCCACATGATCGGCAGATTGACTGGTGCCACCTGCCCGATGACCTGGTGGAGGACCTGCGGGAGGTTCAAGCCAGGGCAGAAGCCGCGCAGCAGCCCCAGGCCGGCGCCGCGCCTGCCCACACGGAGCGGCCCGCCGACGGCATGAACGCCGTGATGGCCCGGGCGGTGCAGCAGGCGATGGCCGCGTGTGACGGCAATGTGTCGGGGGCTGCCCGGATGCTCGGCATCAGCCGCAACACGCTGTACCGCCGCCTGAAGGGCGCTGCAGCGTCAGGAGATCCCTCAACCTGAGCCATTGTTGGCGCTCTGCCTGTGCGCGTCAGCCGGGTTTCGCTTCACAATGGGCCGTGAGCCCCTGAGGAGAGAAGAGTGAAGCGCATCCTGATCGTGGACGATCAATCCGAAATTCGAGATCTGATCACGATGACCCTCGAAGACGAGCCCTTCGAGCTTCGTGAGGCGGGTGACGGCGCCACGGCCCTGCAGATCGCCGAGAGCTTCAAGCCCGACATGGTCTTGCTCGACGTGATGATGCCGGGCTTCAGCGGCATCCAGGTCTGCGAGCAGCTTCGCTCGAAGTCGGGCAGCAGCAAGTCACCGGTCATCCTGATGCTGAGCGCCCTGGCGGATGTCACCAGCCGGGACGCCGGCCTGCAGGCCGGTGCCACCGACTATCTGTGCAAGCCGTTCAGCCCGAGCGAGCTGCGGCACGCCGTGCACCGCCTGCTCTGAGGCAGCCGCCTCAGAAGCTCTGGTAGACGGGCACGCTGCCGTCGCGCGGCTTGACGGCCGTCAGGCGGCTGGTCAGGCGGGCCTGAACCGAGGTGGGCAGCGGCGCAAAGCCGGTGCCGCGGGTCAACGCATCACCGCGCATGAAACACCAGTAGAGGAACTTCATCGTCGATTCGGCCGCGGCTGCGTTGGCCGGCGTGGCGTCGATCAGCAGGAAGCTGGTCAAGGTGATGGGCCAGCTCTCGCTGCCCGCGCGGTTCATCAGGCTGGCGGTGTCCACGCCGCTGCGGTGCAGATCGCTGTTGAGGATTGCGCTGCGAAAACCTGCTTCTGACGACGACACCCACTGGCCATCGCGGTTGCGCAGGGTGACGGAGGCCAGACCATCGGTCTCGATCCGGTCATGGCTGACATAGCCGATGCTGCCGCTGGTGGATTTCACCAGCGAGGCCACACCGTCATTGCCCTCGGCACGTTCCACTTCGCCCGGCCACTTCGGCAGGCCGTTCACGCCCACGGCGGTCTTGAAGGTGGCAGACACTTCGCTCAGGTAGCGGGTGTAGCCCTCGGTGGTGCCCGACTTGTCGGCGCGCACCACGCGGATGATGCGCTTGGCCGGCAGCGTCAGCCCACGGTTCAGCTCGGCGATGCGGGCATCGTCCCAGCGGGTGATCTCGCCTTGCTGCACCAGCGCGAGCACTTCGCCCGTCAGCCGAAGCCGCTTGTTCTCGACGCCGGGCAGGTTCACCACCGGCACCACGCCGCCCACCAGCATGGGCAGTTGCACCAGCTTGTGCTTGGCCAGGTCGGCTTCACTCAATGGGGCGTCGGTGCCTGCCAGCTGGGCGGTGCGGGCAATCGCCTGCTTCACGCCGTCGCCGGAGCCCGTGGCCTTGTAGCTCAGGCTGACGGACTGGCCTTCGGCGTACTGCTTCATCCAGCGGCCGTAAACCTTCGACGGGAAACTGGCGCCAGCGCCTTGAACCTGCGACTCTGCGGCTTGTGCCGAGGGCGCCCAGGTGCCGCCGAGTGCCACGCTGGTCAATGCAACAAGCGATTGCAGGTGGAGTCTGCGTGTGGTGTGTGCACCACTTTTATCCAACGACATGAGAATTACTGCTCTGGTTACTGCAACCGAGCAGTTTAGCGGCCGTCCATGTCGTTCCCGTGGCGCCGTGTGAGGCGCGCCACGGGTTTTGCTGTCAGGCAATCACCTCAGGCCGCACCTGGGCGGCCGAGGTGTATCAGTTGCCCTTGCGCGGACGACCGGCCTTCAGCTCCGGCAGCGCGGCCAGTGCTTCACCCAGCTTGGTTGCCGACAGCGAAGCCAGCACCTGCAGACCGGCGCGCAGCAGCTCACTCTTCTTGGTCGGACGCTTGAAGTCCAGCGCACGCTTCTTCAGTACGTCGATCAGGTCGAAATCGGGCTTGGGCATGGTGAAGCTGTCACGGACCAGCTTGTGACGAGCCTTGTCCGCCTTCGGAGCGGCCACGGCTGGTGCAGCGGGCGTTGCGGCGGCCTTGGCCGGGGCCTTCACGGCGGGCTTGGTGGCCTGCTTGGCAGTGGGCTTGGTAGCCGGCTTGGTGGCGGGTTTCGTCGCGGACTTGGTGGTCGGCTTGACGTCGACCTTCTTGGCAGCTGGCTTGACAGCTGGCTTGGCGGCTGGCTTGGCGGCTGGCTTTGCCACCGGCTTGGCAGCTGCCTTGGTCACCGGGGCGGGCGCCGGGGCCACCTTGGCCGTCTTGCTCACAGCTGCCTTGGTGGCCGCTGGCTTGGTAGCCGGCTTTGCTGCGGGCTTCGTTTCAGCCTTCACCACGGTCTTGCTGGCAGCGGCGGCCTTCACTGGCGCGGCCTTGGCAACTTTGGCAGGCTTGCTGGCAGGGGCTGCAGCCTTAGCGGCCGGGGCAGCAACGGCTTCAGCGCTGGTGCTTGCAGCTGCGGGTGCAGCCGCAGCTGCAGGAGCAGCAGCGGTGGTCTGGGTGGCAACTTGCGCGGCAGGCGCCGTGGTGGCTACGGCAGTGGTCGGCGCTTGGGTGGCGGCAGCTTGAGCAGCAGTTTTGGTCATGCAGTTTCAGTAATGGTGTAAATGATTTACACATTATTCAAGCATTCCGCTGTCGGCACAAGTGCTAGCGCCGCCACCGGGCCTTCAAAAGCCCGACAACACCACCTTGCCAACCGCCTTGCCACTTTCCAGCAAGGCATGCGCGCGCCGCAGGTTGGCTGCGTTGATGGTGCCGAAGTGTTCACCGCGTGTGGTGCGCAGATGGCCCTGATCCACCAGCTTCGCCACCTCGGTCAGCAGCTGGTGCTGCTCGATCATGTCGGCGGTTTCAAACAGCGAGCGCGTGAACATCAGCTCCCAGTGCAGCGACACGCTCTTGCGCTTGAGCAGCGTGATGTCGATGCTGCCCGGCGCCGGGTCGTCGATCAGGCCGAAGCGGCCCTGCGGCGCGATCAGCTCGGCGATCTGCGCGAAGTTCTGGCCGGTCTGGGTCAGGCTGACGACGTGGGTAGGCGCGGGCAGGCCGGCGGCCTTGAGTTCCTCCGCCAGCGGCTTGCTGTGGTCAAGCACATGGTGCGCACCCAGCTCACGCACCCAGGCGGCCGTCTCTGGTCGTGACGCAGTGGCGATCACCGTCAGGCCGGTGAGCTTTCGGGCCAGCTGGATCATGACCGAGCCGACGCCGCCAGCGGCGCCCACGATCAGCAGCGACTGCTTGGGTGGGGTGTCGCCCACCGGCGCGTCCGTCTGTACGTGCATCTCGATGCCTAGCCGGTGGAACAGCATTTCCCAGGCCGTGATGGCCGTCAGCGGCATGGCGGCCGCGTCGTCATCAACCAGCGAGCTTGGCGCCAGCGCCGCGATCCGCTCATCAACCACATGCAGCTGTGCGTTGGCTCCGGTGCGGTGGATGGCGCCCGCATACCAGACCCGGTCGCCCGGCTTGAACATGCTCACCTGCGCACCCACGGCCTGCACCACGCCCACGGCGTCCCAGCCCAGCACCTTCCACTGTCCCGGCTCGGCGTTCACGCCGGCGCGCACCTTGGTGTCCACCGGGTTCACGGCGATGGCGCTCACATCCACCAGCAGGTCACGCGGGCCCGGCTGCGGGGCGGGCAAGTCCACGTCCTGCAGCGCATCAGGTTGGCTCAGGGGCAGGGCGGTCTGGTAGGCAACGGCTTTCATGGCGATTCGTTTGAAGATGAAGAGTGAATGGTCTGCAGTCTCTGTCTGCAAAGCCTGGTTGCACAGGTGGCCGCAGTGATTTCACTTTCAATGAAAATCGAACGATGACGCGCCTGACTGACCTCGAACTGCTGTTGAGAACCGCCGATCTGGGCAGCCTGACGGCGGCCGCCAGATCGCTTGATTGCTCTCCCGCCGCGGCCAGCGCCGCCGTGAAGCGCCTGGAGGCGCAGTGGGGCGTGACGGTGTTCGTGCGCAGCACGCGCAGCCTGCGTTTGTCTGCCGAAGGTGAGCGCCTGTTGCCGCATGTGCGTGAGGCCATGCAGGCGATTGGCCAGGCGCGCACGGCGGTGGTGTCGGCGCGGCAGGCGCTGCAGGGTGAGCTGCAGGTGGCCTTGCCGTCTGATCTGGGGCGACATGTGCTGCTGCCCTGGCTGGAGGCCTTTCAGCAGCGCCACCCGCAACTGGCCTTGCGCCTGCACCTGTCTGATCGCAACACCGACCTGATGCGCGCGCCGCTGGACCTGGCCATTCGCTACGGCCAGCCGCCCAGCTCCACCCAGGTGGCGCTGCCACTGGTGCCGGGCAATGCGCGGGTGCTGGTGGCGGCGCCAGCCTATGTGGCGCGCCACGGCGTACCGGCCCGGCCTGATGACCTGGTGCAGCACGAAGCGCTGCGGTTCATGCTGGGTGGCAGCGTGCCCAAGACCTGGCGCTTCCGCGTGGACGGCCAGTGGCTGGATGTGCCCGTGAGCGGCCAGCGGTGCGCCAACGACGGCGAGGTCGTCAAGCGCTGGTCACTGGCTGGTGTGGGGCTGGCCTGCAAGTCTCGGCTGGACGTGGCGGCCGAGTTGCGCTCAGGTCAGCTGCTCGAAATCAACCCGCACTGGGAGGGCGAACCAGCGCCGCTGTACCTGCTGGTGCCGGGGCGGCGTCAACTGACGCCGGCGGCCAAGGCGCTGCGCGATTGGCTGCAGCAGAAGCTGCAGGCCGGCGGGTTGGTTTGACTGTGGCCCATTGATGGGCCGAGGCGCCGCCGCGCGTGGGCGGGCCTCAACGAGCGATCTTGCGTTCGATGTTGATCACCACGCCTGCGCGCAAAGTGATGATCGTCAGGGTTTGCGGGTCCCGATCCGCCGGGAAGTAGGTCCAGGTCTTCTCCTCGGGTTGGCCCTTCACGTTCACGATGAAGGCCTCATGGTCGGGCTTCCCGATCTTGTAGACGACCTCACCCTCTGGTGTGCCTTTGCTCAGGAAGCCACGGTCTCTGGCATCAACGGCGGCTGCGCCGGCAGAGGCGATCAGCAGTGCGCAGGAAACAAGCGCGGT
This sequence comes from Ideonella margarita, assembly GCF_038066635.1. NCBI lineage: Bacteria > Pseudomonadati > Pseudomonadota > Betaproteobacteria > Burkholderiales > Sphaerotilaceae > Ideonella > Ideonella margarita. Next base: position 2,629 of record NZ_JBBUTI010000019.1, on the reverse strand, counting down.
TTTGATGGGCATGGTCAGGTTCCTTGAATCTGCTTCTTTGATCTTTGGCTTTGCCGTCTCTTTTGTGGTGGCAATACGCGGAGCCGATAGCTTTGCTCGGCGTGGACCTGATCCGTGGAGTCGTGAACTGCGACGGTGAATTCAAGGAGCCGAGACTTCTTTGGAATGCCAGTGAGCCATCCATCAGAAGCGATCGAGAGTCCGATTGCCTTCAAGTTGCCTGACGTTTCAGAGAAGGTGTAAGGCGGCATCCCGCCTTCCGCGTGGATCATGTGGCTGTATCTGCGGCTGACGGTCGCCGCAGGAAGGGTCACTGCTTTTCTCGGGGCCTGCGAACCCGCGGTTACGGGCGCCGGGCTATCAGGCGCAGCGGCCAGCAAAGCCGTTGGCTGAATCATCATCAGTGTCACCAGCGCGAAGCCGGGTGCAGTGAACAAGTTTTTCATGACACGCTGTGTCCAGATGTCGCACGACGAATGGCGGGTGCTGGCCCGCCGCGAACCTGCCGCGATGGGAGGTGCTTGATGATTCTGGCTGGTGGCATCGAACTCGCCAAGAACAAATCAGCGGGCGGGGCCGATTACATCGTCATCAACGTGCTGTTCGAGACGGCTTCGGTGCTTTGTCGTGAAAGCGGGAGCTTGGCTTCATCTCGCACCGGCGCCGACTACTTCTTGGTCGCACTCCAGTAAGCGAGGAATTTGCGGCCCGTCGAGTTCGTGAGCCCTTCAAGCCGGCCGTCCCTGAGGACGGCTGAGTGGTTGTACGGGCCCGAGCCATCCGAGGTGACGAAGGCGATCCGCACGGTCCCCCAATCGACATTGATGCGCCCCTCAGAAATCTCTGCGTCGTAGAAGGTGCCGCTGAACGTGCCGCTAGACACGGCCGAGACGATGAGCGACTTCAAGTAGGCCGGCGCGGCCGGGTTGGGGCGGAGGTCAACGTCCCAGGTTCCAAGAAGTACGTCAGCCTTGACCACATCGGCCGCTGCAGCCTTGGTGGAGGTGAATGCGATGGCCGTGGCGGCGGCGGTGAACAGGCGTCGATTCATGGCGGTGCTCTCGTTGAGGTTTGTGAATGCACTCAGCATGCGGCACCGCGGCGGTTTCGGCGGCACGGGTGCGACGAATCGACAGTTGTCCGGACGAACCGCCAGTGGGTGTGCCAAGGATGGCGGCCTGTGGGGTGTTGTGTTGCCCACGGTGCTGTGACGAGTGTGGACGTACCCGGAGAAGAACGGTCAGGAACAGATGGTGAGGGACCGAGGCAACCTGCACGCGGGGCCGGTGAGACTCTTTCCCCGTGCTCGCCACACCTGATCATCATTGGCGCCGACGTAGTTACCGGAATTTGGAGTGGGCTGACGGCGCTTGCCGAAGCGGGTCTGGGCTGCTAGGCAGTGCCGCGCGCCGGTGAGCCTGGTAGCGCTTGTCGAACTCGTGCCACTCGCTCGGCCACTGTCTGATCTTGTTCGAGTCGAAGGACTGGGCATGTGCGTTGAGCAAGCCAAGCATTGTGCTTTGCCAGACTCCGGCCCTCGGAAGGGCCTTCGTCGTACTCTGACGCCCACTTCAGAAACGCTGGGTCCGCCGCGCCGTACCGCTCAATCTCTCGGCGGCGAAGCCGCTCAATGCGAACGGCAGCGGGAAGGTAGAGAAACACAACCAAGTCGAAGGCATCTTCGACCTGGAATCCCCAGCCATAGATAGATCCTGACAGGACTACGCCTTGGTCTGAGTGAAGGGCTCTGCAGGCCATCTCAAGCCGGTCAGTCGCACACCTTTTCTCCTTGAACGGCGGAGACGTCGGGAGCCAGTAGTAGCTGTCGGCATCTTCGTGGGGCAGCGACAGATCCTGCGCAAGCGCCGCTCCTAGTGTGGTGGCACCGCTCCCCGAAGCGCCGGTGATGTGAATCCGCATTGGATTGCGCTGCCTAGCGTTGGAGCTGAGTGGCCGAAACCGGCTGGCCGCACCGAGCGACGACTACCTGCTGAGCGGAGTGCAGCCAGCCGGTTGAGGTCCACTTGATCGACAGGTTAGATCGGCCTTCAATCGATGACATGTACGTCCGCCTGCTGGAAAACGAAGTAACGGCGTGGGCGAATCAAGTGCGGTGTATTGGTTCGCCACCACGCCGCGGCCTCAGGGCTCTTGACAGCAAGGGCATCAATTGCGTTGGGAACCTCTACCAAATAGCCGCGCGCCTTCCGGAGGTCACCCTTGAAGTATGCAAGCCAGCAGAGGACGATGTTTCTGGGTCCAGACAGGACGCCGAAGGTCCATACAGACAACGGCGAAGGGTCTCGTTGTGCAATTGGAACTGATAGGCCGACCCACATTTCCCTTACCCACTGAGGCGCTTCGCCGTCGGGAACGTTGGTAATTTGCAGGGTGCGTGGCATGAGTGTCCGTCGGTCTAAATTTAAAAATTAGCGGCGTGCCGGAGGCCCATCCACTTGAGCGACGGGTCGGGGGGCATTAGCGTCACCTCAGGATGAGCCAGAACGCAGGTGAAGCGCCCCGGGTTTCATGGAGGCCCGTTGGGTTAAGTCAGGCTTCCGTCAAGGCAGTCTGACTGGCGAGTTGCCGGTAGTAGTTTGCCTCAGCCTCTGCGGGTGGGATGTACCCG
>NZ_JBBUTI010000018.1:0-54788 GCF_038066635.1 Ideonella margarita | reverse complement strand
GAGAAGTTCAAGACGGACTTCAAGAAGAAGTTCAATGCTGACGTGCAGATCTACGCACCGTACGTGTACGACGCGACGATGGTGCTGGTGGACGCGATGGTGAAGGCCGGCTCGGCTGATCCGGCGAAGTACCTGCCGGTGCTGGCGAAGACGAACGGCTACAAGGGCGTGACCGGCACGATCGCGTTCGACGAAAAGGGTGACGTGAAGAACGGCGCCCTGACCCTGTTCACCTACAAGGGTGGCAACCGCGAGCAGATCGCGGTCGTGCGCTGATCTCGGACTCCAAGGGTTGATTGACAGGGGCTGCCGAAAGGCAGCCCCTTTTTTCATGCCCGGCCGCTCAGGCGCGGCCTGTCGTCAGCATTCGACGATGTTCACCGCCAGGCCACCGCGCGCGGTTTCCTTGTACTTGGTCTTCATGTCGGCGCCGGTTTCGCGCATGGTCTTGATGACCTTGTCCAGGCTCACGTGGTGAACGCCGTCGCCGCGCAGCGCCATCCGGGCCGCGTTTATCGCCTTCACCGACGCGATGGCGTTGCGCTCGATGCACGGAATCTGCACCAGCCCGCCCACCGGGTCGCAGGTCAGCCCGAGGTGGTGCTCCATGCCGATCTCGGCCGCGTTTTCCACCTGTTCCGGCGTGCCGCCTGACACAGCAGCCAGGGCTGCAGCGGCCATCGAGCAGGCCACGCCCACTTCGCCCTGACACCCGACCTCGGCACCCGAGATGCTGGCGTTCTCCTTGTAGAGAATGCCGATGGCCGCAGCGGTGAGCAGGAAGTCGATCACGCCCTGTTCGTTCGCACCGGGGATGAAGCGGTGGTAGTAGTGCAGCACGGCCGGCAAGATGCCTGCCGCACCGTTGGTGGGCGCTGTCACCACACGGCCGCCGGCTGCGTTTTCCTCGTTCACGGCCAGCGCGTACAGATTCACCCAGTCCATCACCTGCAGCGGGTCGCGCAGGGCGGCTTCGGGATTGGCGGTGAGTGACGCATGCAGCGCGGCGGCACGCCGACGCACCTTGAAGCCACCCGGCAAGATGCCTTCGGTCTTGCAGCCACGGCTGACGCAGGCCTGCATCACGTCCCAGATGCGCAGCAGGCCGGAGCGGATGTCTTCCGCCGTGCGCCAGTGCAGCTCGTTGCGCCACATCACCTGCGCAATGCTCAGGCCATGGGCCTGGCATTGCGCCAGCAATTGCGCACCGGTGGTGAAGGGCAAGGGCAGCACGGTGGCGTCTGGGGCGATCACCTTCTGGCGTGAACCGTCGGCTGCCACTTCGTCACTCACCACGAAGCCACCGCCCACCGAGTAATAGATGCGGCTGTCGATCTCCTGCCCCTGCGCGTCGAAGGCCGCCAGCTTCATGCCATTGGCATGGAAGGGCAGGGTTTCGCGGCGCATGAACAGCAGGTCTTCCTTCTCGATGAAGCTCACTGCGTGATGCCCTGCCACCAGCAGCTGATGTTCGGTGCGGATGGCCGCCAGCAGCTCAGGCACCTTCTCCACATCCACCGTGTCGGGCTCATGCCCGGCCAGGCCGAGCAGCACGGCGGTGTCGCTGCCGTGGCCCTTGCCAGTCGCACCGAGTGAGCCATACAGCCAGCAGCGCACACGCGCGGTGCTGGCCAGATGGCCGCTGGCGACCAGGCGGTTGACGAACAGACGCGCAGCCCGCATCGGCCCGACCGTGTGCGAGCTGCTGGGCCCGATGCCGATCTTGAACAGGTCAAACACTGAAACGGCCATGGTGCGAGGTCTCCGGATCGAGGGTGCCCGGCGAAGTGTGTGCCGGTGATGTGAACGGGGCCGCATGCAGCGGCCCCGGGAGTTGGCTGGGCCCCGCAGCTTGTCCGGGGCGTTTCAGCGCGTCAGTCAGCCAGTTCGCTGATGGGCAGGCAGCTGCAGAACAGGTTGCGGTCACCGTAGACGTTGTCGACACGGCCCACCGGCGACCAGTACTTGTTGCGGCGCAGCGCGGGCAGCGGGTAGGCAGCCTGCTCGCGGCTGTAGGCGTGTGCCCAGTCGCTGCTCAGCAGGCTCTCGGCCGTGTGCGGTGCGTTCTTCAGCGGGTTGTCCTCGCGCGGCCACACGCCGTTTTCCACCTGGCGAATCTCTTCGCGGATGGCGATCATCGCGTCGCAGAAGCGGTCGAGTTCTGCCAGCGGCTCGCTTTCGGTCGGCTCGACCATCAGCGTGCCGGCCACCGGGAACGACAGCGTCGGTGCGTGGAAGCCGTAGTCGATCAGGCGCTTGGCCACGTCCTCGGCGCCAATGCCCGATGCCTCCTTCAGCGGACGCAGGTCCAGGATGCATTCGTGGGCCACACCGCCGCCCTTGATGCCGGCCTTGCCGCCGCTGTAGTGGATGTCGTAGTGGTCAGCCAGTCGTGCAGCCACATAGTTGGCGCTGAGGATGGCCACTTCGGTGGCGGCCTTCAGGCCTTCGGCACCCATCATGCGTACGTACATCCAGCTGATCGGCAGCACGGCCGCGTTGCCCAGCGGCGCGGCAGACACGGCACCCACGCCACCGGCGCGCACCTGGCCCGCCGTGGCATGGCCCGGCAGGAAGGGCACGAGGTCTTCGACCACGCAGACCGGACCGACGCCCGGGCCGCCACCGCCGTGAGGGATGCAGAAGGTCTTGTGCAGGTTCAGGTGGCTCACGTCGCCGCCAAACTCACCCGGCGCGGCCACGCCGACCAGCGCGTTCATGTTGGCGCCGTCGACATACACGCGGCCACCGTGCTGGTGCACGAGCGCGCACAGCTCCTTCACCCGTGGCTCGAACACGCCGAAGGTGGACGGGTAGGTGATCATCACCGCCGCCAGTTTGTCGGTGTGTTGTTCGCACTTGGCGCGCAGGTCGTCGAGGTCAACGTTGCCGCCGGCGTCACACTTCACCACCACCACCTGCATGCCCACCATCTGGGCCGAGGCCGGGTTGGTGCCGTGGGCACTTTCCGGGATCAGGCAGATGGTGCGCTGCTCGTCGCCGCGCGACAGGTGCCAGCCGCGGATCGCCAGCAAGCCGGCGTACTCACCCTGCGAGCCGGCATTCGGCTGCAGGCTGATGCCGGCGTAACCGGTGGCCTGGCACAGCCAGGCGGTCAGCTGGTCATTCAGCAACTGGTAACCCGCCAATTGCTCAGCCGGCGCAAACGGGTGCAGGTGGGCAAACTCCGGCCAGGTGATGGGCAGCATCTCGCTGGTGGCGTTCAGCTTCATCGTGCACGAACCCAGCGGGATCATCGTGCGGTCCAGCGCCAGGTCCTTGTCCGACAGCTTGCGGATGTAGCGCAGCATTTCGGTTTCGGAGTGGTGGCTGTTGAACACCGGGTGGCTCAGGAAGCCGCTTTGGCGCTGCAGACCTTCCGGCAGGCGCAGGGCTACGCCAGCTTCCCATTCAGACACTTCCGGCACGGTCTGGCCTTCGGTGCTGAACCACAGCAGCAGGTCGGCTAGGTCGGCGCGGGTGGTGGTTTCGTCGAGCGTCACACCCAGCACTGTGTCAGAGACGCGGCGCAGGTTGGCGCCGCTGGCCACGGCACGGGCGGCGATTTCGTCGGTGCGGGCACCGGTGCGGATGCTCAGCGTGTCGAAGGCGGTCGTGTTCAGGACCTCGTGGCCCAGGCGCGCCAGGCCTTCGGCCAGCACGGCCGTGAAGCTGGCCACGCGACGGGCGATGCGGGTCAGGCCGGTCGGGCCGTGATAGACCGCGTACATGCTGGCCATGACGGCCAGCAGCACCTGCGCCGTGCAGATGTTGGAGGTGGCCTTTTCACGGCGGATGTGCTGCTCGCGGGTTTGCAGCGCCAGGCGGTAAGCAGGGTTGCCGTGGGCGTCCACGCTCACGCCCACCAGACGGCCGGGCAGCGAGCGCTTGAATTCGTCCTTGCAGGCCAGGTAGGCGGCGTGCGGGCCACCGGCGCCCATCGGCACACCGAAGCGCTGGGTGTTGCCCAGCACAATGTCTGCGCCCCATTCACCCGGGGGCGTCAGCAGGGTCAGGGCCAGCAGATCAGCGGCCACGATGACGGCGGCCTGCTTGGCATGCACGGCGTCGGTCAGTGCGCGCAGATCCGGGATGTGGCCGGTGCTGGCCGGGTACTGCGCCAGCACAGCGAAACAGTCGTGCTCAGCGACCAGCTGCTGCAGCTCGCCCACCACCACGCTCAGGCCGAGCGGCTCGGCGCGGGTGCGCACCACTTCGATGGTCTGCGGGTGGCAATCGGCCGACACCAGGATCACCTGGCTCTTGGACTTCACGCTGCGCTTGGCCAGGGTCATGGCTTCGGCTGCGGCGGTGGCCTCGTCGAGCATCGAGGCATTGGCCATCGCCATGCCCGTCAGGTCGGTGACCATGGTCTGGAAGTTCACCAGGGCTTCCATGCGGCCCTGCGAGATCTCGGCCTGGTACGGCGTGTAGGCCGTGTACCAAGCAGGGTTCTCGAGGATGTTGCGCAGGATGACGCCCGGCGTGTGGGTGCCGTGGTAGCCCTGGCCGATGAAGCTCTTGAGCACCTGGTTCTGCTGCGCAATGCCGCGCAATTCAGCCAGCGCCTGCGCTTCGCTGACGGCCGCCGGCAAGCGCATCGCTTCCGGGCGACGGATGCTCTCCGGCACGATGGTGCTGATGAGCGCCTCACGCGATGCAGCGCCGATCACGCTGAGCATGCGGGCTTCATCGTCAGCCCAGGGGCCGATGTGACGGGCGGTGAATTCGCTGGCGTTTTCCAGCGCGGCAAGGGTGTGTGTCATGGCAGTGCGGCGAAAGCGGCAGATGTGTTCAAACGCCCGGTGGCCCGATGCGGCAAGGCATGGCAACAGGGCAGGGGCAACAGGGAGTTTCAGGGGCCGCAGGTGAGTGCGGCCAACCCATCACAGGGTCTTGAGCAGCGCGTCGTACGCGGTGGCGTCCATCAGGCCGTCCAGCTCGGCGGGGTTCGCCAGCTTGACCTTGAAGAACCAGCCAGCGGCCAGCGGGTCGGTGTTGGCCAGCGACGGATCGTCACGCAGCGCGTCGTTCACGGCCACGACTTCACCGTCGACCGGCATGTAGACATCGGCAGCGGCCTTGACCGATTCGACGACGCCGGCGATGTCGCCCTTGGCGTAGGTCTTGCCCACTTCCGGCAGGTCCACGAACACCACATCGCCCAGGGCGTCCTGGGCGTGCACGGTGATGCCCACCACGGCGGCTGCGCTGTCAGCGGCGTTGATCCATTCGTGGTCGGCGGTGTACTTGATCGACATGTCGGGGCTCCTGGAGCTTTTCAGGGTCAGAGGAAAGGAAATGGGAAGGAAATCGGGGCGACGCGCTCAGCCGCTCAGCCGCGGTAATAGCGGTTCGGCGTGAACGGCATGGCGGTGACGGTCATCGGCAGGCGCTTGCCGCGCACTTCGGCGAAGACCTGGGTGCCCACGGCGGCATGATCCACCGGCAGGTAAGCCATGGCAATCGGCGTGTTGACGGTCGGGCCGAGCGTGCCGCTGGTGACGGTGCCCAGGCGGGTGCCGTCGGCCGAGACGATCGCTGCGCCTTCACGCACCGGGGCGCGCTCGGCGCCCACCAGGCCCACGCGCTTGCGGGCAGCACCAGCCGCCAGTTGCGCGTCGATGACGGCTGCACCGGGGTAGCCGCCAGCACGGGCGCCACCGGTGCGGCGCACCTTCTGGATGGCCCAGGTCAGCGCGGCTTCCACTGGCGTCGTGGTGGTGTCGATGTCATGGCCGTACAGGCACAGGCCGGCTTCCAGGCGCAGCGTGTCGCGCGCACCCAGGCCAGCAGGCTTGACTTCCGGCTCGGCGAGCAATGCACGCGCCAAGGCTTCGGCCTGGTCCTGGTGCACGGAGATCTCGAAGCCGTCTTCGCCGGTGTAGCCCGAGCGGGTGACGAAGCAATCGGCACCGGCCAGCGTGAACACGCCGCCGGTCATGAAGGTCAGGCTGGCCACGGCCGGGTTGAGGCGGCTCAAAGCGGTCACGGCCTGCGGCCCTTGCAGGGCCAGCAGCGCGCGCTCAGGCATGGGAATCACCTCGCACAGGTGGCCGATGTGCTGCTTGAGATGGGCAATGTCAGCGTCCTTGCAGCCAGCATTCACCACCACGAACAGGTCACCAAACGCGGCGGCAGCGTCGGCCTGCGGGCGGGTGATCATCAGGTCGTCCAGCAACGTGCCTTGCTCGCTGGTGAACAACGCGTAACGCTGCTTGCCAGCCGGCAGGTCGATCACGTCAACGGGCACCAGCGTTTCCAGCGCAGCGCCGGAGCCAGCGCCCACCAGGCGCAGCTGGCCCATGTGCGACACGTCGAAAAGCGCGGCCGCATCACGACACTGGCGGTGTTCGGCCATCAGACCGGCGGGGTACTGCACCGGCATGGCGTAGCCGGCGAACGGCACCATGCGTGCGCCCAGTTCCAGGTGCAGCGCGTGCAGCGGCGTGTGGTGCAGGGAAGTTTGATCTGGGGCGGCAGCGGACATGTGGAGCTTTCGAGGGCAGTTCTGACTTAACCACGCAATGGTTGAGAAGTGCCCCCGCTGTCCGCTTTACCTGAGAGATTGACAGTGCCGTGGATGACGGACACCGCTTGCCCCTTCGGTGGACAAGCTCGACGGCTTGTCTCTCTCCAGTGAGGAACGTCTTGCTTGTTACGGCAAGCCGCTTGTCAGTCCTTTTGCCTGAGCGTTCGAGGGGTGAACCTCTGCGCCTTCGGCGGCCCCGGATGGAGCTCTCTCCTGACAAGACGGCAGTGTACCCGAGCCGCATCGCCGCCATCGCGCGCCAGCCGCTTCGGGTGCAGAATTTGATGCTTGCCTGGGCTGCTGACGCGCCCGCACAGATCATGAACGGACCCTTGAATGCCTCCACGCCTATTGCTCAACGCCCTTGCGGCGACCATCGTTTTCGCTGTGTGTCCGATGAGTCATGCCGCAAGGGCAGCAACACCCGCTGAGGCAGCACCCGTGCGGGTCAAGCTGACAACCACAGCCGGTGACATCGTGGTGCAACTCGAATCGAGCCGGGCACCGCTGTCGTCGGCGGATTTCCTGCGCTATGTGACGACTGGCCTGTACCAGCAGCAGGCTGGCTTCTACCGCGTCGTGCGGGAGGACAACGACCGAGGCTCACCGCCCATCCAGGTCATCCAGGGCGGTTTGCTGGACGAGAACCGGGAGTTGCCGCCGGTGACGCATGAGCCCACGTCAATGACTGGCTTGAAGCACCTTGACGGCAGCCTGTCGCTGGCGCGCGGCGCGCCGGGCACTGGTGGCGGGGCTGCGTTCTTCATCTGCGTCGGCGATCAACCCGGGCTGGATGCAGGTGCCGCGCGCAACCCAGATCGACAGGGATTCGCCGTGTTCGGCCGTGTCGTGAGCGGGATGGATGTGGTGCGCCGCATTCATGCCAGCGTCACCGACCCGGAGCAGGGCGAGGCGTATGTCCGCGGCCAGATGCTGAAGGAGCCGGTGCGCATCACTCGGGCCGCAGTGGTCGATTGACCCCATCGCTTGCGGCCACGCCAATAAAAAGGCCTCCAGAGCAGAACTCATGGAGGCCGTTGGGTGCCCGGAGAGGGCTCCGGATTGGTTGATCAATCCGGTGAATGAGGTTGACGAGCCTGATCTCGGCACTGGTTGCAACAGTTAGGGCTGCTTGGTTCCCCACCTGACCCAGTTGGCTGCGCTTCCATGCGAGGAGGCCCGTCAGCATTGATTGTAGGCGATGGCAGCGTCATTCCGGCGGGCGGGCATTCAACTCTTTATTTGGCAGCAACAGACGCACGCCGCCGTCGTCGCGCAGTTCCAGCTTGCCCTGCGTAGCCAGCTCCAGCACGACCCGGCTGACCATCTCGCGCGAGGCGCCCACCATGCGTGCCAGCTCATGGCGCGAGACCCGCTCTCGCACGATGCGAGAGCCGATCTGTTCGGGCTCCGACATGTCGTGCAGCGCCCGCATCACACGGCCGGGTACATCTTTCAGGGCGAGCGAATTGATCTGGCGGTGTGCACGGCGCAAACGCTTGACCAGGGTGCGCATCAACATCCACGACAGCACCGGGCGATCAGGCAAGGTGCGTGCAAGCACCGCACCGGGCAATTCCAGCACGTCGCAGTTGGTTTCGCAGCGTACGCTGGCAGAGTGCGGCTGGTTGTCGATCAGGCACATCTCGCCGGCATGGTCGCCGGTGCGCAGCACATCCAGAATGACTTCGCGGCCACGGTTGTCGGTGCGCAGCACGTGGGCCTTGCCTTGCAGCAGGATGTAGAGCGAATGGCCATGCTGGCCCTGTTCAAGAATGTATTCCCCGCGCATGTATCGGCGCTTGAAGCTTTGCGCGGCGAGTTCCTGGGCTTGCTCGATCGGTAGCGCCGCAAGCAGCGGAATGTTGAGTAGCAGGCCTGGGCCCAAAGGCTGAGGCGGTCGGTTGGGTTCTTCGTGCAGGTGATCGGGCAGGGGCATCGGGCAACCAGAGGCATGTGGTGGCAGAAAACTTGCCGTCCTGCTGGCAAGTGCGTGGCGCTGCGCGGGGCAGCCATGCCTTTTCTTTAACGGGTGACCATGCTAGGTCGCTGCAATCGATTGACAAACAGCCGTTCGTCGGGTGCCCCTTGCCGCAACTCATTGCTGCGCAAATGTGTCTCTCCCGTGACACATGAACGCGCAGATTTCCATGAAAAAAGCCACCCTAGGCGTTTGCCCGGGTGGCTTTTGGGTGGGTTTTAAGCTCCGTTGAGCTGCGTTGCGCTCAGTGTGGGCTCAGTGTGGGCTCAATGTGGCTTCAGTGCAGCGTCGGCGCGTACTCAGCGCAGTTGCAGGTCGTCATTGCCGAAGGTGACATTGATCGGCTCGATCACCACCTGCTTCGGGCCTGCTTCGACCACGCCGGCAATCACCGCATCCACGCCCAGCGCCTTCGAGATCTCGACGGTGCGTGCAGCGTCCTCGGCCTTGACGAACAGGGCAAAACCGGCGCCCATGTTCAGCGTGGAGTAGGCCTCGCGGTCGTCGTGGTGGGCGTGCTTCTGGATGAAGCTCAGCACCGGCGGCACGGCCGGCACGGTGTGAATGCGGTAGGTGAGGGTGCTTGGGTGCCGCAGCAGCTTGCGCCAGCCGTGGCCGGTGATGTTGGCGCAGTAGTGCATCGACACGCCAGCCTTGGCCAGCGCTTCGGTGACCGGGCTGTACAACGTGGTCGGGGCCAGCAGGGCCTCGCCGTAATTCAGGCCGGGCGCCACTTCGGTCAGATAGCCTTCCGGCAGACGCTCGAGCAGCTTGCGGGCCAGGCTCAGGCCGTTGGCATGGATGCCGCTGGACGACAGCAGCACGATGACGTCGCCTTCAGCGAGCTCATCGCCGACGCTCAGGCGCGACTTCGGGCTGATGATGCCGGTGCAGGAGGCTGCCAGGTCGATGCGCCCGCTTTCCACAATACCCGCCAGGGCCGGCGTTTCGCCGCCGCCCCAAGCCACGCCGCAGGTGTCGCAGGCTGCTTTCCAGCCCGCCACCAGGGCTTGCGCCCGCTGGGCGTCGCCGAACCAGTCGCTGCCACCGGCAGCCCAGTAGGCCTGCACCACCAGCGGCGTGGCGCCGACGGTGATCAGGTCATTCACGGCCATGGCAATGGTGTCCTGGGCGATGCCGGCGTAGTAGCTCTTGCCCGTCAGGGCGTGCATCTCGTCGGCCACCAGGGCCTTGGAGCCGAGGCATTCAACGATGCTGGCGAGGTAAAACGGGCCCACGTCCACGACGTAGGCGGATTCGCCGCGCGAGGCCTTCACCTCGGTGAAGCCGTGGGCGGTGAGGTGGCCGGCGGTGGCTGCGGCAGCGCGCTGTGCGGCCACCTTCAGCGGATCGATCAGGTCGTAGTTCACGCCGGCCTGTTCATAGCTCAGGGTGGCGCCGGTGGAGTCGTGGGCAGAAGCAGTCATGGGGCGGGATTATCCTTCAGCCACGCGCCTCGGGGGCAATTCCGGCATCTTCAGACCCGTAGAATGACCGCATGAGTTATGTCGTCCTGGCCCGCAAGTACCGGCCTCGCAGCTTCGAAGAGATGGTGGGGCAGGACCACGTCGTGCGGGCCTTGACCCACGCGCTCGAGCAGCAGCGGCTGCACCACGCCTACCTGTTCACTGGCACGCGGGGCATTGGCAAGACCACCGTGTCGCGCATTCTTGCGAAGAGCCTGAATTGCACCGGGCCCGACGGCCAGGGCGGCATCACCGCGCGCCCCTGCGGCGTCTGCAGCGCCTGCCGCGAAATTGATGCCGACCGCTACATCGACTATGTGGAACTGGACGCCGCGTCCAACCGCAGCATCGACGAGATTCGCGAGTTGATCGAGCGGGCGGCCTACAAGCCGTCCGTGGGTCGTTTCAAGGTCTTCATGATCGACGAAGCGCACCAGCTCACGAAGGACGCGTTCAACGCTTTGCTGAAGACGCTGGAAGAACCGCCGGACTACCTGAAGTTCGTGCTGGCCACCACCGACCCGGAAAAGATGCTGCCAACGGTGCTGAGCCGCTGCCTGCAGTTCAACCTGCGTCCGATGGCGCCGCAGACGGTGGCCGAGCACCTGGCCCGCGTACTGGAAGCGGAACAGGTGCAGGCGGATGCTGGCGCGCTGCGTCAGCTCTCGCGGGCAGCACGGGGTTCGATGCGCGATGCGCTGTCGTTGACCGACCAGGCGATCGCCTTTGGCGGCGGCCAGCTGGAAGAGTCGGCCGTGCGCGCCATGCTCGGCGCCGTGGATCGGCGCCATGCCGAGCGGCTGGTGCAATCGCTGTCGGAGCGTGACGGGCGTGCCGTCATCGATGAATGCGAGGCGCTGCGAGCACAAGGCCTGTCAGCCGCCGGTACGCTCGATGAGATGGCGCGTCTGCTTCAGCAGATGGCGGTGGCGCAGGCGGTGGCCAATGGCCTGGACGAGACCGACCCGGACACCGAAGCGGCGCGTCGCCTGCACAGTGCGCTGGCCCCTGATGAAACACAACTGCTTTACAGCATCTGCCTGCAAGGCCGTGCTGAGCTGAGCTTGGCGCCTGATGAATACGCCGGGCTGGTGATGACCTTGCTGCGCTTCATGGCGTTCCCTGCCATGTCGGCTGATGCTGCGCCACCCGTCGGTTCCGGCGGCCGAACGGCGGCAGCGCCCTTGCTGGCCAAGCGGGCTGAGCACCGGTCGGTGGCCGTGCCCACGTCGGCAGCACCGGCCGCACGTCCGCAGGCAGCAGCGCCCGTCACACAGGCCGCCGCTCGACCCGTCTCCAGCGCGTCACCGGCCTCCGTGCCGGTGGCCGCTCCGCGTGCAGCATCGCCCGTGGCCCCGCCTGAGGTGCCAACGGCTGCGCCAAGCGCTGCTGCGCCGAACACCGCGCCAGCCAATCTGCCCGAGGCTGCGCCAACGATCGCGCCAGCAGCTCAGCCTGCGATGTCGCGCCCCGTGGCCGCACCGCCCGTCATGGCCGCTCCTGCGCCAGCCCCCGTGGTGGCCGCGCGCCCGCAGCCTTCCGCGCCGGCTCGTGCTTCGGCACCTGATGACGGCCCGCCGCCCTGGATGGACGAGGCTCCGTTTGAAGCGGATGTGCTGCCGGTTGCCGCCAGCGCTGCGAGCCAGCGCATTGAACGGCCGGTGGAGCCCGAGGCAGAGCCCGAGCACTTCGCGCCTGCCGCGCCCGTTGAACGCCGTGCCGCCGCCGCCGACCGGCTGGCCGCGATCGAAGTGATGCGCACGCCGCTTGGGGACCGCTGGGCGGCGTTGACGACCCAGTTGACTGGCAGCGGCGCCATTGCCGCCCTGGCGCGCGAGCTGGCCATGCAGGCCGAGTTGATCGCCATCGAGGCACAAGGCGGCGCCGAGGTGTGGCAGTTGCGTGTCGAGCGCGAGACGCTGCGCTCCACCGGGCTGGTCGACAAGCTCCAGACGGCCGTTCGTGGCGTGCTGGGCGCGGCCGTGTCGCTGGCGGTCAGCCCTGGCGTGGCCCAGGATTCACCGGCCCGCCGCGACGCGGAATTCGCCGCGCGTCGACAATTCGACGCTGAGCAAACCATTCAGCAAGACCCGCTCGTGCGGGCCATGCTGTCGCAATTCAACACGGCGCGCATCGTCTCCGGCTCCATCAAGCCGGTCTGATGCCCCCGTGGACGTACCTCCAAACACCAAAAGGACAAGCACATGATGAAGGGTCAACTGGCCGGCCTGATGAAGCAGGCCCAAGCCATGCAGGACAACATGAAGAAGGCCCAGGCGGAGCTGGCCAACATCGAGGTGGAAGGCCAATCGGGCGCTGGCCTCGTCAAGGTTGTGATGACCTGCAAGAACGATGTGCGCCGGGTCACCATCGACCCTAGCTTGCTGGCCGACGACAAGGACATGCTGGAAGACCTGGTGGCTGCCGCCGTGAACGACGCGGTGCGTCGGGCCGAGGCCCTGAGCCAGGAAAAGATGAGCAAGATCACCGCTGGCATGCCGCTGCCCCCCGGCATGAAGATGCCGTTCTGAGCACGCCCAAGGTGCCCGACACCTCGCTCGAGACATTGATCGAGGCCTTGCGCAAGCTGCCGGGCGTCGGGGCCAAGTCGGCCCAGCGCATGGCCTTTCACCTGCTGCAGCACGACCGCCCGGGCGCGCTGCAGCTGTCTCGCGCGCTGGACACGGCCGTCACTTCGGTGCGGCATTGCGCGCGGTGCAACACGTTCACCGAAGAGCCCATCTGCGGCATCTGCCTGGACCCGGCCCGCGACGCGCACCAGCTGTGCGTGGTGGAGACGCCTGCAGATCAAGCCACGCTGGAGCGCACCGGCAGCTACCGCGGGCTCTACTACGTGCTGATGGGCCGGATGAGTCCGCTCGACGGCATCGGCGCCCGAGAGGTGGGTGCCTCCAACCTGCTGGACCGTGCGCTCGACGGCGTGGTGTCCGAGGTCATCCTGGCCACCAGCTTCACCGCTGAAGGTGAGGCAACCTCGCACGTGCTGTCCGAGGCCCTCAAGCTGCGCGGCATCCGCGTGACGCGCCTCGCACGGGGTGTGCCGGCGGGCAGCGAGCTGGAGTACGTCGATCTGTCGACCATCGCGCACGCGCTGGTGGATCGGCGCTGATCACGCCGTCGACCGGCTCAGGTGGTCGGCGGCGGCAGGTGCGCCCTCAGACGCACCTGCCGCTTTCAAGCATCAGTGATCTGCCAGGCGGATGGCCGCGCGGTTGCGCGGCGCCGGCGTCTTGGCAGCACCACTGGTGCGCGCAGGTGCCGCCTTGACCGTTGGCTTGGCAATGGCCACCGCAGTGGCCTTGCCCTTGCCGTTCGCAGCCGGCTTTGCCGCAGCGGGCGCAGGTCGGGCCGCAGCCACCTTGGTGGCATTCGGCACAAACACGACGATTGCGCTGCCGGCCTTGAACGTGCCGTTGGGCGCCACCTTGTTCCAGCTGGCCACCTGGGCCGGCGTGGTTCGATAGCGCTTGGCGATCGAGGCGACCGTCTCACCCTTCTTGCCAGCCTTCAGCGTGACCTTCTTCAGCGGAGGAACATCCGGCGCCAGGGCGATGGAGGCATGGTCAGCCACGTGTTCAGAAACGTCAGCGGTGCGGGTAGCGCTGCGCGGCACCAGCAAGGTGGAGCCCGCCTTCACCAGCATCTTCGGCGGAATGCGGTTGACGTCGCGCAGCTGCGCTTCGCTCATGCCAACTTCCTTGGCCGCCTCGGCTGGACGCAGGGTTTTGGGGGCCACCCAGGCCGTCCAGGTGGCCAGCTGTCCGCGGTGGTTGCGCAGCTTTTCAACGAAGCTCGCCGCGTTCTCGTACGGCAGCAGCACCTGCTCGGTGCCGGCCGCCAGGATGACGGGCTTGTTCATCTGCGGGTTCAGCGACTTGAACTCATCGAGCGACACGCCGGCCAGCTTGGCGGCGAGGTCCACGTCGATGTCGCGCTCGATCGGCACGCTCAGGAAATACGGGTGGTTCTTCAGCGCGGGCAGCTCCAGCTTGTACTGGTCCGGCTGCATCACGATGTTCTTCACCGCCTGGAGCTTGGGCACGTACTGCCGGGTCTCGTCGGGCATCTTCAGGCTGGCGTAATCGGTGGGAAGGCCGGCCTTCTGGTTGCGGGTGATGGCGCGCTGCACATTGCCCTGGCCCCAGTTGTAGGCGGCCAGTGCCAGGTGCCAGTCACCAAACATGTCGTGCAGCCGGTCGAGGTAGTCCAGCGCTGCGCGGGTGGACGCCAGCACGTTGCGCCGGTCGTCGCGGAAGACGTTCTGCGTCAGTGAGTAGTCTTTGCCCGTCGATGGAATGAACTGCCACATGCCCGAGGCCTTGGCGGTAGACATGGCCTGCGGGTTGAACGCGCTTTCGATGAAGGGCAGCAACGCCAGCTCGGTAGGCATGTTGCGCTTCTCGATCTCCTGCACCACATGGAACAGGTAGCGGCCGCCGCGCTCGGTCATGCGTTTGACGTAGTCGGGCCGGGTGGCGTAGTACTGCTCGAAGCGCCGCACGTAGTCGTCGTCAAGGTCAGACATCGTGAAGCCACGGCGCACACGCACCCACAGGTCGCGGTTGGCCGTCTTGTCGTCGAGGTTGACGGGTTGGTCCGGGTTCAGAGGGTCGATGGGGGCGGTCACCATCGTCTCGTCCTGCGAGCCGGCCACGGCTTGCGTGGTCGTGGCCAGAACGGGCGGCTGGGCCACGGGAGCTGCTTCTGCCGGAGCCGCAGCGGCATCCAGCAGCAGCTGCGTGCCAGGCGCGCGCGCCACCTGGCGGGCTGCACCGGTGCCAGCGGGCGATGTCGCTTGCATCGGTGGCAGCGGCGTGGAGGCGCAACCCGACAGCAGCGTTGCGGCGGCCAGTGCAAATGCGCCCAGGCGGAAGGTGGAGCGGAGGATGTCGGTCATCGGTAGGAGTTTTTCCATTCGCGCAAGGCGGCAAACACGTCGTCGCCTTGTCGGCTGGCAGCACCGCGCCCAAGCGCAGCGTTGATCAGGGCCGGCTGGTCACAGCGCAGGAACGGGTTGATCTGAAGTTCCAGCCCGAGGCTGGAGGGCAGGGTGGGCAGGCCTTGGGCCCGCACCTGGGTGCACTGCTGAACGTAGCTGGCCAGTGCGGCGTTGTCAGGGTCTACCTCGCTGGCGAAGCGCAGGTTGGACAGTGTGTATTCGTGGGCGCAGCATATCTGCGTGTTGGCAGGCAGCGCAGCCAGCACTTGCAACGAGGCGTTCATCTGCGCGGGCGTGCCTTCGAACACGCGGCCGCAACCACCTGAAAACAGGGTGTCGCCGCAGAACAAGCGGGCTGGCCCGCCAGCGGGCATGGCCATCAGGTAGGCCAGGTGGCCGAGGGTGTGGCCGGGCACTGGCAACACCGAGATGTCATGGCCTGCCCACGTCAACCGTTCGCCACCTGCCACCACGGTGACCGGGGCCGGCAGCTTAGCTTCGGCGGGGGCGAACAAGGGGCCCTGCAGGCGGGGCAGCAGCGACGCAACCCCACCGATGTGATCGGCATGGTGATGCGTCACTAGAATGGCCGTGAGGGCCAGTCCTTGCTGGTCAAGCCAGTGTTGCACCGTCGGCCCATCCCCCGGATCTACCACCAGGGCCTGTTGCCCGTCGTGACATATCCAGATGTAGTTATCGGCGAAGGCGGGCAGGGCGACCAGAGTCATGACAGGTGAAACGTCGATTATAGAGTTCGAGGCTTGGTTGAGGAGCCCGCCGGGCAGGTACCTGCTGGCCTGGGAGCAGGCCTTGCTGGATGCCGCCGTGGCCGATCTGTTCGGCTTTCACGCCCTGCAGCTCGGGCTGCCCGAGCTTGATGGGTTGCGAGCCAACCGCATGCCACAGCGGTGGTGCGCGCGGCTGTCCACGGGCATTGCCACGCAGACAGACTCGCTTGAAGCGGTCGAGGTTCCCCTGGACGTGGCCATGTTGCCAACGCCGGGCGGATTGATCTGCACGCCCGAGTGCCTGCCATTCCCGGATCAATCACTGGACCTGGTGGTGATGCCGCACACCCTGGAGTCTGCAGCCGACCCGCATCAGGCGCTGGCCGAGGTCTGCCGGGTGCTGCGGCCGGAAGGGCGGGTAGTCATCATCGGCCTGAACCCGGCCAGCCTGTGGGGCCTGCGCCAGCATGTGGGCCATTTCCGGCAGCAGGTGCTCGGGGGCGAAGCCCCGCTGTTCCTGCCGAACACCGGCGAGTTCCTCGGCTACTGGCGCCTGCGGGACTGGTTGAAATTGCTCAACTTCGAGATCGGCCCGGGCCAGTTTGGCTGTTATCGTCCGCCCCTTTCTTCACCCCGCTGGCTGGAGCGGATGGCGTGGATGGAGCGCACCGGAGATCGGTGGTGGCCGGTGCTGGGCGCCGTCTACGCCATCAGCGCCGTCAAGCGGGTGCGCGGCATGCGACTGGTGGGCCTGGCCCGCCGGGAAGCGCCGGCACCGCGCGTGGGCAAAGCCGCGGTCGCGAACCGCACGACACGTCAGAACAAGCACACATGAGTCAAGTCACGATCTACACAGACGGCGCCTGCAAGGGCAACCCGGGGCCGGGCGGCTGGGGCGCCTGGATGCGCGCCGGCGAGCACGAAAAAGAGCTGTGGGGCGGTGAGCCGCTGACCACCAACAACCGCATGGAATTGACGGCGGTGATCGAATCGCTGGCGACCCTGAAGCGGCGTTGCGTCGTGGCGGTCTATACCGACAGCGAATATGTCCGCAACGGCATCATGACCTGGATCCACAACTGGAAGAAGCGCGGCTGGCGCACGGCCGACGGCAAGCCGGTGAAGAACGTCGAGCTGTGGCAGCGGCTGGACGGCCTGGTGCAGCAGCATGACGTGGCATGGCACTGGGTCAAGGGCCACGCGGGTGATCCGGGCAACGAGCGCGCCGATGCGCTGGCCAACCGGGGCGTGACCTCCAGCTCCAGCTGAAAGACCGGCGGCGCCTCAGCCGCCGATGTAGTGCATCTCCACCCGCTGGCCGCCTGCGTTTCGCGTGGGGGCCGACTGGCTGCGCAGCTCGGAATACCGGTCCTGTCGCGCGTGCCAGACGCCGCCAATGGCTGAGGCCAGGTCCGTATCGCTCACGCCGTTGCGCAGCAGTGCGCGCAGGTCGTGGCCCTGGTTGGCGAACAGACAAAGGAACAACTTGCCCTCGGTGGACAGCCGCGCGCGGTTGCAATCCTGGCAGAACGCCTGGGTGACGCTGGAGATGAAGCCCACCTCGCCGCGGCCATCGTCATAGCGCCAGCGCTCGGCCGTCTCGCCAGTGGCCGTGGCCTGCATCGGCGACAGCGGCCAGTGCTCACCGATGCGCTTGACCAGCTCAGCCGACGGCAAGACATCGTCCATGCGCCAGCCATTGGTGGCGCCAACATCCATGTACTCGATGAAGCGCAGCACCACTTGGCCGTCGTAGTGGTCGCGGAAGTGGCGCGCCATGGCCACCACTTCATGGTCGTTCGTTCCGCGCTTGACGACCATGTTCACCTTGATCGGGCCGAGGCCTGCGGCCAGGGCGGCATCAATGCCTGTCAGCACCTCCGCAACCGGAAAGCCCACGTCGTTCATGCGCTGGAAGATGTCATCGCTCAGCGCATCCAGGCTGACCGTGACCCGCCGCAAGCCGGCGTCCTTCAAGGCCTGCGCCTTGCGAGCCAGCAAGGAGCCGTTCGTGGTGAGGGTGATGTCGAGTGGCTCGCCGTCCGGCGTGCGCAATTCGGCCAGCATGCCGATCAGGATCTCGAGGTTCTTGCGCAGCAGCGGCTCGCCGCCCGTCAACCGGAGCTTCACGACACCGTGGGCCACGAAGAGCCGGGCCAGGCGGGTGATTTCCTCGAAGCTCAGCAGCGCATCCTGCGGCAGGAACTGGTGGTGCTTGTCGAAGACATCCTTCGGCATGCAGTAGCTGCAGCGAAAGTTGCACCGATCGGTGACCGAGATGCGCAGATCGCGAAGCGGCCGCCCCAGGGTATCTGCCAGCAAGCCGGTAGGCAGTACCGGAACGGCAGGAATGTGCGGCACCGGGTGTGCGGTGCGGCCATCAATCAACGGAATCACTTTGTCGCCCATCAGGCGATTGTGCCGTGCCAGCGATACCCCCGCAGGGCAGGGATCACAGGGGCTTGCCCGAAGTCAGGGCGTGGTGCGGGGCTGCTCGCCCACCACCGGTGCGCGGCGCGCGCCGTTGAAGCGGCGGACCCAGTATTCCTGGCGCATGTCTTCCACGCGTACTTCACTGCCGCTGCGCGGGGAGTGAATGAACTTGCCGTCACCGACATAGATGCCCACGTGCGAGAACGTGCGCTTCATGGTGTTGAAGAAAACCAGATCACCGGGCTTGAGGTCTTCCTGGCGAATCTGCAGCAGGCCGGGCAGTGAGGCCTGCTCGGCTGCGCGGCGGGGCAGCAGCATGCCCACGCTGTTCTCGAAGATGTGGCGGGTGAAGCCGGAGCAATCAAAGCCCTCTTCGGCGCTGCTGCCGCCGCGGCGGTAGCGCACGCCGATGAAGTTCATCGCCGTCAGGACCAGGTCGGAGGCCTTGTCGCGCACCTGCCCAAGCAGCGTCACGTCGCCGTTCGTCGACGCAGCGTCCAGCAGCCCCCGCTCCTGGAGCAGGCGCATGACAGCATCTTGAGGAGGAACATCGGGCGCCGCTTGCGCTGCCTGCCCCAACAGCAAAGCCGCTGTCAGCGCACAGACGCGAGGGGCAGAGGCCAGTAAAACACCAGCGGCCCGGAAGGGGTTGATACCTTGCACGGGCCGCAGGATAGACGCCCCGTTCTGGGGTGTCAACCGGAAATTCCAATAAAAACAAGTACTTGGAAAAGTTCCCTGTACGTGAAAGCCCTTACAGCACCTCGGATGCGAAGTCAGCCAGGCGCGAACGCTCGCCCCGCGCCAGGGTCACATGGCCCGAATGTGGCCAACCCTTGAAACGATCCACCGCGTAGGTCAGGCCCGATGAGCCTTCGGTCAGGTAGGGCGTGTCGATCTGCGCCAGATTGCCCAGGCAGACGATCTTCGTGCCCGGGCCGGCCCGGGTGATCAGCGTCTTCATCTGCTTGGGCGTCAGGTTCTGCGCCTCGTCGATCAGCACGAACTTGTTCAGGAAGGTGCGACCGCGCATGAAGTTCAAGCTCTTGATCTTGATCTTGCTGCGCACGAGGTCATTGGTGGCTGCGCGTCCCCATTCGCCTGCAGAGTTGTCGCTCTTGGCCAGCACTTCGAGGTTGTCGTCGAGCGCGCCCATCCACGGGCTCATCTTCTCTTCCTCGTTGCCCGGCAGGAAGCCGATGTCCTCACCGACCGGCACGGTGACGCGGGTCACGATGATTTCGGTGAACCGGCGGTCTTCCATGACCTGCGACAGGGCGGCGGCGAGCGTCATCAGCGTCTTGCCCGTGCCGGCGGTGCCGGTCAGCGTGATGAAGTCGCACTCCGGGTCCATCAGCAGGTTGAGGGCGAAGTTCTGCTCGCGGTTGCGGGCCGTGACGCCCCAGATCGAGTGCTTGGCGTTCGTGTAGTCACGCAGGGTCTTGAGCACCGCGGTCTTGCCGGTGATTTCCGAGACGCGGGCATACAACGGGGCCTCGCCCGGCACTTCCAGGTAAACGAACTGGTTCACCATCAGCGCAGGAATCAGCGGACCGCTGATACGGTAGTACGTGTGCCCACCCTGGCTCCAGCTCTCCATGGTCTTGCCATGGCGGTCCCAGAAATCGGCCGGCAGCTGCAGCACGCCGGTGTAGAGCAGGTCACCGTCGTCGAGCGTCTTGTCGTTGAAATAGTCTTCAGCGGCCAAGCCCAGTGCACGCGCCTTGATGCGCATGTTGATGTCTTTCGACACCAGCACGACCTGGCGCTGCGGGAACTGCTCGCAGAGCGACTGCACCACGCCCAGAATCTGGTTGTCAGCCTTGCCCTGCGGCAGGCCGGCGGGCAGTTTGGTCTCAAGGAAGGTCGTCTGGAAGAAGAGCTTGCCGAGGGCTTCGCGGTGGCCGGTCTTGCTCAGCGGCAGGCCTTCGGCCGGGTCGAGCTTGCCGTCACCCGCCAGCGCATCGAGCTCGCGGCTGACCTGGCGCACGTTGCGCGACACCTCGCTCATGCCCTTCTTGTGGCCGTCCAGCTCTTCGAGCGTGATCATTGGCAGGTAGATGTCATGCTCATCGAAACGGTAGAGCGACATCGGGTCATGCATCAACACATTGGTGTCGAGCACAAACAGCTTGGCAGGCCCCGTGCTGCGCGGCTTGCGCGGCTTGGGCTGCACGGCAGGGCGCAGTGGGGCGGAGGTGGCGGGCAGGGTGGTCTTGGGTGTTCGGGCGGCAGCCGGCTTCGGGGCCACGGCCGCAACCGGCTCGGGCGGGTCTTTGCGCAATTCCATCACCGGTGCCTGCGGCTCCTGTCGGGCGCTGGTGGCGCGCGACGAAGATCGTGATGCCTTCGGGGCTGCTTGTGCTTCAAAGGCAGCAGCGGGCAGGATGGTGGCGCGTGTGGCTGGCGGCTTGGGCAGGGGCATGAGGGCAGGTCGACCTGGTTGGGTTTCAGCAATAAAAAAGCCGCACAGGGGCCTGTGCGGCTTTTTCTGAGGTGCGCGACATGAAGTTCTCGTGCATGAATTGATTATGCACAGATCAGATGACAGCTCTCGGGGCTGTTGCGGCGCTGCACCAGACATGAAAAAGCCGACTCGATGGTCGGCTTTTTTGCCAAGATGGAAGGCTGTTTGCAGCCTTCTCACCTCCGCGAAAGGTGTCAGGCGGTCAGCTTCAGGTCTTGAACGGCCTTCAGCACTTCCTCGACGTGGCCTGCCACCTTGATGCCGCGCCATTCCGCACGGAGAACACCCTTGGTGTCGATCAGGAAGGTGGAGCGCTCGATGCCCTTGACCTTCTTGCCGTACATGATCTTGTTCTTGACGACGCCGAACATGTGGCAGAGCTTTTCTTCGGTATCAGCGATCAGCTGGAAGGGCAGCTCCAGGTTCTGCTTGAACTTGTCATGCGACGCCATGTTGTCGCGCGACACGCCGAACACCACGGCGCCAGCCGCCACGAACTCGGCGTGCTGGTCGCGGAACTGCATGGCTTCGGTGGTGCAGCCAGGCGTGTTGTCCTTGGGGTAGAAGTACAGCACCACTGCCTTGCCGTGAAAAGCCTGGGGCGTGAACTTCACACCGCCGGTGGCTTGAGCTTCGATGTCCGGGAGGGATTTGTTGAGTGCTGGCGTCATGAGGATCTTGACTTCTGCTGGCGCCTTGGAAAGGCATAGCCAGCGATTATAGATTGTTGTGTGAGGTTGTCCTCGCCCCGAAGGCGGGAGTGACGTTTACGATGCCGGGTTGTCTTGTTCTGCCGGCGCTTGGCCGACCATGAACGCACCCAGCACCTTGCGGCCTTCATTGACCAGCACGTTGTACGTGCGGCAGGCCGCTGCGGTGTCCATGGTTTCAATCCCGATGCGGTGCTCGATCAGCACCCGGTATTGAGCCGGTGACACAAACGACAGCTTGGCCCCTGAGCCGAGAATCACGAGCTCCGGCTTGAAAGCCAGCATCTGCTCGAAATGCTCGGGCCGCAAATCACTCGTCTGCCAAGCCGCCCAGGGCGCAACCGTGCCCACCCAGGGCACGAGCAAGCTCGATTCGAACGGTGTCTGATGAACCCAGATGCGGCTGGCCTCAAGCCGCGAGATGGCATTCACGCCGTCCAGGGTGTCTGGTTGGAACTTCAATCGGTCTCCTTGTACGCCCGATCCGGCCAGATCATTGGGCACCGACGACATTCAGCGGCCCGACCGGACCGCCGCACCTGCCTCGATGACAGGTGGCCTATGGTTAAATTATAGGTTTTTGCGGCGCAACATTCCTTTAGGAGACACCGGTTGAAACCGATCGCCAAGTCCAGCAAGCTCGCCAACGTCGGCTATGACATCCGTGGACCGGTGCTGGACAAGGCACGTCAGATGGAGGAAGAGGGCCACAAGATCATCAAGCTGAACATCGGCAATGTGGCCGCGTTCGGTTTGATGCCGCCGGACGAAATCGTCCAGGACATGATCCGCAATCTGCCTGACGCTGCCGGCTACACCGACTCCAAGGGCCTGTTTGCCCCCCGCAAGGCGGTGGTGCATTACTGCCAGGAAAAGAAGATCGCCGGCGTCACCGTTGACGATGTTTACCTGGGCAATGGCGCCTCCGAGCTGATCGCGATGAGCATGAACGCGCTGCTGGACGGCGGCGACGAAGTGCTGATTCCGTCACCGGATTACCCGCTGTACACCGCCGTGGTGTCGCTGTCGGGTGGCACGCCGGTGCACTACCGCTGTGACGAAGCCAGTGGCTGGATGCCCGACCTTGATGACATGCGCGCGAAGATCACGCCGCGCACCAAGGCGATGGTCCTGATCAACCCGAACAACCCGACCGGCGCGCTCTACCCGCGCGAGGTGCTGGAAGGCATGGTCGAGATCGCGCGGCAGCACCATCTGGTGGTCTTTGCCGACGAGATCTACGACAAGACCCTGTTTGACGGCGAGACCCACACGAGCATTGCCTCACTGGCGGACGACGTCCTGTTCCTGACCTTCAACGGTCTGTCGAAGAACTACCGCAGCTGTGGCTACCGCGCCGGCTGGATGGTGGTCTCCGGCAACAAGAAGCGCGCGAAGGATTACATCGAGGGGCTGAACATGCTGGCCTCGATGCGCCTGTGCGCCAACACGCCCGGCCAGCTGGCCATCCAGACTGCGCTGGGCGGGTATCAAAGCATCAAGGACCTGGTGGCCCCTGGCGGCCGCCTGGCCCGGCAAAGGGATCTGGCCTACGACCTGTTGACCAAGATCCCGGGCGTGAGTGTCGTCAAACCCAAGGCGGCGCTGTACATGTTCCCTCGACTGGATCCGGCGCTCTATCCGATCGCCGATGACCAGCAGTTCGCCTACGAGTTGTTGGCGGAAGAAAAGGTGCTGATCGTGCAGGGCACAGGCTTCAACTGGCCGACCCCTGACCATTTCCGCATCGTTTTCCTGCCGAACACCGACGACCTGGCCGAGGCGATCGGGCGCATTGCCCGCTTCCTCGAGAACTACCGCAAACGTCACGCGGCCTGAACTTTTTGAATTGAATCCTCTCGTGAACAACGCCATCAAACCCATCCAAGTCGGCCTCATGGGCCTGGGCACCGTCGGCAGCGGCGTGTTTCATGTGCTGACCCGCAACCAAACCGAAATCCAGCGCCGCGCCGGTCGTGGCATCGAGCTGGCTCAGGTGTCCCGCCGCAACCTGGCGGCCGCCCGCGAGATCGTCGGTGACGCCGTGCAGATCGTGGCCGATGCCCGCGAGATCGTCGCCAACCCCGACATCGACATCGTCGTCGAGCTGATCGGTGGCACCGGCATTGCCCGCGAGCTGGTGCTCGAGGCCATTGCCGCCGGCAAGCATGTGGTCACCGCGAACAAGGCCTTGCTGGCCGTTCACGGCACGGAAATCTTTGCTGCGGCCAGCGCCAAGGGCGTGGTGGTGGCGTTTGAAGCGGCCGTGGCCGGTGGCATTCCCATCATCAAGGCCCTGCGTGAAGGCCTGACCGCCAACCGCATTGAGTGGATCGCCGGCATCATCAACGGCACGACGAACTTCATCCTGTCCGAGATGCGCGACAAGGGCCTGGACTTCGACGTGGTGTTGAAGGAAGCCCAGCGCCTGGGCTACGCCGAAGCCGACCCGACCTTCGACATCGAAGGCGTGGACGCGGCGCACAAGGCCACCATCATGAGCGCCATCGCGTTTGGTGTGCCGGTGCAGTTCGACAAGGCCCATGTGGAGGGCATCACCCAGCTGTCGGCCATCGACATCCGCTACGCCGAACAACTGGGCTACCGCATCAAGCTGCTGGGCATCACGAAGAAGCGCGACGCCGGCATCGAGCTGCGCGTGCACCCGACGCTGATCCCGTCCAAGCGCCTGATCGCCAATGTGGAAGGTGCGATGAACGCCGTGGTGGTGCAGGGCGATGCCGTGGGCACCACGCTGTATTACGGCAAGGGCGCAGGCTCCGAGCCGACCGCGTCTGCCGTGGTGGCCGACCTGGTTGACATCACCCGTCTGCACACGGCCGACCCCGAGCACCGCGTGCCGCATCTGGCCTTCCGCGCCGATGCGCTGGCGGACACCCCGATCCTGCCGATCGACCAGGTGCAGACGGCGTTCTACCTGCGCCTGCGCGTGGCGGACGAGGCCGGCGTGCTGTCGAGCATCACCACCATCCTGGCCGACAACGACATCTCCATCGATGCCGTGCTGCAGCGCGAAAGCGCCGATGGCGAGAAGCAGACCGACCTGATCATCCTGACGCACGACACCATCGAAGGCCGCATGCGCGCCGCGCTGGCCAAGATGCAAGCCCTGCGCACCGTGCTGGCTCCGATCGTCAGCCTGCGCAAGGAAGAGCTGGCATGAAGTACATCAGCACCCGCGGCGACCGCACCGAACGCGGCTTCTGCGACATCCTGCTGGAAGGTCTGGCGCCGGACGGCGGCTTGTACCTGCCCGTGGCCTACCCGAAGGTGGACGACGCCACGCTGACCCGCTGGCGCGGCCTGAGCTACGCCGAGCTGGCCTTCGAAGTGCTGTCGCTCTACATCGACGACATTCCGGCCGATGACCTGCGCCGCCTGGTCAGCAAGACCTACACCGCCGAGGTGTTCGGCTCGGAAGCCATCGTGCCGGTGCGCAAGCTGGGTGAATCCGGCCTGTGGATCGAAGCCCTGTCCAACGGCCCGACGCTGGCCTTCAAGGACATGGCGATGCAGTTGCTGGGCAACCTGTTCGAGTACGAACTGGGCCGCCGCGGCGAAGAGCTGAACATCCTGGGCGCCACCTCGGGCGACACCGGCAGCGCCGCTGAATACGCGATGCGCGGCAAGCAGGGCGTGCGTGTGTTCATGCTCAGCCCGAACGGCCGCATGAGCCCGTTCCAGCAGGCCCAGATGTTCAGCCTGCAAGACGCGAACATCCACAACATCGCCGTTGAAGGCGTGTTCGATGACGCACAGGACATCGTCAAGGCTGTCTCGAACGACCTGGCGTTCAAGCGCAAGTACAAGATCGGCACGGTCAACTCCATCAACTGGGCGCGCTTGCTGGCCCAGGTGGTTTACTACTTCGCCGGCTACTTCCAGGTCACGTCGAAGAACACCGAGCAGGTGAGCTTCACGGTGCCCTCGGGCAACTTCGGCAACGTGTGCGCCGGCCATGT
This sequence comes from Ideonella margarita, assembly GCF_038066635.1. Classification (NCBI taxonomy): domain Bacteria; kingdom Pseudomonadati; phylum Pseudomonadota; class Betaproteobacteria; order Burkholderiales; family Sphaerotilaceae; genus Ideonella; species Ideonella margarita. Next base: position 29,528 of record NZ_JBBUTI010000018.1, on the reverse strand, counting down.
GGCACGCATGATGGGCTTGCCCGTCAAGCACCTGGTGGTGGCCACGAACGAAAACGACGTGCTCGACGAGTTCTTCCGCACCGGCTCGTACCGGGTGCGCCAGGGCGCCGAAACCCACGAAACCTCCAGCCCGTCGATGGACATCTCGAAGGCCTCGAACTTCGAGCGCTTCGTTTATGACCTGCTGGGCCGTGACGGCGAACGCACCCGCCACCTTTTCCACACCGAGATCAGCCGTGCCGGCGCCTTCACCCTGACGGGTGCGGAGTCGGGCCGCATCGGCAGCTTCGGCTTCCAGAGCGGCCGCAGCACGCACGTCGATCGGCTGAACACCATCCGCAGCACCTATGAGCGCTTCGGCAGCCTGGTGGACACCCACACGGCTGACGGTGTGAAGGTGGCGCTGGAGCGGGTTGAAGCAGGTGTGCCGATGATCGTGCTGGAAACTGCCTTGCCGGCCAAGTTCGCAGAAACGATCCGCGAAGCGGTGGGCGTTGAGCCCGAACGGCCGGCCGGCCTCGGCGACATCGAAAGCCTGCCCAAGCGCTTCACCGTGATGCAGCCCGACACCGATCTGGTGAAGGCCTTCGTTGCGCGCCACTGCGACTGAGCCAGGCCCTGAACGCTGACAAGACCGCTGACATGGCCGCCGACAAGACCACCGACAACACCGCCCGCGCGCCGTTGATGACACTGGACGAAGTGCTGGCCCGCGTGGTCGCGGTCGCCCATGCGGCCCGTATCACCGATGTGGAGGCCCTGAGCACCTTCGGTGCGCTGGGCCGCACCCTGGCAAGCGACATCACCTCGGCGCTGGACGTGCCGCCCGCCGACAACACGTCGATGGACGGTTATGCCATGCGTGCGGCTGACGTACCCCAGCCCGGCGTGGTGCTGCCGGTCAGTCAGCGCATTCCTGCCGGTGTGGTCGGCCAGCCCTTGCTGCCCGGCACGGCCGCGCGCGTCTTCACCGGCGCGCAGGTGCCCGCCGGGGCCGACTGCGTGGTGATGCAGGAGCAGTGCGTCGCCCAGCCATCCAACGATGGCGGTCTGGGTAGCGTGGTGGTGAACACGGTGCCCGCACAAGGCCAATGGGTGCGCCGGCAGGGCGAAGACGTGCGCTTCGGCGCCGTCGTGCTGCGTGCCGGCACCCGCCTGACGCCGCAGGCGCTGGGCTTGGCCGCAGCGGTGGGTGCGGCGCAGGTCAACGTGGTTCGGCGTCCGCGCGTGGCCTTGTTTTCCACCGGTGACGAGCTGGTGATGCCGGGCGAGCCGCTCAAGCCTGGCGCCATCTACAACTCCAACCGCTTCACGCTGCGCGGTTTGCTGGAAGCGGCCGGCTGCGAGGTTCAAGACCTGGGCATCGTGCCGGACCGGCTGGACGCCACTCGCGAGGCCTTGCGCGCCGCGGCCATCGGCAATGACTTGATCCTCACCTCCGGCGGCGTGTCGGTGGGGGAAGAAGACCACCTGCGCCCGGCTGCTGCGGCCGAGGGCCACATTGCCCTGTGGCAGATGGCCGCCAAACCGGGCAAGCCACTCGCCTTTGGCGGTGTGCGGCGCGACACCGATGACAAGGCCGGCGAGGCCTTGTTGATGGGCCTGCCGGGCAACCCGGTGTCGAGCTTCATCACCTTCCTGCTGGCCGTGGCGCCGGTGCTGCGTGCCCTGCAAGGTGGCTCGGGCCAGTGGCCTGTTGCCTTGCCCTTGCGCGCCGCGTTCGACTGGCCCAAGCCCGACAAGATCCGCCGTGAATTCATGCGGGCCCGCCTGAACGCGGAAGGGCAGGTTGAACTTTTCCCCAACCAGAGCTCCGGCGTGCTCACCTCTGCCGTGTGGGCCGATGGCCTGATCGACAACCCGGCGGGCTGCGTCATTCGCCCGGGCGACACGGTCCGTTTCCTGCCCTTGGCCACCCTGATAGGCGCCTGAGCCCCATGCCCACCATCCGACTGAAGTTCTTTGCCTCGCTGCGTGAAGCGCTCGGCCCCACCGGCCAGATCGAGCTGCCGGCCGGCAGCACGGTGGGTCAGGCGCGTGATGCCTTGATCGCCCTCGGTGCCCCGCACAGCGAGGTGCTGGCCCGTGGCCGCGCCGTGCGCGCTGCGCTGAACCAGACGCTGTGCGATGAGCCCGCCGTGCTGAGTGACGGCGATGAACTGGCCTTTTTCCCGCCCGTGACTGGCGGCTGAGCACACACCCATGACCACGCCTCGCGTCGCCATCCAGACCGCTGATTTCGACCTCAGCGCCGAAGTGCTGGCCCTGCGCAACGCCGACCCCGGCGTGGGTGCCGTGGCCAGCTTTGTCGGCACCGTGCGTGACAACAACGACGGCGCTGGCGTCAGCGCGATGGAGCTCGAGCACTATCCGGGCATGACCGAGAAGGCCATCGAGCAGATGATCGATGAAGCCTTCCGGCGCTTCGATTTGCGGGGCGCGCGCGTCATCCACCGCGTGGGGCCGCTGTTGCCGCGTGACCAGATCGTGCTGGTGGTGGTCAGCTCGGCCCACCGCGGCCAGGCGTTTCAGGCCTGCGAGTTCCTGATGGACTATCTGAAGACCCAGGCACCGTTCTGGAAGAAGGAAACCACGCCCAATGGCGCACGCTGGGTTGATGCCCGCGTCAGTGACGATGCTGCCCTGGCCCGCTGGGGCATCCAGGGCTCGAACGCCGCGTCGGCATGAGCTTTGCCGCCAGCACCCCTTGGTTGACGGCCGCCGTGGCTCTCGGCGGCGCCACGGGGTCGGTGCTGCGCTGGCGCGTCGGCCTGTGGCTGAACCCGCTGGCCTTGCCGTTTGCCGCGGGCACGCTGGCCGTGAACTGCGTCGGCGGCTTGCTCATCGGCTTCTCGCTGGTCTGGTTCCAGCGCTGGCCTGATGAGTTGGCGCGTCTGGCACTGGTCACCGGTTTGCTGGGCGGGCTGACCACTTTTTCCGCATACTCCGCTGAATCACTGCAGTTGTTGATTCGCGGCGACTGGCTGCTGGCCGTAGGCCACACCCTTGCGCACGTTGCGGGTGGCCTGGTTTGTGCTGCGCTGGGCTGGGGCCTGGGCCGCTGGCTGCTGGCCTGAATCCATTCACCGCTGGTGGCCTTGTGCGGCCAGCGCCTTCCATTCGAATTCCGACACCTCATGCTCATTGAACCCAAGGCCCTTCGCTCCGCGCTGGGGCGATTCGCCACCGGTGTCACCATCATTACCTGCCGCGATGCTGCCGGCCAGCCGGTGGGCCTGACGGCCAACTCGTTCAATTCGCTGTCGCTCGACCCGCCGCTGGTGATGTGGGCCCTGCGCAATGCCAGCAGCCACCTGATCGACTTCCAGAAAGCCACGCACTTCGCCGTGAACGTGCTGGCCGAGGACCAGATCGGGCTCTCTCGCCGCTTTGCCAGCCCCGTGCCTGACCGCTTCGCCGAAGGCACCTGGACGGACGGGCAGGGCGGTGTGCCTGTGCTGGCCAACTGCACGGCCGTGTTCGAGTGCCACAGTGACCGCCACCATGCCGCCGGTGACCATGTGCTGTTCATCGGCCGGGTGCTGGCCCTGCACCAGGCGGATCTGCCACCCTTGCTGTTCCACGCCGGCAACTACCACCAGCGCGGCGCGGCGCTGTGAAGCCTGATGCCGGTTTGACCCAGCGCAAACCGGCACCATGCTGAGTTGAGCGGCAGAAGATGGGGGCTTGAAAACAGCGCCTGCCGCCTCACGTCAGACGCAACAGGAGGTTTCATCCATGCGTCTCGACAAACTCACCACTGCCTTTCAGCACGCGCTGTCCGAAGCCCAGAGCCTGGCCGTTGCGCGCGACAACCCCTACATCGAGCCCAGCCATGTGCTGGCCGCGATGCTGGCCCAGCCCGACGGCCCCAAGGCCTTGCTGGAGCGTGCCGGCGCCGACACCGCGGCCCTGAAGACCGCCATGGAGACCGCCAACGCTGGCCTGCCGAGCGTGCAGGGCGGTGGCCAGACGCAGGCGGGCCGTGATCTGGTGCAACTGCTGCAGCAGGCGGACAAGGAGGCTGGCCAGCGCGGGGACCAGTTCATCGCCAGCGAGATGTTCCTGCTGGCCCTGGCCGATGCGCGCAACGACATCGGCGGCGTGGTGCGTGGCCACGGCCTGACGCGCAAGTCGCTCGAGACGGCGATCACCGCCGTTCGTGGCGGGCAAAGCGTGGATTCGGCCGAGTCGGAAGGCCAGCGCGAAGCGCTCAAGAAGTACACGCTGGATCTGACAGAGCGCGCCCGCCAGGGCAAGCTCGACCCCGTCATCGGCCGAGACGACGAAATCCGGCGCGCCATCCAGGTGCTGCAGCGCCGCACCAAGAACAACCCGGTGCTGATCGGTGAGCCCGGTGTGGGCAAGACCGCCATCGTCGAAGGCCTGGCCCAGCGCATCGTCAACGGGGAAGTGCCTGACACCCTGAAAGACAAGAAAGTGCTGGTGCTGGACATGGCCGGCTTGTTGGCCGGTGCCAAGTACCGCGGTGAGTTCGAAGAGCGCCTCAAGGCCGTGCTGAAGGAAGTGGCGCTGGACGAAGGCCGCATCATCCTGTTCATCGACGAGCTGCACACCATGGTCGGCGCCGGCAAGGCCGAGGGCGCGATGGACGCCGGCAACATGCTCAAGCCCGCGCTGGCGCGTGGCGAGCTGCATTGCATCGGCGCCACCACGCTGAACGAGTACCGCAAGTACGTGGAGAAGGACGCCGCCCTTGAGCGTCGCTTCCAGAAGGTGCTGGTGGACGAGCCGAGCGTCGAGGCCACCATCGCCATCCTGCGCGGCTTGCAGGAGAAGTACGAGATCCACCACGGCGTGGAGATCACCGACCCGGCCATCGTGGCTGCGGCCGAGCTGAGCCACCGCTACATCACCGACCGCTTCCTGCCCGACAAGGCGATCGACCTGATCGACGAGGCGGCGGCCAAGATCAAGATCGAGATCGACTCCAAGCCCGAGGTGATGGACAAGCTCGACCGCCGGCTGATCCAGCTGAAGATCGAGCGTGAAGCCGTGCGCAAGGAGACCGATGAGGCCTCGCAGAAGCGCATGGGGCTGATCGAGGAAGAGATCGTCAAGCTGCAGCGCGAATACGCTGATCTGGACGACATCTGGCGTGCTGAAAAGGCGTCGGCCCAGGGCTCGGCCCAGGTGAAGGAAGAGATCGACCGGATCAAGTCTCAGATCGAGGACTGGAAGCGCAAGGGTGATTTCAACCGCGTGGCCGAGTTGCAATACGGCAAGTTGCCTGAGCTGGACAAGAAGCTGAAGGACGCCCAGGCCAAGGAATCTGCCAAGGCTGCGGGCGCCAAGAGCGGTACCGGCGGGCCGCAGTTGCTGCGCACGATGGTGGGCGCGGAAGAAATTGCTGAGGTGGTGTCTCGCGCCACCGGCATTCCGGTGTCGAAGCTGATGCAGGGCGAGCGCGACAAGCTGCTGCAGATGGAAGCGCGGCTGCACGAGCGCGTGGTGGGCCAGGACGAGGCCATCAACGCGGTGGCCGATGCGATTCGCCGCAGCCGGGCGGGCTTGTCTGACCCCAACCGCCCGCTGGGCAGCTTCCTCTTCCTCGGCCCGACCGGCGTGGGCAAGACCGAGCTCTGCAAGGCCTTGGCGGGTTTCCTGTTCGACAGCGAAGAGCACATGATCCGCGTCGACATGAGCGAGTTCATGGAGAAGCACTCGGTGAGCCGCCTGATTGGCGCGCCTCCGGGGTACGTTGGCTACGACGAAGGGGGCACGCTGACCGAAGCCGTGCGCCGCAAGCCGTACAGCGTGCTGCTGCTCGACGAGGTCGAGAAGGCCCACCCGGATGTGTTCAATGTGCTGCTGCAGGTGCTGGACGACGGCCGCCTGACCGACGGCCAGGGCCGCACGGTGGACTTCAAGAACACGGTGATCGTGATGACCAGCAACCTGGGCTCGCACCTCATCATGTCGATGGCCGGCCAGGACAGCGAGCTGATCCGCGACGCGGTGTGGGGCGAGGTGAAGCAGCATTTCCGCCCCGAGTTCCTGAACCGCATTGACGAGACCGTGGTCTTCCATGCGCTCGACGAAGCCAACATCCAGGCCATCGCGAAGATTCAGCTGAAGATCCTGGAGTCGCGCCTGAGCAAGATGGACATGGGGCTGGATGTGTCGGCCGAGGCTCTGGCGGAAATCGCCAAGGTCGGGTTCGATCCGATGTTTGGTGCCCGTCCGCTCAAGCGCGCCATCCAGCAGCGCATCGAGAACCCGGTGTCGCGGCTCATCCTGGAAGGGCGTTTCGGGCCGAAGGATGTCATCCCGGTCAATGTGGTCGACGGCGCCTTCAGCTTCGAGCGTGTGGTGCACTGACGACTGGCACCCGTGCCCGGCTTGAGGGCCGGCGTGGCACCGGGGTAAGCTTGTATGTCTGAACGAAACGGCCGGGCCCATGCTCGGCCGTTTTCAATTCCGCAACCGGCTTCCCGCAGCACGCCCCGCGAACGACACGCAGGCCACATCTGCGCAGGCGCCGCGCAACCTTTCGCCCACACCCCCGCCCAAACACGCCGCTCGCTCCATGCTCCTGCCTGACCTGCCGCCCTCGGAGGCCCCCACGCCCACCCCCGTGGTGTTGAATCTCACCATTGAGAACGCGCTCGTGGAGGACGGGGCGCACATGGGCTTGCTTGGCCTGTCGTACCGCCGACGATTCACGCCGGAATGGTCAGGCGGCGTGGCGGTTTACAGCGCCACCACCGGCACCCATGGCGGCTTCTTCGGCTTCGGCTTGCAGGGCGCCTGGCATGCGCCTCTCGAGCGCTGGTTGGGGCCGGAGTGGCACGGTGAAGCTGGCGCTTTCGCCGGCGGCGGTGGCGGCAGCCCGGGCTGGGTGGCGGGCGGGCTGATGCTGCGCAGCCACGCGGAAATCAGCCGTGATGCAAAACCCTTCCGCCTCGGGCTGGGGGTCAGCCGGATCGTGTTCAAGGACGGCCGCGCGCGCAGCACCCACCCCTATCTCAGCGTGCAATGGGACACCGCCAGCTTCATCGGCCCGGCGTTTTCCGACACCGTGGTGCCTGCCGTTGCTGGCATGCGCGCCTTGCCGCAAGAGCTGGCGGCCATCGGTGGTGTTTACCAGCCGCGCAAGTCACCACGCCGCGACGGCACCGGCGGCACCCCGGCCTTGCAGTTCGGCGGGCTGGCCTGGCGCCAGGGCCTGGCCACATCACCCTGGCTCGGCGCGCAGCCCTACGCCAGCTTGATGACCCTGGGCGCGATGGGCGGCGGATATGACGGCTACGCCGAGTTGTCAGGCGGCCTGGGCCTGCGCTGGCAGATGGGCCCGCAGTGGCAACTTCGCGCAGAAGGCCTGATCGGCTCAGCCGGCGCCGGTGCCACGGTCGACACGGGCGGCGGGCTGCTGGCCAAGACCGGCGCCGCCGCTGTCTGGACACCGAGCCCGGGCTGGTCGATGGGCGCCTATGCCGGCCTGCTGAAGACCCGTGGCCTGTTCAGCGCCCGCGAGTTGCGGCTGGAGTTGGGCTGGCAGGGCATCGACTGGCAACCAGTGCCTGGCGACCGTTTGGCGATGACTGATACGTTCAGTCCGTCACACGCGCCACAAGCGGCCGCGGCTGGCGCCTGGTCGCCCTGGGGCGTGTCCACCAGCTGGAAGCATTACAGCGGCACCGTGCGCGAAGTGGGGCCGCCCCAACACGTGCCGGTGCTGGGGCTGAAGCTGGAGCGCGCGCTGACGCCCAACTGGCGCGTGCTGGCTGAGGCCGGCACGGCGGTGGGGGGCATGGCCGGCGGCTACGCCACGGGCCAGCTCGGGGCAGGCTGGATGCAGGCGCGCCAGCCCGGCGCATGGCGCTGGGGCGCAGAGGCCTCACTGGGCGCCGCTGGCGGCGGCAACGTGGATGTCAACGGCGGCCTGTTCGCGCAGGCGCAGCTGCAACTGCGTCGTGAATTTGCGCCCGGCTGGTCGTGGCAGCTGGACGCCGGCCAGCTGCGCACCGTGCGCGGCGGCTTGAAATCACAGATGGTGGGCGTCAGTCTGGTGAGCGAGTTCGGACGACTGCAAGCCCCTTGACCACGCTGCCAGGGGGTGCAGGGCGCCCACCTACAATCGCGGCAGTTTCATGACAGCGCGCGCTGGCGCGAAGGACCCCATGCATCAAGGGCAAGAGAGTGCCGCCGACAACCTGCCGGTCGTGATCGTTGGCGCAGGCTTGGCGGGTTTGACCGTCGCCCTGCACCTGGCCTCCAAGGGCCAACCCGTCACCGTGCTGGCCAAACGCAGCCTGGGCGAGGGCGCCACCGCGTGGGCCCAGGGCGGCATCGTGGGTGTGCTGGGCTCGGACGACAGCGTGGATTCGCATGTGCGCGACACCCAAGACGCAGGCGCTGGCCTGGTCGATGAACAGACCGCGCGCTTCATCGCCGGCAACAGTGCGCAGGCCATCGAATGGCTGATGGCCCAGGGCGTACCGTTTTCACCTGACCCCGACGGCCCGCTCGGCCTGCACCTGACGCGCGAAGGCGGTCACGCCGTGCGCCGCATCGCGCATGCTGCCGATGCCACCGGCAAGGCCATCCACGACTCGCTGCTGGGCCAGGCCCGCGCGCATCCGCTGGTCACGCTGCGTGAACGCTGGATGGCGCTGGACGTCATCACCGACCGCCACCTGAAGCGTCCGGCTGCACACACCAGCTGCCACGGCTTGTACGCGCTCGACATCGACGCGCAGAAGGTGGAAACACTGCCGGCCCGTGCCGTGGTGCTGGCCACCGGTGGCGTGGGCAAGGTGTACCGCTACACCAGCAACCCCGAAACCGCCACGGGCGACGGCATTGCCATGGCCTGGCGCGCCGGCTGCCGGGTGAGCAACATGGAGTTCATCCAGTTCCACCCGACCTGCCTGTACCACCCGCAGGAGCGCACCTTCCTCATCACCGAAGCGCTGCGCGGCGAAGGCGCCGTTTTGCGCTTGCCGGACGGCACCCGATTCATGGCTGACCACGATGAGCGCGGTGAGCTGGCCCCGCGCGACATCGTCGCTCGGGCGATCGACTTCGAGATGAAGAAGCACGGCGTCGACCATGTGTGGCTCGACGCCACGCACCTCGGCGACGAGTTCCTGCGCGAGCACTTCCCGACCATCCATGCGCGCTGCCTGTCACTCGGCATCGACATTGCCAAGTCGATGATCCCGGTGGTGCCGGCGGCCCATTACACCTGTGGCGGCGTGGTCACCGACCTGTCTGGCCGCAGCGACTTGCCCGGCCTGTTTGCCGTGGGCGAAGCCACCTACACCGGTCTGCATGGCGCCAACCGCCTGGCCAGCAACTCGCTGCTCGAATGCGTGGTCATCGGCCGCACCTGCGCCGACGCCATCCTGCAGACCGAAGCCGCGACGCGCCGCAAGTTGCCGGATTGGGACGAGAGCCTGGTCGAGAACGCGGATGAGCAGGTGGTCATCGCCCACAACTGGGACGAGCTGCGTCTGCTGATGTGGAATTACGTGGGCATCGTCCGCACGACCCGGCGCCTCGAGCGCGCGCGTCACCGCATCAAACTGCTCAAGGAAGAGATCGAGGACTACTACGCCAACTTCAAGGTCACCCGTGACCTGCTGGAGTTGCGCAATCTGGTGGTGTGTGCCGAGCTGATCGTGCGATCAGCACTGATGCGGCACGAGAGCCGCGGCCTGCATTTCAGCCGCGACTTCCCGTACACCCTGCCGGTGAGTTTCCCGACCGTGCTGACGCGCAAGGCACGCAGCCACGATTGAGGGTGGGCGGCTGCGGCCGCTCAGCGGCGCGCGCGCATGGCGTTGCGCGCCTGCACGAAGCCCATGGCGAATTCCACCGCCTCGATCACCGAGCGCTCTGACTCGGTCCGCTCGTGTTCGGTCTGGAAAAACGCCAGATCCACATCGTGGCGGATGTAGCGCGGCGGCAGCCGGTTCAACGCGACGCAGGCGATGTCCGCCAGTGTGTCGTCGTTGTCCAGCAGGTGAGGGAAGTGCTGGGCCTGTGCCTGCACTTCGGCAAACACGGCTTTTTCGTACCAGTTGTGGATAGAGGCGATGTCCATGGCACCAGTCTGCCGTGGCTGCGTGGGGTCCATCCGTGAAAAAGCCCGCCGAAGCGGGCCTTGTCGTCAGCGCCGGCCTGGCGCGTGCAGGCCGGCAGCCGAGGTGATCAACCCGCCAGCGTGCCCAGCACGCGCATCGAATAATCGGTGGCGGTGACGTCCTTGGTGAGCTTGCCCACCGAGATGCGGTCAACGCCGGTGGCGGCAATTTCGCGCAGCCCTTCCAGCGTCACGCCGCCCGAGGCTTCCAGCAGCGCGCGGCCGGCGGTCAGGGCCACGGCTTCGCGCATCAGGTCGGTGCTGAAGTTGTCGAGCAGCACGCTGGTGGCGCCATGCGACAGGGCCTCGGTCAGCTGTGCCAGGCTCTCCACCTCGATCTGGATGTCGACCCCGGCCTGCAGCGCGGCAGCGGCCTGCAGCACCGGCCCGATGCCACCTGCCGCAGCGATGTGGTTCTCCTTGATCAGGATGCCGTGCCACAGTGCCATGCGCTGGTTGGCACCGCCGCCCACGCGCACTGCGTACTTCTGGGCCTGACGCAGGCCTGGCAGCGTCTTGCGGGTGTCGAGCACCACGCAGCCGCGCGGGTTGGGCGAGGCGCCTTCGATCGCGTCGGCATGCCGGCGGGTCAGCGTGGCGGTGGCCGACAGCAACTGCAGGAAGTTCAGCGCCGGGCGCTCGGCAGACAGCAGCGCGCGGGCATCGGCATGCAGCTCGCACACCGGGGTACCGGCCGTCATGCGCGCACCCTCGGCGTAGTGCCAGGTGATGCGGGCCTGGCTATCAAGTGCCAGCACGCAGGCATCAAACCAGTCGCGACCACACAGCACGGCGTCTTCGCGCACAGTCACGCGCGCATCCACGCGCCGGCCGGCCGGCACCAGCAGGCCGGTCCAGTCGTTCACGCCAATGTCTTCAAACAATGCCTCGCGCACATTGCGGGCGCGGGCTTCTTCCAGGGTTTCGTTGTGGCTGTACATGGGTGTCTCAGGCGGCGCCGATGCCACGCACCAGGCCTTGCACCTTGGGTGCCAGGGCGGACGGGTTGGCGGCGACAAAATCGAGCATGCGGTCGATGCAGCGCTTGGCTTCCAGGCCCAGGTCGGGCTCGACATGGATTTCGCCGCTGCCGCTCTCCAGGCAGTCGATCACGCCTTGCAGCGCATTCATCGCCATCCACGGGCAGTGCGCGCAGCTCTTGCAGCTGGCGGCGTTGCCGGCGGTGGGCGCTTCGATCAAGGTCTTGCCGGGCGCGAGCTGACGCATGCGGTGCATGATCAGGTTGTCGGTCGCCACGATGTATTCAGTGGCCGTGCCGTTGACCACCGCATTGAGCATCTGCGAGGTCGAGCCCACCACGTCGGCCAGCTTCACCACGGCCTCGGGCGATTCCGGGTGCACCAGCACCATCGCGTGTGGGTGCTCTTCCTTCAACAGCTCCAGCTCGGTGCCCTTGAACTCGTCGTGCACGATGCAGGCGCCGTTCCACAGCAGCATGTCGGCGCCGGTTTCCTGCTGGATGTAGCGGCCGAGGTGGCGGTCAGGGGCCCAGATGATCTTCTGGCCCTGGTCCTTCAGATGCCGCACGATGGCCAGGGCGCAGGAGCTGGTCACCATCCAGTCGGCGCGGGCCTTCACGGCGGCGCTGGTGTTGGCGTACACCACCACCTGGCGGTCGGGGTGGGCGTCGCAGAATGCGGCGAAATCGTCAGGCGGGCAGCCCAGGTCGAGCGAGCAGGTGGCGTCCAGATCGGGCATCAGCACGGTCTTGCCGGGCGACAGGATCTTGGCCGATTCACCCATGAAGCGCACACCGGCCACCACCAGGGTCTGGCTGGCATGGTCGCGGCCGAAGCGGGCCATTTCCAGGGAGTCGGCGACGATGCCGCCGGTTTCAAGGGCCAGGTCCTGCAGGTCGCCGTCCACGTAGTAGTGGGCCACCAGCACGGCGTTGCGCTCCTTCAGCAGCGCGGCGGCGCGGGCTTTCAGGGCCTGGCGCTGGTCGGACGTGAGTGGAGCGGGCACCTTGGCCCAGGCGTGGGCGGTGCAACTGGCGCCGGACGCGTCCTGGCGGGTGTATTCGAAGGTCTGATCGGTCATGGGTGACGAATGTTAGCCGAGGCGCCCATGCACAGCAGCTTGGCGCAATTGCAGGCCGTATGGCGGGGCAGGGCACTGGGCCCGCCGTTACCATCGGTTGATCGTTTTCGTTGCCGCACCCATGTCTGATTCCGCACAGCCACTTCATAGCGACGCCCGCACCATCGGCCTGGTGGGCCTGGCGCACGGCAGCTCGCACTTCTTCCATTTGCTGCTGCCGCCGCTGTTCCCCTTGTTCATTCGGGACTTCGGCTTGAGCTATGCCGAACTGGGTTTGCTGGTCACGATGTTTTTCGTGATCTCGGGCTCGGGGCAGGCGGTGTCGGGCTTCGTGGTTGATCGCATCGGCGCCCGGCCGGTGCTGTTCATGGCGATGACGTGTTTTGCGGCGGGCGCCCTGGCCGCGTCAGTCGCGCAGAGCTGGCACGGCCTGGCGCTGGCCGCAGCTTTGGCAGGCCTGGGCAATGCGCCGTTTCACCCGGCCGACTTCACGATCCTGAACAAGCGGGTCTCGCCGGCCCGCCTGGGGCATGCGTTTTCAGTGCACGGCATCAGCGGCAATCTGGGCTGGGCAGCGGCACCGGTGTTCCTAGGCGGCTTGACGGCAGCAACCGGCTCCTGGCGCATCGCGGCGCTGGCCGCAGGTGGCTGGGCGCTGATCGTGCTGTGCATCTTGTGGTGGCAGCGTGACGCGCTGAATGACCGCGTGGCCGCACCTGTCGCAAAGGCCACAAACGCGACGGCGGCGCGCTCTGAAGCATCCACCTTCGGCTACCTCAAGCTGCCCGCCGTGTGGCTGTGCTTCTCGTTCTTCTTCTGGACGACCTGCGCATTGAGCGCCGTCCAGAGTTTTGCCAGCCCCGCATTGCTGGCGCTCTACGGCATGCCGCTGACCAGCACCGCGCTGCTGGTGACGGGGTTCATGCTGTGCGGCGCCGTGGGCATGGTGGTGGGCGGCTTTCTGGTCGGCAAGACCGAGCGCCTGGAAAAGCTCATTGCACGGTGCCTGCTGGGTTCTGCCGCGGCCCTGGCGCTGGCAGGAACGGGCTGGCTGTCGGGTGAAGCATCGATGGTGGTGGCGGCCTTGGCAGGCTTTGGCACGGGCCTGGCCGGCCCATCGCGCGACATGTTGATCAAGCGTGCGGCTCCGCCCAACGCCACGGGCCGCGTTTATGGCACCGTATATTCAGGCCTGGACATCGGCTTCGCCGTGGCCGCCCCGATCTTTGGCGCCCTGTTGGACCACCAGCATCCTTCGATGGTGTTTCATGGCGCCGCGCTGGCCCTGGTCGCCGGCGTGGTGTCGGCATCGTTCGTTGGGGCGGGCGTGGCCCGACGCCAGCTCGTCGCAGCGTGACCACGCATGGTCGCTGCCCGCAACAACTTTCAAGACACCCCGCGCGCCATGAGCAACGACGCCACTTTCACCTCCACCTGCGACCTGTGCGATCAATACAAGAGCGATGACAGCGGCGCGTTCCGCGTGCTGCCGCCGGTGTACACCGACTACGGCGGCCGCAGCCGCTTCCACGGCCTGGTGAGCACCGTGCGCTGCCTGGAAGACAACTCGCGGGTGAAGGAAGCCGTGAACGAGCCGGGCCTCGGCCGTGTGCTGGTGGTGGACGGCGGCGGCAACCTGCGCCGCTCCTTGGTGGGCGGTTTGCTGGCGGCAGCGGCTGCGCGCAACGGCTGGGCCGGCATCGTGGTGCATGGTGCGGTGCGCGACAAGCTGGAGTTGCAGGCCTGCGATTTGGGGCTCAAAGCCATGGCATTGACGCCCATGCCGACCGACCGCAAAGACCAAGGTCAGCGCGATGTGGCCATCCAATTGGACGGAACTTGGGTGCGCCCGGGCGACTGGTTGGTGGCCGATGAAGATGGAATTGTGATTACTCTCGCCAAAACCTGATTTTCAGGTTATAGTACTAGCTTGTTCGGGGCGTAGCGCAGCCTGGTAGCGCATCTGCTTTGGGAGCAGAGGGTCGTGAGTTCGAATCCCACCGCCCCGACCATTCAATTCAGCAGCCTTGTGCTCTGGTAAAGAACCTAAACAGTTCGCACCAAAGTACCGAGGCTCAAAAGAAAGCCGATGAATCCTTCAAGGACCATCGGCTTTTTCATTGGTGCGCCTGCTTTGCAGGACGTTGCAGGAGTGTCGCTGGCTCAGCGCAGCAGACCTTGCACACCGTACCAGCCACTGGCCTGCCCAGAGGGACTCGAACCCCCGACCTGCTGCTTAGAAGGCAGCTGCTCTATCCAGTTGAGCTATGGGCAGTGAAGGGCGGATTCTAGAGGCTGTGCGCCTGTGCGGTGCTGCCCGCCCGAGCGAACTTGGTGCTGATTGCATCGCCAAGGGTGCAATCACCGTGTTTTGCCGTTGATCGGCCAGCCGCGTCTGCGCGCATCATCGAGGCCTCGTGGTTTCAATCGCGGGCACGGTGTCGTCTGCACGCGCCGTGGCCCACCTCTCGGACAAACATGCTCAAGTCTCTGCGCGAATGGGTGTTCGGCCGGCCTTCGGTGGTCGGCGAGGACCGCCTGCGCGCGTGGGCGGAAGGCCGTGGCTGGGTGTTCAAGCGCAGTGCGAAGCATGACGGCTTCATCATCGAGACACCGGACGGTGCGCCGGGATGGCGCATTGAATGGGGACCGTCTGCCCGCCGCTACATCGGCAGCCATGAACTGAGGCTGCGCGGCGACACGGGCATCGATCCGCAGACCCACGCACTGGTGATGCCGAAGCCCTTGCTGGACGCGCTGGAGCGAGAGATCTACAGCCAATACACCGACAACGTGCAAACGCGGCTGGATGAAGAAACTCCCGAAGAGATGCGCTGGCTGGCGATGTCACCCCGGCTGCTGGGCGGTGCCCTGGGCAGCTTGCGAGGTCGTTTTGCCGTCGTGGGCAATGTGGCGCCCTGGATGACGGCCTGGATAGGTGGCCCGTTGGGCGAGGCCTTCCTGGTGTTTGCCGCCAGCCTGCAGGGTGATCCGACGCCGGTGGCGCCCCTCAGCCCGGACGCAACGAGTGAGCTTTCCACTCAGCCGATCACGCCGATGGCGATGATTGCGCGGCGTAGCGAGCTGATCCTGCGGGTGGCCATGCCCGTGCCGCATCTGCCCACGATGGAGCAGGCGGTGGTGCTGTTCGATCTGGCCCTGCGTGAGGCCAGACGATTTGGCGAGGCGGCGGGCGACGCCTGAGCGCCCCCGCCGCAGGCATCACGCCACCGGCGTGTGCTTGCCGATCTCCAGCTTCGCGATGGCGTCGCGGTGCACTTCGTCCGGGCCGTCCGCGAAACGCAGGGTGCGCGCCAGCGTGTAGTAGTAGGCCAGCGGGAAGTCCTGGCTCATGCCGGCACCGCCGTGCACCTGCATCGCCCAGTCGATCACCTGGCAGGCCATCTGCGGCGCCACCACCTTGATCATGGCGATCTCGGCCTTGGCGGTCTTGTTGCCGGCCACGTCCATCATCCAGGCTGCCTTCAAGGTGAGCAGTCGTGCCATGTCGATGCGGCAGCGTGCTTCGGCAATGCGCTCGCGGGTCACGCCTTGCTGCGCTATCGGACGGCCGAAGGCCACGCGCTGGGTGGCGCGCTTGCACATCAATTCCAGGGCCCGCTCAGCCAGGCCGATCAAGCGCATGCAATGGTGAATGCGGCCCGGGCCAAGGCGGCCTTGGGCGATCTCGAAACCACGGCCTTCGCCCAGCAGGATGTTGCTCGCCGGCACACGCACGTTCTTGAAATCGACTTCCATGTGGCCGTGCGGCGCATCGTCGTAACCCATCACGGTGAGCGGGCGCAGCACAGTCACGCCCGGCGCATCCATCGGCACCAGCACCATGCTTTGCTGCGAATGGCGCGGCGCTTCCGGGTCGGTCTTGCCCATGAAGATCAGCACCTTGCAGCGCGGGTCGCCGGCGCCGCTGGTCCACCACTTGCGGCCGTTGATGACGTAGTCATCGCCGTCACGCTCGATGCGGGCCTCTATGTTGGTCGCGTCGGCCGATGCGACAGCGGGTTCGGTCATCGCGAAGGCCGAGCGGATCTCTCCGGCCAGCAGCGGCTTGAGCCAGCGCTCCTTGTGCTCGGGCTTGCCGTAGCGCACCAGCACTTCCATGTTGCCGGTGTCGGGGGCCGAGCAATTGAAGACCTCGCTGGCCCATGGCACGCGGCCCATGATTTCGGCGAGCGGTGCGTATTCCTGGTTCGTCAGGCCCGCTCCCAGTTCGCTATCGGGCAGAAAGAGGTTCCACAGGCCGGCGGCGCGGGCCTTGGGCTTGAGTTCCTCGATCACCGCCAGCGGCGTCCAGCGCTTGCCGGCCTGGGTATTGGCCTCCAGTTCCTGCCAGTAGCGCCCCTCGTTCGGGTAGACATGCTCGTTCATGAAGGCCGTGACGGCCGCCTGCAGTTCCTGCGTCCGGGGTGAGTAGCCGAAGTCCATGCTGTCTCCTTGGGGTTGTGTGCTTGCGAAGCGCTGGCTGTTGAAGCCGATTCGTGGGGAAGGGCGCCTTGAAAGTGGGCGCTCTGGGTGTGCTCAGGCCCGTTGGGCGAACGACCAGGCCAGGGCCGCGAGCTGCGGCGCGGCAGCGCCCGTGGCTTTGGCCTGCGCGCTGGACGCGGTGCCGTCTTCCACCCGCTTGGCAATGCCTTGCACGATGGCGGCAATGCGGAACAGGTTGTAGGCGAGGTAGAAGTTCCAGTCCGCCATCAGGGCGTCGGGGTCAGCCCGGCCGGTACGCTCGCAGTACAACTGCACATACTCGCGCTCGGACGGAATACCCATCGCTGCATGGTCCAGGCCGGCAATGCCGCGGAAGGTGCCGGGCGGGATGTGCCAAGACATACAGTGGTAGCTGAAGTCAGCCAGCGGATGCCCGATGGTCGACAACTCCCAGTCGAGCACCGCAACAACGCGCGGCTCGGTGGGGTGGAAGATCAGGTTGTCGAGGCGATAGTCGCCATGCACGATCGAGACTTCGGATTCGTCACGCGCGCTGTTCGGAATGTGTGCAGGCAACCAGGCCAGCAGCTGGTCCATGGCCGGGTTCGGCCCGGTCACCGAGGCCAGATACTGCTTGCTCCAGCGGCCGATCTGCCGTTCGAAATAGTTGCCCGGCTTTCCGTAGTCGGCCAGGCCCACAGCCGCCACATCCACCGAATGCAATGCGGCGAGCACGCGGTTCATTTCAGCGTAGATGGCACCGCGCTCGGCATTGGCCAGACCCGGCAGCGACTGCTCCCACAGCACGCGTCCATCAACAAATTCCATGACGTAAAACGCCCGGCCGATCACCGATTCGTCTTCGCACAGCAAGTGCATCTGGGCGACCGGCACGGCCGTGTCGCGCAGCGCCTTCATCACGCGAAATTCGCGGTCAATCGCATGGGCGGCAGCCAGCAGTTTCCCGGCCGGGCCGGGCTTGCTGCGCATCACGTAGGCGCGCTGCGGCGTGACGAGCTTGTAGGTCGGGTTGGATTGCCCGCCTTTGAATTGCTCCACATGCAGCGGGCCGGCGAAACCCGGCAGGTGCGCGTGCAGATAGGCCTCGAGGGCGCTGATGTCGAACTGGTGGCTGGCAGCCACCGGTTTCGTTCCGGTGTTGTGATCCATGGGTGTCATCCTCGGCGCGGCCGGGATGAACCCTGCGCACCATTCAACGTTCGGCAGCTGCCATCAACTTGTCGCGCGACAGCACCACCAGGCGCGTCGGCTCGACCCGCAGCACGCCATCGCGCTCCAGGTCTTTCAATTCCTGGTTCACGCGCTGGCGTGATGCGCCCAGCAACTGCGCCAGATCTTCCTGTGCGAGCTGCAAGCCGATGCGGATTTCCTCGCCCTGCTCGATGCCGTAGCTCTTGGCCAGCAGCAGCAACTGCTTGGCCAGGCGCGCGCCCAGCGGCCGGGTGTTGAGGTCTTCGATCAGGTTGAACATCAGCCGCAGGCGGCGGCAGTTCAGGCGAAGCAAAGCTTCGTACAACTCGGTGTGCTGCTGCAGCAATTCCTTGAAGTCGGGCTTGCGCACGATCAGCAGTGTGGTCGGACCATGAGCCGTGGCATCGTGCGTGCGGGGCAGGCCGTCGAACAGGGCGATGTCGCCGAACCACGTGCCGGGTTCCGCATACGTCAACGCCACTTGTTTGCCAGACAGCGAGACCGAGCTGACACGCACGGCGCCGCGCGCCACGCCTACCCAATCCTCGGCCGGTGTGCCGCGTGCCGCCAGGGGCACGCCGTCCTGCAATCGACGCACCGACGCTCTGGCCAGAATGGCTGAGCGAAGTGTGTGTGAGAGCGAAGAAAACCATGGACCCGCGTCGATGTTGTGGCGTTCTTCGATTGTAAGAATGGGGGTATTCATCATTTGTCCCTGACGCGACAGCCGCGGCACGATTGGCATCGGTATTGTCCATGTTGCCGTTTCCCCTTGGAGCAGACGGCGCACCATCTGTCACCGAGGAGACAACACATGATCCCATTGCCTGATTTGCCCCGGCCCGCCTGCTCAGACGAAGAGTGGCAAACCCGCGTTGAGCTGGCCGCCGCTTACCGGCTGGTGGCCCTGTTTGGATGGGACGATCTGGTGTTCACGCACATCAGCGCCCGGGTGCCGGGTGAGCCCGGCGCTTTCCTGATCAATCCCTACGGTTGGCTGTTCGAGGAGATCACCGCGTCCAGCCTGGTGAAGGTGGATGCACAGGGTCAGAAGCTCACCGACAACCCTTTCCCCATCAATCCGGCAGGGTTCACCATTCACAGCGCCGTGCATGCAGCGCGTGACGATGCGCATTGCGTGCTGCATACCCATACCCTCAACGGTGTCGCGGTGTCAGCACAGCAGGCAGGCGTGTTGCCGCTTTCACAGCAATCGATCTTCGTGCTGTCTAGCCTGGGCTATCACGACTACGAAGGGGTGGCCCTTCGAGACAATGAAAAACCGCGGCTGGTTGAAGACCTGGGCCGCGGCAACTATCTGATGCTGCGCAATCACGGCCTGCTGACGGTGGGCCGCGACGTGCCCGAGGCTTTTCTGAACATGTATCTGTTCGAGAGCGTCTGCGCGATCCAGGTGAGAGCCCAGGCAGGCGGCGCATGCACCCACGTGAACCCCGACATCATCGCGGGTGCACGGCAGCAAGCTGCCCAGGTCACCAAGGGCCTGGGTGCGCAATTGGTGTGGCCCGGCTTGCTGCGGCGGCTTTCGCGCCGCATGCCTGGCTACGACGCGTGAAAGACGGCGGGGCGGCCCGCCTTCACTTGAACCTCATTTGAAAGCAGGTTTGCGCTTGGCCAGAAAAGCGCCGATGCCTTCCCCGCCGTTGTCGTGGAACAGATGGTCGACAAAAGCTTCCCGCTCGTCGTCCATCTGTGTCCGCAATGATTGCGCTGGCGCATCAGATACCAGCTGCTTCACACGTGCCAGCACGTTGGGGGCCATCTGCGCCAGCTGCCCAGCCAGCTTGAGCGCACCTGCATAGGCTTCCCCCTGACCGGTAACCCGGTTCACCAGTCCGAGCTCATGCAGGCGACGCGCGCCCACTGGCTCGGCCAGCCAGAGAGTTTCCAGTGCCAGCGCGCGGGGCAGGCTGCGCGCCAGATGCCAGCTGCCACCACCGTCCGGCGACAAGCCGATCTTGCCGTAGCTCATCACGAAGCGGGCATCCTCCGCGGCCACGATCAGGTCGCACGCCATGGCCAGCGCCATGCCGCCACCTGCAGCAAAACCCTCCACCGCAGCAATCACCGGCAACGGGCAGGCTTTCAGCGACAGGATCCACTGGTTGAACTGCTCGATGGCTTCGGCTTGCGCCTCGGGTGAACGTTCCCGGGCCGTGGCGATGCGGTTCAGGTCACCGCCGGCGCAGAAGGTGGCGCCATCGCCTCGGATGATGACGGCACGTACGGATGGATCGGTCTGGCAGTTTTCAAGAGCCTCAATACCCGCGGCATATACCTGCGGCGACAGGGTGTTCCGCGTTGCCGGGTCACTCAAGGTCAATACCAGCGCGGCACCATCACGCGACGACAACAAACTGGAAGGCATCGGATTCTCCGAGTAGTGAATATCGGTTTCGAAATAGGGGGGAGGGGCCGGAATATTGGCGCGGAACGTACACACGCCGGGCCGATGTCAAGGAACCCAAATCAATCGTGATAGAGTCATCGAGGCCCCCCAATTTGATACAAGTGCCCCCCGGCATGCATAAAAAAGTCCCTGCGTTCATTCTGACCTGTACTTCGCTCGCCGCGTCATTGAGTGTGGGCGCCGCGGGTTTTGGTCGTGTCACCACGTCTGCCGTCATGGGGCAACCGCTGGTGATGCAGGTGCCTATTCACCTGGATACAGGTGAGCGCATGACCGCCGAGTGTGTGACTGCCGAGGTCATCGCAGGCGACAGTCGCCTGCCGCCGAGCCAGGTTCGTGTCCAGGTGCTGGGTGGGCGTACCGAGAGCGACTGGGTCGCGCGCATCTCCACGACCAGCCCGATCGAAGAACCGGTGCTCGAAGTGGCGATCAGCGCGGGCTGCGAGCGTCGGTTCATGCGCCGTTTCACGGCCTTTGCCGATCCTCCGGGGATGAGCACTGGCAGCCCCGCCGTCATGGCTGGCGCAGGCGCCATGAGTCAGCCGGTGGCACCCACGACCCGCGCCGTGGATGACCTGTTTTTGGCGCCCGTGCCCGGCACGGCCCCGAAATCGCTGCGCGGTCCGCGCAAGGCCACCGCTGAGTCCCCCGACAACCTCGCCGCAAGCAAGCCCGCCAAGCCGGTGGCTTCGAAGGCGCCGCGGGCCCAGGCCGCCGCCGCCCAGCGTGATGTGGTGCCCCGCGAAACCCAGGTCGCGCGCCTGCTGCTCGATGTGGGTGGCCCGCGCCTGAAGATGGACATGGAAGATCCGATCATGCAGGTGGCCGATTCGGTCGTCGCAGCTGCATCGGAGGCCGGTGTCGGTTCTGGCAATGACGAATTCGAGCGGCTGCGTCTGCTCGAAAAGTCGCTCACTGAACTTCGCAAGGAATCCCAGGCCAGTCGCGATGCGCAACTGGCCTTGAAGGGCCGTCTGGCAGATGCCGAGGCCCAATCGCGCTTGCTGCCCTGGTTGCTGGCCCTGCTTGCCGTGATGTCGGCATTGGCGGTCTGGCTGGCGCTGCGCCTGCGCAAGAAGGCCCGTCAGCCTGATGCTGCCGCCGGACCGTGGTGGTCGTCGGAGGTGGCCCCGCTCGATGCGACGCTGGGCCCGGTGCCCGTGCCGCCGATTTCAGTGGCAGGCGAACTCACGGACGACGAACCGGCCACGGCCGAGGCTGCTCCGGCTGGCGTCACCCGCCCGGTCAGCAACGGCAACGACGCTGCGTGGGCGTCCGCCAGCGTCGCCGACGACGCCTTCAAGACTGCGCCGTTCCCCGGCCCGCAAAGCGGCTTCAACGGTGCGGCCAGCGGTGTGCTGGACGGCGCCGTGCCGGCCCGTGAAGTTTCAGTCGAGGAACTGCTCGACCTGGAACAGCAGGCCGACTTCTTCATTGCGCTGGGCCAGGAAGACGCCGCCGTCGACCTGTTGATGTCGCACCTGCGCAGCAGCGGTGGCCAGAGCCCCTTGCCCTACACGAAGCTGCTTGAGATCTACCGCCGGCAGGGCGACCGGGGTGCTTACGAGCGCATCCGGGCCCGCTTCAACCGCCGCTTCAATGCCTATGCCCCCGACTGGGATGTGGGCCCCTTGCATGGCCGGTCGCTGGAAGATTACCCCGACGTGTTGGCCCATCTGGAAGCCATCTGGCCGTCGCCGATCGACGCCATGGCCGTGCTGGAAGGCATGCTCTTCCGCAAGGACGAAAGCCAGGACCTGTTCGATCTGCCGGCCTACAAGGACGTGCTGCTGATGTATTCGCTGGCACGCGACCTGTGGCAGCAAGGTGGCTATTCCAGCACCGAGGTGGATCTGTTGCTGCCGCTGGGCGACACGGGCCCGTCGACGTACACCAAGGTTGCTTCAGAGCCCGCTGATCCGTTTGGCAGCTACGATTTGACGGCCTTCCATCTGGATGACATCAGCACGCCGTCGAATGCTCCTGCAGCACCGTCGCCTGCCGCAGCCGGCGCGTCGACCAAGGGCGACGACCTGAGCTCGATGGACCTCGACCTCAACATCGACCTCCATTCCGACCTGAACGGCCCGAACACCAGGCACTGACCGCAACGGTCAGCAGCCTGATCCAAGGCTGCTCAGAGCTTGACCAGCCGCTCCAGTGCCGCCTGCAAGGTGGCGTCCTGTTTGGCGAAGCAGAAGCGGATGGTTGCGCGCTCCGCCGGTGTCGACTGGAATGCCGACATCGGAATGGCCGCCACACCGACGTGCTCGGTCAGCCAGCGGCAGAAAGCTTCATCAGGCATGTCGCTGATGGCGTCATAGCTCACGCACTGGAAGTAGGTGCCCTCGCAAGGCAGCAACTCGAAGCGGCTGCCCGCCAGCCCTGCCCGGAACAGGTCCCGCTTGCGCTGGTAGAACGTCGGCAAGTTGAGGTACGGTTCGGGCTGCTGCAGGTAACTAGCCAAACCGATCTGCATCGGCGTGTTCACCGTGAACACATTGAACTGATGCACCTTGCGGAACTCGGTCATCAAGGCGGCTGGCGCCATGACTTGGCCCACTTTCCAGCCCGTGACATGGAAGGTCTTGCCGAAGCTCGACACCACCACGCTGCGCGCCGCGAGTTCCGGGTGGCCGCTTGCGCTGATGTGCTGGCGGTCGTCGTACACCATGTGTTCGTAGACTTCGTCCGAGATCAGCAGCACGTCGGTCGGGCGCAGCAGGTCGGCCAGCATCTGCCGCTCCTCCGCCGTCCAGACGGTGCCGGTCGGGTTGTGCGGCGTGTTGATGATCATGGCGCGTGTGCGCGGTGACAGCGCAGCGCGCACACGGTCGAAATCCGGGCGGAATGTGGTGCCGTTCAAGGGCACACGCACGGCCCTGGCGCCGGCGAGCTCGATCGCGGGCACATAGCTGTCGTAGCAAGGCTCGAGCACGATGACTTCATCGCCCGGGTGCACCAGTGCCAGGATGGCGGTCAGCAATGCCTGGGTGGCGCCGGCGGTGATGGTGATCTCGGTGACCGGGTCATACCGGTGGCCGTGCAAGGCCAGCGTCTTGGCACTCAGCACCTCGCGCAGCGCAGGTACACCGGTCATCGGCGGGTACTGGTTGTGACCCGCCTTCATGGCGCTGGTCACGGCATCCACCAGGGCCGGGTCACCTTCAAAGTCCGGAAAGCCCTGACCGAGATTGACGGCGCCGTGCTGCTGCGCCAGCGCAGACATCACGGTGAAGATCGTCGTGCCCACATTGGGCAGCCGGCTCACGACGGCCGGGGTCCGAGGTTCAAAGTTCATAGTCTTGGCCGTTGCCGTTCATGGCACGTTCGATCAAGGGGCGGGTCAGCCGCGGCGACAGCAGCTCGGCAAAGTTCAACACGTAGGCGCGCAGATACGCCCCACGGCGAAACGCCACCCGGGCCGTGTTCTGCCCGAACAGGTGCGACACCGGGCGCGCCACCAGACCGCTGCCGGCAGGCTCACCCTGCATCGCCATTTCAGCCACGATGCCGATGCCCAGACCACTCTTGACGTAGGTCTTGATGACGTCGGAATCGATGGCTTCCAGCACGATCAACGGGTTCAGGCGTCGCTGAGCAAAAGCCTGGTCAATGCGCTTGCGGCCAGCGAAGGAAGGGTGATAGGAGATCAACGGCTCAGTGGCCAGCTGCTCCAGCGTCAGGCGCTCCACCTGGGCCAGCGGATGGTCCTGCGGCATCACCACCACGTGCTGCCACTCGTAGCAGGGCAGGGTGATGAGCTCCGGGTGATCGGCCAGCGACTCGGTGGCCAGGCCGATGTCTGCGGTGTCGTCCAGCAGCATCTGCGCCACCTGCTCGGGCGTGCCCTGGTGCAGGCTGACCATCACCTTCGGGAAACGCTTGCGCAGCATCGCCACCGGATCGGGCAGCAGGTAGCGCGCCTGGGTGTGGGTGGTGGCAATGGAAAGCCGGCCTCCGTCCTGCTGCGAAAACTCTTCGCCGATGCGCTTGAGGTTGGCCACCTCGCGCATGATCACCTCGACCGAGCGCAGCACCTGCTGGCCCGGGTCGGTGACGCGCTTCAGGCGCTTGCCGTGGCGCACGAAGATGTCGATGCCCAGCTCCTCTTCAAGCTCGAGGATGGCCTTCGAAATGCCCGGCTGCGAGGTGTGCAGCGCCTTGGCCGTTTCGGTCAGGTTCAGGTTGCGGCGAACGGCCTCTTGAACAAACCGGAACTGGTGCAGATTCATGCGCTGGCCTCCACGCCGGTGGCGAGCAGTTGAAGCGCGACCTGTGCCAGGGCTTCAACCAGCACGTCTGACTCACCGGCTGCACGTTGCAGGTGCCACTGAACGGCCGGGTGCGCTTCGCGCAGTGCGGCCATCATCACGGGCAGGTCCTTGCGCACATGGCCGCCGGCGCCGAGAAACAGCGGCAGCACGTCGACTTCGGTGCAGCCCTGGGCCACCATGCTGGCGCCGGCATCGGCCAGCTCGGGGCTCATGAATTCGAGGAAAGACAGCGTCACCGGACGGCCCGGCATCAGGTCGCGGCAGCGGGCCGCAACCCGCTCGAAGGGGCGGGCCCAGAGAGGATCACGGGCACCGTGAGCAAAGAGAATCAATCCGCGCATGACAGCGTTCACCGGTAACGCACCAGCCAGCCGAAGGCTGCCAGTGACAAGGCCAAATAGATGAGGCTGGGCACCGAGGCGGCCAGCCACGGGGTCCAGTCGCGCAACAGCGTCAGATGACCCACGACGTTGTTGAGCAGCACAAAGCTGATGCCGAGCATGATGCCGCCAAACACCTTCAGGCTGATGCCGCCGGCGCGGGCATGCAGGTAGGCAAAGGGCAGGGCAAGCGCCATCATGACGATGCAGGCAAACGGGTAGATGGCGCGCTTCCAGAACTGCAGCTCATAGCGCTGCGAGGTCTGCTCCTGCAGCGTCAAGTGCTGGCTGTAGCGCCACAACTCCAGCGTAGACATGCTGCCGATGGGCGAGGTGGCGGCGGCCACCACGCCGTCGTCCAGGGTCGTGTTCCAGTTCAGCGATTCCAGGCTGCGGGTGATGACAGGCTGCTGCTCATCCAGCGGCCAGACGGTTTCCCGCGCCTTGCGCAGTTGCCACACGGATTGCTCGCCTTCCCGGCCCGCATGGCCGCTGGCAGCCTCGATGCGGCGCAGCAGGCGGCCATCGTCGTCGTGCTCAAAGATGCGGATGCCGTGCAGATCCCCCTGGCTGTCGGTGCCCTGCACATTGATCGAGAAGACGCGGTCGCCATCAGGCAAGTGGCGGCGCTCCTTCAGCCACGCGCCGGCTTCACCCACCGTGGTCTGGCCGTCGCCACTGGCGCGCATGCGCGCCGCCTGCAACTCACCCAGTGGGGCGATGAACTCCCCCGTCAGGAAGGTCAGGGCGGCCATCAACAGCCCGAGGTTCAGCAACAGCGACAACGCGCGGCCCGGGCCCAGCCCGCCGGTACGCAAGATCGTGAACTCGGATGATTGCGCCAGGCGCGCCATGGCGTAGATCGTGCCGATCAGCACCGAGATCGGGAACAGCTCATAAAAGCGCGAGGGCAACTCCAGCCCCGCTGCCAGCGCGGCACGCCAGAGGCTGTCGCCACGCCGGGTGGCGCCCTCCAGCTCTTCGAGAAAGCCGATGAAAAAGAACAAAGACATGAAGGCAAGTGCCACGAAGAACACGGACCACACCACGTCACGGCGGATCAAGCTGCGAACTGTTTTCATGGGCACACCTTGGCCGGCCGGCGCCAGGCGAAACGCAACACCGCGGCGTGGTCGCGCCACCAGATCAACCCGAGCGCCAGCAGCAAGGCGCCACCGTGCAGGCCGATGAGGGCGCCGCCCATGCTCGTCTTGCCTGCCGCCACCCAAGCCTGGCTGAGGTTGATGAGGTTGTAATAAACGACAAAGGCCAGCAGCGCAAACATGAGGTTCCAGTTGCTGGCCCGGCGTGGGTTGCTGGCCGACAGGCCGATGCCCAGCAGCAGCAGGTTGGTGGCACCCAGCAGGGAGCCCAGCCGCCACACCAGCTCACCTTGGTGCTTCGGCGTCGGGTCACGCAGCAGGTCGATGGTGTTCACGGCCTTGGGCAGCGGCGCCTGGGCGGCCTGGGCCTTGAAGGCGTCCACGGTCAAGCGGAAGCGCTCGAAGCTCATGCGGGTTTCGGTGCCCGTTGCTGAGTTCGCTTCATTGCGGTGCCCGCTGTCGAGCACCAGCACACGCTGGTCGGCGTCGGCTTCCACGCGGCCGGCGCGGGCCGTCGTCACGGCTTCCTGCTTGCCGTTGTTCGACAGCACGAAGACGTTTCGACCAACCCCGGCAGTTTCACCTTCGCGCTCGATGAAGAAGACACGGCTGCCATCGGCGGAGGTTTGAAAGCTGCCCGGCGCCACGCGGCTCAGGTCAGACCGTTGCTCGTAACGCTGGCGCATTTCCAGGGTCTGCTGGTTGCCCCAGGGCCACACCACGCTGACCAGCACTCCGATGAGTGCCAGCACGGGCCAGACGCTGCGCAGCACTGGTCGGATCAAGCGGCTCAAGCCCACGCCGCTCGACATCCAGATCGCCATCTCGCTGTCGCGGTACATGCGGCCCAGCGTGATGACCACGCCGATGAACAGCGACAGGGCCAGCATCGTCGGCAAATGGCCGAGGGCCGTGTAGCCCAGCACCAGCACGACATCCTGCGGCGACACGCGTCCGCTGGCGGCCATGCCGAGGGTGCGGATCAGCATCATGGTCAGCACGATGGTCAGAATGACCACGAGCGTCGCACCGAAACTGCGGCCGAGTTCTTTCCTGACGGTTGAATCGAATAACATCAAAGGCTTACTTTCACTCTATCCGGATTATGAACTTTCAAGCTCTGGCGGCTACCGCTGATGGACTTGGCGCTGTTGCAGCGGACGCACTGATCGTGGTCCTGCCTGCTGACAGCAAGGCAAACACCGGCCACAAGGCCCTGGACACGGCTGTGGCCGCGGCAGTCAAGGCGGGCGACTTCGAGCGCAAGGCCGGACAGTCGCTGTACCTCCATGCACCGGTTGGGGTGAAGAGCCCGCGCGTGCAGCTGGTTGGTGCCAAAGACGGCTCGACCAAGGCGCTGCGTGCAGCCCTGGGCACGGCCCTGGCCGCACTGAAGGGCCGCCCGGTCAAGCACCTGGCCATCGCCCTGGTGGGTGTGCCGGTGACGGCAGCCCATGCAGAAACCGTGGCCCTGGCCCTGGAGCAAGCCACCTACGCCTACACCCTGACGAAGCCGAGCGCCAAGCCCGCCGACGCACCTGCCAAGGTGTCGCTGGTGGTCGACAAGGCCGAGGTGGCTGTTGCCAAGGCTGGTCTGGCGCAAGGCGTGGCCATCGGCCATGGCGTGTCGCTGGCCAAGGAAGCCGGCAACCGCCCGGCCAACTTCGCCACGCCGACCTGGCTGGGCGAGCAAGCCAAGCAGCTCGGCACCGAGTTCGGTCTGACCGTGCAGGTGCTCGACCGCAAGGCGATCGAGAAGCTGGGCATGGGCTCCTTCCTGTCGGTGAGCAACGGCTCTGACGAGCCTCCGCGTTTCATCGTCATGGAATACCGTGGCGCCACCCGCAAGGACGCACCGGTGGTGCTGGTCGGCAAGGGCATCACCTTCGACACCGGTGGCATCTCGCTGAAGCCGGCGGCTGACATGGACGAAATGAAGTTCGACATGTGCGGCGCAGCCAGCGTGCTGGGCACCCTGCGCGCCGTGGCCGAGCTGAAGCCGAAGATCAATGTGATCGGCCTGATCCCGACCTGCGAGAACATGCCCAACGGCCGTGCCACCAAGCCGGGCGATGTGGTCACCAGCATGTCGGGCCAGACCATCGAGGTGCTCAACACCGACGCCGAAGGTCGCCTGATCCTGTGTGATGCACTGACCTACGCCGAGCGCTTCAAGCCCGCGGCCGTGGTCGACATCGCCACGCTGACTGGCGCCTGCGTCGTGGCCCTCGGCCACCACCATGCCGGCCTGTTCGCAGCTGACGAGCAACTGGCCGCCGATCTGCTGGCAGCTGCCGCCACCGCCAACGACCCGGCCTGGCGCATGCCGCTGGACGAAGAGTACGACGAAGGCCTGAAGAGCAACTTCGCCGACATGGCGAACGTGGGCTCGCGCGCCGGTGGTGCCGTCACGGCTGCGAAGTTCCTGCAGCGTTTCGCGGGCAAGTTCCCGTGGGCGCATCTGGACATCGCCGGCGTGTCGCATCGCAGCGGTGCCGCCAAGGGCTCGACTGGTCGCCCGGTTGGCCTGCTGACGCACTTCGTGCTTTCACGCGCCAAGGCTTGATGACAAGGGCAGGGCGCATGGCCGAGATCGTTTTCCTGAGCGGCGTGGACGACAAGCTCGGCTACGCCTGCCGTCTGCTGCGGAAGAAATACCGCGAAGGCGTCAGGATGGCGGTGTACGGCCCTGCGCCCCTCCTTGAGCGTCTCGACAGGCTCTTGTGGGAACAAGAGCCGACAGACTTCGTGCCCCACCTGCGCCTGGCCCCCGGCAGCGCGGTGGCGCCGCACCTGATGCGCACACCCATCTGGTTGCTGGATGCACCACGCCCGGACGTGGCGTGCGAACAGGCACTCAACATGGGCAGCGAGGATCCCGCGATCGTGCAGCTGCACCTGCGCGTGGCAGACATCGTCGGCCTGAACCAGGACGACGTCCAGGCCGGTCGGCGGCGCTGGAAGGCCTACACCGCAGGCGGTCACGTCGTGAAGCACCTGCCGCAGGACAAACCGCCGCACTGAGGCGGACGCTGATGCGGCCTTGATTCCGCATGGCTCACCACTGCGCGCAGCCTTGCTCTGGCATGGCGCTTGCGTTCGCTCATCCCACGTGAGTTGGACGTCCCTCAATGGTCGATCCGGTCATCCGGAATGGTGCGCCATACGTTGTGTGGCCACGATGCCGAGACCAATCTCAAACCCGAGTCGGCTGCACTTCATGCTCGGCAAAACCCCAGCATGTTTGTGGTGCGTCGGAGGTTTTTTTTGGAGTATCGTCACTGCCGTTGAGAGCGTCTCAAACGCTCCTTTCTCAACATTTCCTCAAACTGGAGGTTCTTCCTTATGCAAGTCAAACTGAATGTGATCGTTGCCGCCACCGCGGCCTTGCTGGCTGGTTCGCTGCAAGCGCAAGAGCTGGTCGTCAAGATCGGTCACGTCGGCCCCACCAGCGGCGGCATTGCTCACCTGGGCAAGGACAACGAGAACGGCGCGCGCATGGCGATC
>NZ_JBBUTI010000017.1:0-55568 GCF_038066635.1 Ideonella margarita | reverse complement strand
AACCCGAAGTTCACGCGTCAAGGCTTCAAGACCACGTTCCGCGTGGTGGCTGACGACGTGCACCTGGGTGGCACGCTGGGCCGCTATGCGGTGGAGCAGCTGAAGGGCAAGTCGATCGCCGTCATCGATGACCGCACGGCTTACGGCCAGGGCGTGGCTGACGAGTTCGAAAAGGGCGTGAAGGGCAAGGGCGGCAAGATCGCCAAGCGCGAATTCACCAACGACAAGGCCACGGACTTCACCGCCATCCTGACCTCCATCAAGGCTGCGAAGCCTGACGTGGTGTTCTACGGCGGCATGGACGCAGTGGCTGGCCCGATGATCCGCCAGATGAAGCAGCTGGGCATCACGGCGAAGTTCATGGGCGGCGACGGCATCTGCTCGGGCGAGCTGCCGAAGCTGTCGGCTGGCGCGATGGACGACGGTCAAGTCGTGTGCGCGGAAGCCGGTGGCGTTGAAGGCACCCAGAAGGTCGGCATGGAGAAGTTCAAGACGGACTTCAAGAAGAAGTTCAATGCTGACGTGCAGATCTACGCACCGTACGTGTACGACGCGACGATGGTGCTGGTGGACGCGATGGTGAAGGCCGGCTCGGCTGACCCGGCGAAGTACCTGCCGGTGCTGGCGAAGACGAACGGCTACAAGGGCGTGACCGGCACGATCGCGTTCGACGAAAAGGGTGACGTGAAGAACGGCGCCCTTACGCTGTTCACCTACAAGGGTGGCAACCGCGAGCAGATCGCCGTCGTGCGCTGATCGACCTCAACTGATCTGGCCCTCGGGCCAGCGCTGCGAAGGCCACCGCAAGGTGGCCTTTTTTCATTCCGCGCTCAGCTGGAGGAAGCGCAAGGGCAACGTACCAAAGATCACGCACCAACGCTGATACGCCAAAGAAAAAGCCGCCAGACCGTGAGGTGCTGGCGGCTTTCGCAATGGTTGGCGGAGGGAGCGGGATTCGAACCCGCGGTGGGGATTAACCCACACACGCTTTCCAGGCGTGCGACTTAAACCACTCATCCATCCCTCCGTCGGGATAGCCTTCCATTCTAGCGCATGAATTCAATGTGCCCAACATCGCCCCCAAAGAAAGTTTGATGGCCCTCTGCAGATGCGGCCTGTCGAAATGTGATGGCCGGCATCACACGCATGACACGGGTTCGGCCCTACACTTCGCCCTTCAATTTTCAGACCGCCCCGCCTTACCGGAGCCGCCATGCAGCGTTTCAATTTCCCGATCGTCATCATTGACGAGGACTACCGTTCCGAGAACACCTCGGGCCTGGGCATCCGCGCCCTGGCCGAAGCGATCGAGAAAGAGGGCTTCGAAGTCCTCGGCGTGACCAGCTACGGTGACCTGTCGCAGTTCGCCCAGCAGCAGAGCCGCGCCAGCGCCTTCATCCTGTCGATCGACGACGAAGAGTTCACGCCCGGCCCCGAACTGGACCCGGCCGTGCTGAACCTGCGCAACTTCATCACCGAGATCCGTTTCCGCAATGCGGACATCCCGATCTATCTGTACGGTGAGACGCGCACGTCGCAGCACATCCCGAACGACATCCTGCGTGAGCTGCACGGCTTCATCCACATGTTCGAGGACACGCCGGAGTTCGTGGCGCGTCACATCATCCGCGAAGCCAAGAGCTACGTTGATTCCCTGGCGCCGCCGTTCTTCCGCGCGCTGATGCACTATGCACAGGACGGCTCCTACTCCTGGCATTGCCCGGGTCACTCCGGTGGCGTCGCTTTCCTGAAGAGCCCGATCGGCCGCATGTTCCACCAGTTCTTCGGCGAGAACATGCTGCGCGCCGACGTGTGCAACGCGGTGGAAGAACTCGGTCAGCTGCTGGACCACACCGGCCCGGTCGCCGCGAGCGAGAAGAACGCCGCGCGCATCTTCAATGCCGACCACTGCTTCTTCGTCACCAACGGCACGTCCACGTCGAACAAGATGGTCTGGCACCACACGGTGGCGCCGGGCGATGTGGTGCTGGTGGACCGCAACTGCCACAAGTCGATCCTGCACTCGATCATCATGACGGGCGCCGTGCCGGTGTTCCTGACGCCGACGCGCAACCACTACGGCATCATCGGCCCGATCCCGGAGAGCGAATTCAGCCCGGAGTCCATCCGCGCGAAGATCGCCCGCCATCCGCTGCTCAAGCATGTGGATGCCGAAACGGTGCGTCCGAAGATCCTGACCGTGACGCAGAGCACCTACGACGGCGTGCTCTACAACACCGAAACCATAAAGGCCAAGCTCGACGGCTGGGTGGACACGCTGCACTTCGACGAAGCCTGGCTCCCGCACGCCGCCTTCCACAAGTTCTACGGCAACTTCCACTCGATGGGCAAGAACCGGCCGCGTCCGACGCAGGCCATGGTGTATGCCACCCAGTCCACCCACAAGCTGCTGGCCGGTATCAGCCAGGCTTCGCAGGTGCTGGTGCAAGACTCGCAGACGGTCAAGCTGGACAAGCACCTGTTCAACGAGGCCTACCTGATGCACACCTCCACCTCGCCGCAGTACGCCATCATCGCCTCTTGCGATGTGGCCGCGGCCATGATGGAGCCCCCGGGCGGCACCGCCCTGGTGGAAGAAAGCATCCGCGAAGCACTCGACTTCCGCCGCGCGATGCGCAAGGTCGATGCCGAGTACGGCCAGGATTGGTGGTTCCAGGTGTGGGGCCCTGATCACCTGACGGAAGACGGCATTGGCCGGCAGCAGGATTGGGTGCTCCAGGCCGACGAGACCTGGCACGGCTTTGGTGGTCTGGCCACCGGCTTCAACATGCTGGACCCGATCAAGTCCACCATCATCACCCCGGGTCTCGACATGTCGGGCAAGTTTGCCGAGTCCGGCATTCCCGCCTCCATCGTCACCAAGTACCTGGCCGAGCACGGCGTGGTGGTCGAGAAGACTGGCCTGTACTCGTTCTTCATCATGTTCACCATCGGCATCACCAAGGGCCGCTGGAACACGCTGTTGACCGCGCTGCAGCAGTTCAAGGACGACTACGACCGCAACCAGCCGCTGTGGCGCATCCTGCCGGAGTTCGTCGCAGCCCACTCGCGCTACGAGCGCATGGGCCTGCGTGACCTCTGCCAGAGCGTGCACGAAGCCTATGCCAAGGGCGACATCGCGCGCCTGACGACCGAGGTGTACCTGTCCGATCTGGAGCCGGCGATGAAGCCGAGCGATGCCTACGCCTACATCGCGCACCGCCAGACCGAGCGCGTCGAGATCGATGCACTCGAAGGCCGTGTGACGACCGCGCTGCTGACCCCGTACCCACCGGGCATCCCGCTGCTGATCCCGGGCGAGCGCTTCAACAAGCGCATCGTTGACTACCTGCGCTTCACGCGCGAGTTCAACGCCGCCTTCCCGGGCTTCGGCGCCGACGTGCACGGGCTGGTCGCAGAGGACGACGGCCTTGGCGGCCGCCGCTACTTCGTCGATTGCGTGCGCGCAGAAGCCTGACGCGGCATCAAGTTCGAGCGGTTCGCGCCGAAAACGGGGCAGGGCATTGCGCCCAGCCCTCGCCGCGACCCCCTCGATGACCACCGCTACGCCCCGCCCACCTTTTGACCGCCAGTTCACGGTCAATCCGGCGCACTATTGGCGGGCGCTGGGTGTGGCGGCTGCTCTTTGCGCGGTCATTCATCTGGCCTTCGCGGGCTTGTTCCTGCATTGGCAGTTGCCGTGGCTCGCGGCCACGAACGTCTTCAGTGTCGGCATTCACCTGAGCGCATGGGCCTTGTTGCGTCGCCCGGGGCTGCAGCAATGGGGTGCCATGTTGATTGGCACGGAAATCACGGCGCATGCCATGCTCGCCACCTGGGTGCTGGGCTGGGAAGCTGGTTTTCAGTACTACCTGATCCTGGTGCTGCCGCCGATGAT
This sequence comes from Ideonella margarita, assembly GCF_038066635.1. Lineage (NCBI taxonomy): Bacteria > Pseudomonadati > Pseudomonadota > Betaproteobacteria > Burkholderiales > Sphaerotilaceae > Ideonella > Ideonella margarita. The sequence continues at coordinate 51,670 of NZ_JBBUTI010000017.1, read as the reverse complement.
GATGTCGCACAAGCTGCGGCCGGCGCAGAAATGGCGGGCAGGGGGCTTGGTGCTGATCGGCTTCCTGTGCCTCGACCAGTTCACCCACCACAGCCTGCCCACCGCCAGCGTGTCTTCGTTGGGTCTGGGCCTGCTGCACAGCGTCAATCTGCTCGCGGCGCTCGGCTTGCTCGCCGGCATGAACGCGGTTTACGGGCGGCTGGTCATGTCTGCTGAAGGTGATCTGCGGCGCCTGGCCGGCACCGACCCGCTGACCGGGCTGCTGAATCGTCGCCAAGTGGCCGAGATGGCCGCCCGGCACTGGGCCGACGGGCACGTACCGGCGCCATGCCTGCTGATGGGCGACATCGACCATTTCAAGCGCATCAATGACCTGCACGGCCACCCGACGGGCGATCTGGCGCTGCAGTCGGTGGCACAGGCGCTTCAGTCCGGCCTGCGCGACGGCGACCTGCTGGGCCGCTGGGGCGGCGAAGAGTTTCTGGTGCTGCTCCGGCCGGCCGACCCGTCTGCAGCCCGGATGATTGCCGAGCGACTGCGCGCATTGGTGCAGGCCGTGGTGCTCCGAGCGCCCGACGGGCAACTGATTCCCATGACCATGAGCTTCGGCCTTGCGCTCGTCCGTCCGGATGAGACCTGGGAGGGTGCCGTGGGCCGCGCCGACGAGGCGCTCTACCAGGCCAAGACCGAGGGACGCAACCGCGTGGTGGTCGTCCAGACATGAAAAAACCCGGCGCAAAGGCCGGGTTCGTCAGGCAAGCCGCAGAGCAGCGGACGGCTTATTCGCCGTCTTCGCCCGGCATGCCACCCACCATGACGTGGCTGAAGCCGCCGTCGACGTAGGTGATTTCAGAGGTCATGCCAGCCGACAGGTCAGACAGCAGGAAGGCGGTCACATTGCCCACGTCCTCGATCGTCACGTTGCGGCGCAGCGGTGCGTTCTTGGAGAACAGCTCGAGCAGACGGCCAAAGCCCTTGATGCCGGAGGCAGCCAGGGTCTTGATCGGACCGGCCGAGATGCCGTTCACGCGGATGCCCTTGGGGCCCAGGCTCGCGGCCAGGTAACGCACGCTGGCTTCCAGCGAGGCCTTGGCCAGGCCCATCGTGTTGTAGGCCGGCACATAGCGCATGGCGCCCAGGTACGACAGCGTCACCAGAGCCGCCTTCGGGCGCAGGGTCGGCAGCGCCGCCTTGGCCATCGCCGGGAAACTGTAAGCCGAGATGTCGTGGGCGATGCGGAAGTTCTCGCGCGTCAGGCCGTCAAGGAAGTCACCGGCAATCGCTTCGCGCGGCGCGAAACCGATCGAATGCACGAAACCGTCGAAACCTTCCGGCCACGCCTGGTTCAGGTCGACAAAGAGTTTCTCGATCTGTGCGTCGTCACCCACGTCGCAGTCGAAAACCAGCTTCGAGTCGAATTCAGCGGCGAATTCGGTGATGCGGTCCTTGAAGCGCTCACCCACGTAGCTGAATGCGAGCTCGGCACCTTCACGGTGGCAAGCCTTGGCAATGCCGTAGGCGATCGAGCGGTTCGAGAGCAAGCCCGTGATGAGCAGGCGTTTGCCGGCGAGGAATCCCATGCGGTCTCCAAATTGTTGAAGTTCAAGGCGGATTCTCGCATGACCAACTTGCCGACGCACCTGCCTCAGGCTACAATTCGACCTTCGCTAGAATTAGACCCAATGGGCGGATTCATCCAGCCCATTTTTTTTGGCCGATCGATTTTGTCGGTCGGCATTTTTAGGAAAGTATTCACACCCTGATGAGCTGGAGTCAGGCCGTCGAGCGCACGGTGACCGGATTGGGATATGAACTCGTCGACATCGAAAGAGTGGTCGGCGGGTTGCTGCGCGTCAGCATTGACCGCATCCCTGGACATGCCTACCCGACTGGCGAGCACGAGTTCGTCACGGTGGAGGATTGTGAAGCCGTGACGCGGCAGCTGCAGCACGTGCTGGAAGTCGACAACGTCGACTATGCACGCCTTGAAGTGTCTTCGCCCGGCCTCGACCGGCCGCTGAAGACGCTCGAGAGCTACGCCCGCTTCGTGGGCCAACAGGTGCAGATCACCCTGAAGCTGCCGTTTCAGGGTCGCAAGAAATATGAAGGCCTGCTGGCCAACGCCGAAGAGGGCGACGGCTGGCAGATCATCTTCCACGACGGCAAGGTCGATCAAGTGCTCGACTTTGCGTTTGAGGAAGTGCGGGAAGCCCGGCTCGTACCGGTGCTGGATTTCAAGGGTCGCCGTGGCAAGACGGGCCAGGCAGCGGATGCTGCCGAGAGCGACAAGACGACTGACGGAGGTCAAGAACAATGAACCGCGAAATGCTGATGCTGGTGGACGCCATCTCTCGCGAGAAGAGCGTGGATCGCGACGTCGTTTTTGGTGCGGTGGAAGCTGCACTGGCCTCCGCCACGAAGAAGCTGCACGGTGGTGAAGTCGACATCCGTGTCACGGTGGACCGTGACACCGGTGAGTACGAGACTTTCCGCCGCTGGCACGTTGTCCCGGATGAAGCCGGTCTGCAAATCCCCGACGCCGAAATCCTGCTGTTCGAAGCCAAGGAACAGATCGCTGACATCGAGGTGGACGACCACATCGAGGAAGCCATCGAATCCGTGCCGATCGGCCGTATCGGTGCGCAAGCGGCCAAGCAGGTCATCCTGCAGAAGATCCGCGACGCCGAGCGTGAGCAGCTGCTGAACGATTTCCTGTCGCGTGGCGACAAGGTCATGGTCGGCACCGTCAAGCGCCTGGACAAGGGTGACATCATCGTCGAGTCGGGCCGCATCGAAGGCCGCCTGAAGCGCAGCGAGATGATCGCCAAGGAAAACCTGCGTTCGGGCGACCGCGTGCGGGCTTTCATTGCCGGCATCGACACCCTGGCCCGCGGCCCGCAGATCATGCTGTCGCGCTCGGCGCCTGGCTTCATGGTCGAGCTGTTCGCCCAGGAAGTGCCCGAGATCGAGCAAGGCCTGCTGGAGATCAAGAGCTGCGCCCGCGACAGCGGCTCGCGCGCCAAGATCGCCGTCGTGTCGCACGACAAGCGTGTTGATCCTATCGGCACCTGCGTCGGTGTGCGCGGCTCCCGCGTCACCGCCGTGACGAACGAGCTGGCCGGCGAGCGCGTCGACATCGTGCTGTGGTCGGAAGACCCGGCGCAGTTCGTGATCGGTGCACTGGCTCCGGCCAACGTGCAGTCGATCATGGTCGACGAAGAGAAGCACGCCATGGATGTGGTCGTTGACGAGGAAAACCTCGCCATCGCCATCGGCCGTGGTGGCCAGAACGTCCGTCTGGCTTCCGAGCTGACGGGCTGGCGCATCAATATCATGACGGCCGAGGAATCGGCCGCCAAGCAAGCTGAAGAGTCGGGCTCCATCCGCAAGCTCTTCGTCGAGAAACTCGACGTGGACGAGGAAGTGGCCGACATCCTGATCGGCGAAGGTTTCACCAGCCTCGAAGAAGTGGCCTATGTGCCGCTGCAAGAGCTGCTGGATATTGAAGGCTTCGACGAAGACACCGTCAGTGAACTGCGCAACCGTGCGAAGGACGCAGTGCTGACGATGGAGATTGCCCGTGAGGAAAAGGTGGACGAGGTGTCGCAGGATCTGCGCGACCTTGAAGGCCTGAATGCCGACCTGATCGCCAAGCTGGCTGACGGTGGTGTGCACACCCGGGACGACCTGGCGGACCTCGCTGTCGATGAACTGGTCGACATGACCGGTGTCGACGAGGCCCAGGCCAAGGCGCTGATCATGAAGGCGCGTGAACACTGGTTCAACGCCTGAACGAACAGCCCCAGGACAGACACCCGCACACGGCAAAAAGATCAAGGAACCCAAGAATGGCAGTGACCACCGTCGCTCAACTCGCTGCGGAGCTGAACAGGCCCGCCGCGACGCTGCTCGAGCAGCTGCAGTCGGCCGGCGTCGCGAAGCAATCGTTCGAAGACTCGCTTTCCGAGTCTGACAAGGAACGCCTGCTCGACTACCTCCGGACGTCGCACGGCACCAACAGTGCCGACCGCAAGAAGATCACGCTGACCCGCAAGTCGACCAGCGAGATCAAGCAGGCCGATGCCTCTGGCAAGGCCCGCACCATCCAGGTGGAAGTGCGCAAGAAGCGCACCTTCATCAAGCGTGACGACCTGCCCGCAGGCGCCACCGAAGAAGACGCACAAGCCGCTGCTGAAGCCGCCTCCGCCGCCGAGGAAGCCGAATTGGCTCGTCGCGAGGAAGAGGCTCGCCTGCAGGCTGAACTGATCCGCAAGCAGGAAGAAGAACTGGCCGAGAAGCGCCGCCTGCGTGAAGAGCAGGAACGTGCTGATCGTGAAGCCGCTGCCAAGGCCGCCGCTGAAGCTGCTGCCGCCAAGGCCGCTGCCGAGGCCGCCGCTGCGGAAGCCGCTGCCGCTCTGGCCAAGGCCGCTGCTGCCGCTGGCAAGTCTGCCGCCGCTGGCAAGGCGGCTGCTGCCGCGGCCGCGCCTGCACCAGCGCCGGCCCCTGTGCCTGCTCCCGCACCGGTTGAGCCGCCGAAGCCCGCCCTGCGCGTGGTGAAGGCTGGCGATTCGGAAGCGGAAGAGCAGAAGAAGGCCGCTGATCTGGCAGGCCGCCGCAAGGCCGCCGAAGCCGAAGCCGCTGCGATTCGCGACATGATGAATCGCAAGGCGAAGGTCATGGTCGCCAAGAAGGAAGAGCCGAAGCCGGTCGTGGTGGAAGCCGCCAAGGAAGGCATCAAGGGCACCCTGCACAAGGCCAAGGTCGCTCCGGGCGCTGCTCCGGCTGCCGCTGGCGCCGCTGCCAAGCCGGGCGACAAGAAGTCGGTCAAGTCGGAAAAGCTGTCCTCGAGCTGGGCAGACGATGCGAAGAAGCGCGGTACGCCGGCTGGCAAGGGTCGTCCTGACTCCGCCGCCAACCGTCCGGGCTGGCGCGCGCCGCGTGGTGGTCGCCGTGGCGACGGCCGCGACGGTCAGCAAGCTTCGAACTTCCAGGCACCAACCGAGCCGCAAATCCAGGAAGTGCACATTCCTGAGACCATCTCCGTGGCCGATCTGGCGCACAAGATGGCCATCAAGGCCAGCGAGGTCATCAAGCATCTGATGAAGCTCGGCCAGATGTGCACCATCAACCAGCAGCTGGACCAGGAAACCGCGATGATCGTCGTGGAAGAAATGGGCCACAAGGCGTTCGCCGCCAAGCTGGACGATCCGGAAGCCTTCTCCGAGGAAGAAGAAGCAGCAGTCACCGGCGAAGTGTTGCCTCGTGCACCAGTCGTCACCGTCATGGGTCACGTTGACCACGGCAAGACCTCGCTGCTCGACTACATCCGCCGCAGCCGTGTGGCCGCAGGCGAAGCCGGTGGCATTACCCAGCACATCGGTGCATACCACGTGGAAACCCCGCGCGGCATGATCACCTTCCTGGACACCCCGGGTCACGCGGCCTTCACGGCCATGCGTGCTCGTGGTGCCAAGGCCACCGACATCGTCATCCTGGTGGTGGCAGCCGACGACGGCGTGATGCCGCAGACGAAGGAAGCCATCCACCACGCGAAGGCCGCTGGCGTGCCGATCGTGGTCGCGATGACCAAGATCGACAAGCCTGATTCAAACCTGGAACGCCTGAAGGGCGAACTGGTGGCCGAGCAGGTGGTGCCGGAAGAATTCGGCGGTGATTCGCCGTTCGTCGGCGTGTCGTCGAAGACCGGCCAGGGCATTGACGAGCTGCTGGAGCAAGTGCTGCTGCAAGCCGAAGTGCTGGAACTGAAGGCACCGGCTGAAGCGATGGCCAAGGGCATCGTGATCGAAGCGCGTCTGGACAAGGGCCGCGGCCCGGTCGCCAGCGTGCTGATCCAGTCCGGCACGCTCAAGCGCGGTGATGTCATCCTGGCGGGCTCCAGCTATGGCCGCGTGCGCGCCATGCTGGACGAAGACGGCAAGACCATCACTGAAGCTGGTCCGTCGATCCCGGTCGAGATCCAGGGTCTGACGGAAGTGCCGCAGGCGGGTGATGACTTCATGGTGCTGTCCGACGAACGTCGTGCCCGTGAAATCGCCACCTTCCGCCAAGGCAAGTACCGCGAAGTGACGCTGAACCGTCGCCAGGCAGCCAAGCTCGAGAACATGTTCGAGAACATGGGCCAGAGCGCTGCGCAGGCACTGCCGCTGATCATCAAGGCCGACGTGCAAGGCTCGCAGGAAGCTCTGGCTGCCTCGCTGCTCAAGCTGTCGACCGACGAAGTCAAGGTGCAGATCGTGCATGCGGCCGTTGGCGGCATCAGCGAATCCGACGTCAATCTGGCGATCGCCTCGAAGGCCATCATCATCGGCTTCAACACCCGTGCTGATGCCCAGGCTCGCAAGCTGGCTGAACACAGCGGTGTCGACCTGCGTTACTACAACATCATCTACGACGCCGTCGATGAAGTGAAGGCAGCGATGGGCGGCATGCTGGCTCCGGAACAGCGCGAAGAAGCGCTGGGCACCGCCGAGATCCGCAAGGTCTTCGTGGCGTCCAAGATCGGTACGGTTGCCGGCTCGATGGTCACCTCGGGTCTGGTTCGCCGCAACGCGAAGTTCCGCCTGCTGCGCGAGAACATCGTCATCTATACCGGCGAGATCGAATCGATCCGCCGCGAAAAGGACGATGTGCGCGAAGTCAAGGAAGGCTTCGAGTGCGGTATCAAGCTCAAGAACTACAACGACTTCGCCGAGGGCGATCAGTTGGAAATCTTCGAGGTCAAGGAAGTGGCACGAACGCTGTAAGGCGGGTCTGGCTTCATCCCAGCAACCCCGCCGAAACCGGCGGGGTTTTTGCTTGATAGGCCGACCAGCGCAAAGGAAAATCCATGCGACATAAACGCAAAATTCCAAACCGCAGCTTTCGTGTGGCCGACCAGATCCAGCGTGATGTGGCCGAGCTCATCCGCGACCTGAAGGACCCCCGCATCGGCATGGTCACGATCAATGCCGTTGACGTGACGCCCGACTATGCCCACGCGAAGGTGCTGTTCTCGCTGCTGATCGGTGATCCGGTCGAGACCGAAATCGCCCTGAACGAGGCCGCCGGATTCGTTCGAAACGGTTTGTTCAAGCGTCTGGCCATCCACACGGTGCCCACGCTGCATTTCAAGTTTGACCAGACGACCGAGCGCGCGGCCGAGCTGGGCGCATTGATCGTCAAGGCCAATGCGACCCGGGCCAAGGAAGACTGATCCCTTTTCATGAACGCTCCTGATCCCATCCACACCGGCGACGTTCCGCAGGTGCAACGCAACGAACGCCCCGCACGCGCGGGCGGTCGTCGTGGTGCGCCCGCCGTGCGCATCCCGCGCCGGTCGCTGCATGGCATTTTGTTGCTGGACAAGCCGATCGGCCTGTCCAGCAATGACGCGCTGCAGAAGGTCAAGCGCATCTTCAAGGCGGAGAAGGCGGGCCACACCGGCACGCTCGACCCGCTGGCCACCGGCCTGCTGCCGATCTGCTTCGGTGCTGCCACCAAGTTCTCGCAGGTGAGCCTAGACGCGGACAAGGCCTACACGGCCACGCTGAAGCTCGGCCAGACCACGGTCGGCGGCGACCGCGAAGGCGAAGTGGTGCTCGAGCGCCCCGTGCAGGTCGACGAGGCCATGCTGGCAGCCGCCTGCGCGCGCTTCACCGGCGCCATCGACCAGCTTCCGCCGATGCACTCGGCGCTGAAGAAGGACGGCAAGGCGCTGTACGAATACGCCCGTGCCGGCATCGAGGTCGAACGTCCGACCCGTACCGTGACGATTCACAGCATCGACATGCTGAGCTGGGATCCTGTCGGGCATCACCTGACGATCCACGTTCGATGCACCAAGGGCACCTACATCCGCACGCTGGCCGAAGACATCGGCGAAGTGCTGGGCTGTGGCGCCCACCTGGCTGCACTGCGCCGGACCGGCAGCGGCACGCTGTCTATCAACGACGTGGTGTCCCTGGAGGCCCTGGCCGACATGGACGAAGCCCAACGCGACGCGCTGCTGCGTTCACCCGACTGCCTGCTGACCGAATGGCCGGAAGTTCGACTGAACGCGGAAGACGCCGCCCGATTTCTCACCGGTCTGCGCCGCCGCATCAAGCTGCCAGACCACCCCGCCGTGCGTGTGTACGGCCCTGAACCCACTGCCTTCCTGGGCAGTGGCCATATCACCGCCGGCGAATTGATCGCCGACCGCCTGCTGAGCCCGATCGAGGTCCAGGCGTTGATGACTACCTGAACCCCGAAAGCCGATCATGAGCCGACAGATTCGCAATATCGCCATCATTGCCCACGTGGACCATGGCAAAACCACGCTGGTTGACCAGTTGCTGCGCCAGAGCGGCACCTTCGCCGAGCACGAGAAGGTGGTCGACACCGTGATGGACAGCAATGCCATCGAACGTGAGCGTGGCATCACCATCCTGGCCAAGAACTGCGCCGTGAGCTGGGCTGACACCCACATCAACATCGTCGACACCCCGGGACACGCGGACTTCGGCGGCGAAGTGGAACGTGCACTGTCGATGGTCGACGGCGTGGTGCTGCTGATCGACGCCCAGGAAGGCCCGATGCCGCAGACCCGTTTCGTGACGAAGAAGGCCCTGGCCCTCGGCCTGAAGCCGATCGTCGTCGTGAACAAGGTTGACAAGCCGGGCGCCAAGCCTGACGCCGTGATCAACGCCGCTTTCGACCTGTTCGACAAGCTCGGCGCCACCGACGAACAGCTCGACTTCCCGGTCGTGTACGCCTCGGGCATCAACGGCTGGTCGTCGCTGGAAGAAGGCACGCCTGGTGAGCAGTGGGGCCCCGACATGTCGGCCCTGTTCGACACCGTGCTGAAGCACGTTCAGCCGCACGCCGGTGATCCGGCTGCCCCGCTGCAGCTGCAGATCTCGGCCCTGGATTACTCCACCTTCGTCGGCCGCATCGGCGTGGGCCGTGTCAACGCCGGTCGCGTCCGCCCCGGCATGGACGTGGTCGTGATGGAAGGCCCGGACGGCAAGGCCACGAAGGGCCGTGTCAACCAGGTGCTGACCTTCCAGGGTCTGGACCGCGTGCAGGTCACCGAAGCCGGCCCGGGCAACATCGTGCTGATCAACGGCATCGAGGAACTCGGCATCGGTGTGACCGTGACCGACCCGGTCACCCCGTCGCCGCTGCCGATGCTGAAGGTCGACGAGCCGACGCTGACCATGAACTTCTGCGTGAACACCAGCCCGCTGGCTGGCCGTGAAGGCAAGTACGTCACCAGCCGCCAGATCTGGGACCGCCTGCAGAAGGAACTGCAATCGAACGTGGCCCTGCGCGTGAGCGAAACCAGCGAAGACGGCATCTTCGAAGTGATGGGCCGGGGCGAACTGCACCTGACCATCCTGCTGGAAAACATGCGCCGTGAAGGCTACGAGCTGGCCGTCTCCAAGCCGCGCGTGGTGTTCCAGAACATCAACGGCGAGCGTCATGAGCCGATCGAGCTGGTCACCGCCGACGTGGAAGAAACCCACCAGGGCGGCGTGATGCAGGCCCTGGGCGAGCGCAAGGGCGAGCTGGTCAACATGGAGCCGGACGGCCGTGGCCGCGTGCGCCTGGAATACCGCATCCCGGCCCGTGGCCTGATCGGTTTCACCCAGGAATTCCTGAACCTGACCCGTGGTTCGGGCCTGATCAGCAACATCTTCGACGGCTACGAGCCGCACAAGGGTGACATCGCCGGCCGCAAGAACGGCGTGCTGATCTCGATGGACGCCGGTGAAATCTTCACCTACGCCCTGGGCAAGCTGGACGACCGTGGCCGCATGTTCGTGAAGCCGAATGACCCGGTGTACGAAGGCATGATCGTCGGCATCCACAGCCGTGACAACGACCTGGTCGTAAACGCCACCCGCACGAAGCAGCTGACCAACTTCCGCGTTTCGGGCAAGGAAGACGCAGTCAAGATCACGCCGCCGATCGACCTGACCCTGGAATACGGTGTCGAGTTCATCGAGGACGACGAGCTGGTGGAAATCACGCCGAAGAGCATTCGAGTGCGCAAGCGACACCTGAGCGAGCACGACCGCAAGCGTGCTTCGCGCGAGTCCTGAGCCCGGGCGCTCAGCGCATGAGGGGCCTTCGCGCCCCTCGCCCCATCCCCGCAGCGGCCCTCTTGAGGGCCGTTGTTTCATTGGAAAGCACACAAGTTGACCCATCGCCGTGCCGTGTTGACCATGCTGATCGTGACGCTGCTCTGGAGCATCGCCGGGGTCGTCACCCGGCACCTTGAATCGGCCGCGGCCTTCGAGGTGACGTTCTGGCGCAGCGCCGCCAACGCCGTGGCCTTGCTGGCTCTGCTGTGCTGGCGTGACGGCGCGGGCGCGCTCAGCCACCGCATCCGCCACGGCGGGCGACTGCTGTGGCTGTCGGCCCTGTGCTGGTGCGTGATGTTCACCGCCTTCATGGTCGCCATGACGCTGACCACGGTGGCCAACGTGCTGGTGACGATGGCGCTGGCCCCGATCTTCACCGCGCTCATCGCCCGGTTTGCGCTCGGCCACCGTCTGCCGCTGCGCACCTGGCTGGCCATGCTGGTGGCGGCGCTCGGCATCGGCTGGATGTACGGCTCACAACTGGCCGGTGGCCGTGCCAGCGACATGGCGGGCACGCTGGTGGCACTCACCGTGCCAGTGGCCGGCGCCAGCATGTGGACGCTGCTGCAGCACAACGCCCAGGGCGGCGCAGGGCAGGGCGACATGACGCCCGCCGTGCTGCTGGGTGCTGCCTTGTCAACGCTGATCACGCTGCCGCTGAGCTTGCCGATGCAAGCCTCGCTGCACGATGTGCTGCTGCTCTGCGGCCTCGGCGTGGTGCAGCTGGCCATTCCCTGCATGATGGCGGTGTCCGCCGGACGGGTGCTGAAAGCGCCGGAGGCAGCCTTGCTGGGTCTGCTGGAAATCCTTTTTGGCGTGGCCTGGACCTGGGCAGGCTCGGACGAGCGCCCCACGGCGGCGGTGCTGGGCGGCGGCTCGCTCGTGCTGGTCGCGCTGGCCGTCAATGAATGGCTGGCTCTGCGCCAGCGCGCCAACGCCTGAGCGCGAACCACCCCGTGACGCACGGAAAGTGACATCTGACAACGGCACAATGCCCTGCAGGAGACCTCACCACATGACGACGACGAACACCCCCCACGCGGCGCCCTTGACCCCGGCGCTGCACGCTGACGGCCATGTGCTGGCCGAAGTCCGCGGCCGCATCGGCGTGATCACGCTGAACCGCCCGGGCGCACTCAATGCCCTGTCGCTCAACATGGTGCGCGACCTCACCACCACCTTGCTGCACTGGCACGACGAAGACCAGGTGATGGCCGTGGTGGTGCTGGGCGCCGGCCGTGAAGGCAAGGCGCCGGCCTTCTGCGCCGGGGGCGACATCCGCTTTTTCCATCAAGCCGCGCTGGCGGGTGATCCACGCCTCGAAGACTTCTTCACCGAGGAGTACGCGCTCAACCACCTGATCCACCACTACCCCAAGCCCTACATCGCATTGATGGACGGCGTGTGCATGGGCGGCGGCATGGGCATCAGCCAGGGCGCGGCCTTGCGCGTGGCCACCGAGCACAGCAAGCTGGCCATGCCCGAGACCCACATCGGCCTGTTCCCGGACGTGGGCGGCGGCTGGTTCCTCTCGCGCTGCCCGGGCCACATGGGCGAATACCTGGCGCTGACCGGCCATGTGCTGGACGCCGACAACGCCGTGCACCAAGGCATGGCCGACCTGCGCGTGACGGCCGCTGACCTGCCCGCCATGCTGGCCGAGCTGTGCGCCACGCCGTGGGACGATGAAGACACCTTGCTGGATGCCGTCCAGGCCTGGGCGCAACCCGTGGGTGCAGATGGCCTGGCCGAGCACCAGCCTGAGATCGACGCCGTCTTCAGCCTGCCCGACCTCGCCAGCATCCTGCAGGCCCTGGAGGCGCGGCCGGGCACCTGGGCGCGCCAGACGCTGGCCGCGCTGCAGAAGCGCTCGCCACTGATGATGGCCGTGACGCTGGAGCAGGTGCGCCGCGCCCGCCAGATGAGCCTGGCGGAAGACCTGCGCATGGAGCGTGATCTGGTGCGCCATTGCTTCCAGCTGCGTCCCGGCACGGCCAGCGAAACCGTGGAAGGCATCCGCGCACTGGTGATCGACAAGGACCACCAGCCGCGCTGGAACCCGAGCCATGCCGAAGACGTCAGCCCCGAGATGGTGCAAGCCTTCTTCGCCAGCCCGTGGCCCGAGCACGTGCACCCGCTGCGAGAGCTGGACTGAGCCTGCGGGGCAGGGCACCGTCCTAGGGCAAGCGCTCCATTTGTGGGCGCTTGCCCTCGCTAAGATGGCACGCCATGCCGAAGCTTTCCAAAGTGCCTGAAGGCACCGCCGCCGCAACCGGCACCACCATCCGCAAGACTGCCCGCAAGCCTGTCCGTAAAACAGCCAGCCCGGGCCGCGCTGCCCGCTCAGCCGGTGTGACAAACGCAAAAGCGAACGCCCGGGCCAAGGCCGCAGCGCCGTCTGACGCGGCAGCCCACCCCACTGCGCCCAACTGGGCCAAGATCATGCTGGAGGCCCGCGCGCCCTGGGAGTGCGCGGCCTTGCTGGCCAGCTTGCCCTGGATGCGCAAGCTGCCCGACGGCGACGGGCATCCGGTCATCGTGTTCCCCGGCCTCGGCGTCTCTGACTTCAGCACTGTGCCCATGCGCCAGCTGCTGACCTGGCTGGGTTACGACGTGCACCCTTGGCACCAAGGCTTCAACTTCGGCCCGAAGGAAGGCGTGATGGCCGCCTGCCTGCAGCAGTTGAAACAGCTGCACGCCAAACATGGCCAGCGGGTGAGCCTGGTGGGCTGGAGCCTCGGCGGCATTTACGCCCGCGAGCTGGCCAAGGAAGCGCCTGAGCTGGTGCGCTGCGTCATCACGCTGGGCTCGCCGTTCACCGGCCACCCCAAGGCCACCAACGCCTGGCGGCTGTTCGAGCTGGTCAGCGGCCAATCCTCGCACGACCACGAACTGATCGAGCAGATCCGCCAGTCGCCCGAGGTGCCCACCACCTCGATCTACTCGCGCAGCGATGGCGTGGTGGCCTGGCAATGCAGCCTCAACCCCGATCACCCGCACACCGAGAACATCGAGGTGCATGCCAGCCACATCGGCATGGGCATGAACCCGCTGGCGCTTTATGCTGTGGCTGATCGGCTTCAGCAAACGCCCGAAACTTGGCAGCGCTTTGATGCCAGCGGCGCACGCAAGTGGTTTTTCCGCGCCACGGGCAGCGGCCCGCTGGCCAACTCCGGCTGACAAGCCACCTGACCTGAGCAGACACACCCCATGCAACTGAGCGCCAACGGCCTCGCCCTGGAAGTGGACGATCAAGGCCCGCCCAGCGGGCCGGCTGTGCTGCTCATCATGGGGCTGGGCATGCAGCTCACCGCCTGGCCCGATGTGCTGGTGCGCCAGCTGTTGCAGCAGGGCTTTCGGGTCATCCGGTTCGACAACCGCGATGCCGGCCTCAGCCAGGGTTTCGATCACCTCGGCGTGCCCAACATGCTGATGGCCACCGCACGGCATTTCACGCGGATGCCGATCAAGCCACCCTACACGCTGGCAGACATGGCCGCCGATGCCGTCGGCGTGCTCGACGCCCTCGGCATTCAGCGCGCGCATGTCTGCGGCGCCTCGCTGGGCGGCATGGTGGCGCAGCATGTGGCGGCCAGCTGGCCGCAGCGCGTGCGCAGCCTCACGTTGCTGATGACCACCGCCGGCGCCCGCCACCTGCCGGGTCCGACGCTGGCGGCCCAGCAAGTGCTGCTCAGCCGTCCGGCCGATGACAGCCTGCAGGCCCGCGTCACCCACGGCCTGCATGTGTTCCGCCGGATTGGCAGCCCGGACTATCCACCTGACCCGACGGCCTTTGAAGCGCAGGTCCGGGCCAGCATCCTGCGCGCCTGGCACCCGAGCGGCACCACCCGGCAACTGGTGGCCGTGGCCGCTGATGGCGACCGCACCCCGCTGCTGGCCCGCATCAGCGCGCCCACCCACGTCATGCACGGCCTTGCCGACCCGCTGGTGCCGAGTGCCTGCGGCAGCCATCTGGCTCAGCACATCAAAGGGGCCACCATCGACCTCGTGCCAGGCATGGGCCACGACTTTCCTCTCGCCCTGATGCCCCGGCTGGCAGACGGCATCACGCGCAACGGTGCACGGGCAGAGTAGGGCAGGGATAATCGTGGGGTGAATGCCCCGCAAACCCCTTTGATGTCGCCCTGGCGCCTGTCTGTGGCCCCAATGCTGGACTGGACAGATCGACACTGTCGCTATTTCCATCGCCAGATCAGCCGCCACAGCCGCCTCTACACCGAGATGGTGACCACCGGCGCCTTGCTGCATGGTGACCAGCACCGCCACCTCGACTTCAACACCGAAGAGCACCCGGTGGCGCTGCAGCTCGGCGGCAGCGACCCGGCCGATTTGGCCGCCTGCGCCAAGCTGGCCGAGCAATGGGGCTATGACGAGGTGAACCTGAACTGCGGCTGTCCGAGCGAGCGCGTGCAGCGCGGTGCCTTCGGCGCCTGCCTGATGGCCGAAAGCAGCCTGGTGGCTGACGGCGTAAAGGCGATGCTGGATGCGGTGTCGATCCCGGTCACGGTCAAGCACCGCATCGGCATCGACCAGATCGAGAGCTACGACTTCGTGCGCGACTTTGTCGGCACGCTGGCGCAGGCCGGCTGCCAAGTGTTCATCGTGCACGCCCGCAATGCCTGGCTGAAGGGCCTGAGCCCGAAGGAAAACCGCGACATTCCGCCACTGCGTTATGAGTTCGTGCACCGGCTGAAGCGCGACTTCCCGGCCCTGACCATCGTCGTGAATGGCGGCGTGGTGGGCGATGACGCCATCGCCGAGCAACTGCAGCATGTGGACGGCGTGATGGTGGGCCGCGAGGCCTATCACAACCCCTGGTCGATGGCGGCCTGGGACACGCGCTTCCTGGGCGCGGATGCCAACCCGCACGACAGCCGCGAAGCGGTGGAGAGTGCGATGGTGGAGTACCTCGGCCGACAAGCCGAGAGCCAGGGCCTGCCCTGGGCGCATGGCGCGCGGCACATGCTGGGCCTGTACAACGGCTTGCCCGGCGCGCGCACCTGGCGCCGCGTCTGGAGCGACCACCACCTCAAGGCGCTGCCCGCCAGCCAGGTGCATGCGATTGCACACCGGCGCGAGGTGGCCGCATGAGCGCGCCGCCCACCGGGCGCATCGGCATCATCGGGGGCAGCGGTTTGTATGACCTGCCGGGCCTGACCGACACCCGCTGGGTGGCTGTGGACACGCCGTGGGGTGCGCCGTCTGACGAGCTGTTTTTCGGCCGCCTGGGTGAGGTGGAACTGGTGTTCCTGCCACGCCATGGCCGGGGCCACCGTGTGCCGCCCAGCGAAGTGAACTACCGGGCCAACATCGCAGCCCTGAAGCAGATGGGCTGCACCGATGTGCTGTCGCTGAGCGCCGTGGGCGGCCTGCGCGCCGACTTGCCGCCGGGCACCTTCGTGGTGGTCGATCAATTCATCGACCGCACCTTTGCCCGCGAGAAGTCCTTCTTCGGCACCGGCCTGGTGGCGCATGTGAGCATGGCCAAGCCGGTGTGCCACCGCCTCGGTCGCCATGTGCTGGCCCAGCTGGCCGCCCAGGAAGTGCCGCATGCTGACGGCGGCACCTACCTGGCAATGGAAGGCCCGCAGTTCTCGACGCTGGCCGAGAGCCAGATGTATCGCTCGTGGAACTGCGACGTGATCGGCATGACGAACATGCCCGAGGCCAAGCTGGCCCGCGAGGCCGAGCTCTGCTATGCCTCGGTCGCCATGGTCACGGACTTCGACTGCTGGCACCCCGGCCACGACAGTGTCACCGTGGACGCCATCATCGGCGTGCTGCTGGGCAATGCGGCACAGGCCCGGCAGCTGGTGAGCGGGCTGGTGGCGCAGTTGCATGCCGATACGCAGGCCCCCGCCTGTGGCTGCCGCTCTGCGCTGGACCATGCGCTGATCACCGCGCCCTCGGCCCGCAGCCCCGAGATGATCCACCGCCTGCAAGGCATTGCCGGGCGGGTGTTGCAGGCGCAGGGCTGAAACGGCCCCAGTCATCGATCGAAGCTGCACGCGCCAGCAAGGAACCAGGCGAACAGACATGGGCGTTTTCAGCAATCTCGCCAGAGCACTGGCGGTGGCCGGCGTGATCGGCGCGCTGGCCTACTGGCTTTACAGCTGGATGGGCGTGCTCGGCTTGCTGCTGTGTGCGCCGCTGGCCGGCAAGGCGCTGGCCTCGCACCTGATTCAACTGGCGAGTGACGCCCACGGTTTTGTCCGCTTCCTCGTGCTGCGGCCACGGGCGCGCTTCTATGCCTTCCGAGGCATACCGGTGGACGTGCACCGTCGCGTCGGCGAGCCCACCTGGGTGAACGTGGACGATGTGCGTCGCATCCTGCCTCGCCTGCCCACGGCCGCCGTGCTGGCGCGGGTGCACGGTGCCCGGCTCAAGCGTATCGGCATGCCCGCTGCCACCTGTGTGCAGGTTGATGACCTGATGGCGTGGCTGGCACCGGCCACCGATGCACACACCACGGCCTTCCGAGATTGGCTGGACCGCACCGTCATCACCTCGCTCGACCGCATCCCCAGCGCGCAGATGCCACGCGCACGCCGCTGAGTCTGCCCGTCAAACACCCAACCCCCGAGGCACCGGAAGTTCATGGTTGTCATCACGCTCACCGCCGCACTCTGCAGCTACTACGTCTGGCACTGGTGGCGCGCCGACAGCATGGGCAACCGGGACGGCAAGGCCGCGTTCCCGTGGATGCCGATTGGCGTGGTGTTGCTGATAGGGGCGGTGGCCGACACGCCCGAGCGCCGCGTGCGCACGATGGAGCGCGACACCTCGGTGGCGATGAGCCGGCTGCTGGGTCAGCCCGTCACCTACGAGTGCGGCAACCTGTGGTCACTGTTCTTTGATCGACACGGGCACATGGCCCGCGGCTATGTGATGTGGACCGAGCATGGCCCCGACACCGTGGCGCAGTTGCGGCGCGACAGCTGCCAGGGCCTGGCCGAGTTCTTCAAGCAACGCCAGAAGGGCCTGCCAGACAACCCGCGGCCGATGGTGGAGGCGCTGCATGTGGTGTCCCACGAAGCGCGCCATCTGGCCGGTGAGCACCGCGAGGACAAAGCTGAATGCCAGGCCGTGCAGCGCAACTTCGAAGTGGCCGAGGCGCTGGGGGCCAGCCGCGACGTGGCGCGCAGCATTGCGCTTTTCTACTGGAACGAGCAGTACCCTCACCAGAGCCAGACCTACTTTTCACCCGAGTGCCGCTCAGGCGGTGCACTCGACGAGAAGATCAGCACGGCGCCTTGGCGCCTTTGAGAATCCTCGTGGTCGCTCAGGCCCCGGCCTTGCGCGGCCAGGTCGCCAGCACCAGGCCAGCCAAGGCCAGGCCAAGGGCCATCACCTGCCCGAGCCCCAGCGGCTCGCCGAGCAGCAGCACGCCCACGGCGGTCGCACTCAGCGGCAGCATCACGCTGAATACCCCGGCCTGCTGGGCCGGCACCGTCATCAGGCCCTTCATCCACAGCCACACCGTGATCACGCTGGCAGCCAGGGCGTAGAACGCCAGCAGGCCCCACTGCGGCAGCGTCACTGCGGGGAAGTTGAACGAGAGCGCCTGCCAGATGCCGAAGGGCGTCACCAGCGCCAAACCCCAGAGGTTGATCAGTGCGCTGATGCGCTTGGGCGAGACATTGCCGGTGAGCTGCTTGCCGATCACCACATAACTGGCCTCGCAGAACACGGCGGCCACGAGCAGGGCGTAGCCCCAGAGCGGCGCAGCGGCGGCTGTTGACGCACCACCAGCGGCGCCACCATGCGCCGGCGCCGCCACCAAGGCCAGTGCAGCCACACCCGCCACTGCGCAGCCGATGCCGGCCATCACACGGGGCTCGATCCGCTCACCCAGCCAGACGCGCGAGAGCACGGCCACCGCCGCCGGAATGCCCGCCATCACCACGCCAGCAGCCACCGCCGATGTGGCGGCTACGCCGAACAGCATGCAGATCGAGAACATGAAGTTGCCGAGGAAGCTTTCCCAGAACAGCAGCACGCGGTCACGCGGGCTCAAGGGCGCTTCGCCGGCCGGTCGCTTCAACCACGGCAGCATGGCCACGGCCGCGAGGCCGAAGCGCATCCAGGCCAGCAGGAAGATGGGGAACACCGCCACGAGCGAACGGGACAGTCCGACATAGCTGCCAACCAGGATCATGCTGGCGGCAAGGTAGCCATAGGCCAGCCAAGGGCGTTGATTCATGCGAGGAACGAGTTCAATCAGGTGCGGGGCCGGCAGTATCGCCTCATCGACGTGGTCGGCCGCTGGCGTCCAGCACCATCAGGCTGACCTGGCCGAGCGCCTGCCGGTGCAGGGCGTCCCAGCGCAGCGTCAGGCCACCCAGGTCGAGTCCGCCAAGGCCTTCCAGTGCGGCCATGAACTGGTCACGGCGGCCGCCGCGCGGCATGCGGCGCAAGGCCTCGATGCAGGCCTGCGCCGCCACCCAGCCTTCGAGTGATGCGTGTTCGGGCGCGGCGCTGCCGGTCACCCGCAAGCGCGACTGATAAGCCGCCACCACCGGGCGGGCGGCATCAAACGGCGAGGGCACCACCTGCGTGATGGAGACCCCGGCCGCGCGCTCCCCCAGCAACGGTCCCATGGCTGCGGTGCTGGACAGGCTCGTGGTGTAGACGCCGCCCGCATAGTTCGCTTCGCGCAGCATGCGGATGACCGTGGCGGTGGAGGCATACGCGGCTACCAGCACCACAGCCTGCAGCTTGAGCGCCAGCAGAGCCTGGGTGGCGGCGCGCAAGTCCTGGTTCTTCAGCTCGACCTGACCGGTGCTGTTGCGCTGCACCTTGATCACCCCGACGGGCTCCGGCAGCTTCACCGCCGCCGCCTGGCTGCGCCAGGATTCCAGCCCGGCAGAGCCATCAGCGTCCGCTTGTATGAGCAGAGCCACGCGTTGCACCATCAGCGTCGACAGGTTCTGCGCCACCACACCCAATTCCGCGTCCAGCCCCGGTCGCAGGTGCCACAGCCAGCGCGTCGGCTGGCGGCGCAATGATTCAGCCCCCGTGAGCGGCGCCACCATCGGCACCCCAGCCTTCACGGCCAGCGCCAGGCTGCGCTGGGTGGCTTCGGTGCCGACATAGCCCACCAGCGCGAACACGCGGTCGGCATCCAGCAGATCACGCGTGTTGGCCTCGGCACGCTCGGGCTCGTAGGCATCGTCGTAGCTGATGAGCTCGATGCGACGACCGTTCGCACCGCCCTGCGCATTGGCCACGTCGATCGCCATCTGCCAGCCACGCTGGTATTCGATGCCCAGATGCTGTGCCGGCCCGGACAGGGGCACGGACTGGCCGAGCAGGATCGGCCCGCCGCCGCCGGCCTGGGCCTGAGCACCCGCGCCGGAGGACCATGACAGCCCTGCCATCGACCACCCCGCAGCCAGAAGGCTGCGCCGGCGCTCGGCATCAAAACATCGCGGCATACCTGCTCAACTCCCAATCGCTCACATGCCGTGCATAGGCAGTCCACTCGGCCTGCTTGAGGCGAATGAACTCGGCGGTCAGAACGGGCCCCAGGGCGGCGGACACCACCTCGTCGGCCTGCAGGGCCTGCACGGCTTCTGACAACGATTGTGGCAACACAGGAATGCCGCGCGCACGGATGTCACCGAGCGGAATCTGAAACAGATCGTCTGTGCACGCCGGGCCGGGGTCGAGTCGGCGGTCGATGCCGTCGAGGCCCGCGGCAATCAGCGCTGCCGTGGCCAGATACGGGTTGGTACTGGCGTCGGGCAAGCGCCATTCAAAGCGGCCGGGCAGGGTGCGCACCACCGCCGTGCGGTTGTTCGGGCCATGGGCCACATAGGCCGGCGCCCAGCTGGTGCCCGACAGGCTTTCGCCGACCACCAACCGCTTGTAGCTGTTCACCGTGGGGGCGGCCAGCGCGCACAGTGCCGGTGAATGCGCGAGCACGCCCGCAATGAAATGGCGGCCCAGCTCGGACAAATCTGCACCGCTGCCCGCCTCGGGCGAAAACAGGCCGCGGCCGGCCTCGTCCCACAGCGACACATGGAAGTGCATGCCGCTGCCCGGCTGGTTGGCGAACGGCTTGGGCATCATCGAGAAGACCATGCCCCGGGCCTCGGCCAGCGCCTGCGCGGCCAGCTTGAAGCCGATCAGGTGGTCGGCACTCGCCAGCGCTTCGTCAAAGGCGAAATTCACCTCGAACTGGCTGTGTGCGTCTTCGTGGTCAAGCTGCAGCACATCCAGGCCCCAGGCCGTGAGCGTGCGGTTGAGCGCGTCGAGAAACTCTGCCTGGCGGGGCAGGCTGCGCAGGTCATAGCTGGGCTTGTCCAGCCGGTCTGCATCATCGGCCGGCACCCACTTGCCCGCCTCCTGGCGCAGCAGGAAGAACTCCGGCTCGATGCCGGTTTTCAGGGTCCAGCCGCGCTCAGCCAGGCGCTGGGTGGCGCGCTGCAGCACCTGACGCGGGCAGGCCTCGAAGGGCTGGCCATCGACAAAGCCGCTGCACACGGCCCGGGCATAACCGGGCTGCCAGGGCATCGGCTTGATGAGGGCGGCGTCAGCCCGCGCGTAGTACTCGGCCCGTGCGCCGGTGCGCGGCAAGCCGGTCCCCCAGATGGAAGGCCCGGCGAAGCCCGCGCCCGTGCGCAGCAGGTCGTCGAGGTGTGCCAGCGGCACGTATTTGCCCTTGGCCACGCCATGAACATCGGTGAATTGGGCCAGCAGGGTGTGCACCCCGGCGGCTTCGAGTTGGCGGGCCAGGTCTTTCATGGGCTCAGTCCAGGCGGATCCAGGTGGTCTTCAACTCGGTGTACTTGTCAAAGGCGTGCAGCGACTTGTCGCGGCCGTTGCCGCTCTGCTTGTAGCCGCCGAAGGGCACCGTGATGTCGTCCTCGTCGTACTGGTTGACGTGCACCGTGCCGGCGCGCAGGGCCTTGGCCACGCGGTGGGCGCGGTTGATGTTGTGGCTCCAGACACTGGCTTGCAGGCCGTAGTTCGAGTTGTTGGCCAGGGCCACCGCCTCTTCCTCGGTCTTGAAGCGCAGGACGCTCATCACCGGGCCGAAGATTTCCTCGCGGGCGATCTTCATCTCGTTCGACACGCCGGTGAACACGGTCGGCTCCACATAGAAGCCGCCGGTTTCGGTCCGCACCTGCCGGCCACCGGCCGCGCAGGTGGCGCCTTCGGCATGGCCGGCGTCGATGTAGCCCATGACCGTCTTGAGCTGGGTCTCGTCGACCAGCGCACCCAACTCGGTGTTGGGGTTCAGCGGGTCACCCGGCGCGTACTTCGGTGCCTCTGCGGCCACGAGGGCGGCGAACTCGTCGGCCACGCTGTCGTGCACCAGCACGCGGGATGGCGCATTGCAGCTTTCGCCCTGGTTGAAGAACATCGAGCCAGCGACCGTGCGAGCTGCACGGGCGATGTCGTCGAAGTCGTTGAACACCACGAAGGCCGATTTGCCACCGAGCTCGTTGTAGACGCGCTTGAGGTTGGAGCGGCCCGAATAGTCGAGCATGCGGCGGCCCACGCGGGTGGAGCCGGTGAAGCCGATGGCATCGACGTCCATGTGCAGCGCCAGCGCTTCGCCGGCTTCATGGCCGTAGCCGGGCACCACGTTGAACACGCCCGGCGGAATGCCGGCTTCCACGGCCAGCTCAGCGAGGCGGCAGGCGGTCAGCGGGCTCTTTTCGCTGGGCTTGAGCACCACCGAATTGCCGGCGGCCAGGGCCGGGCCCAGCTTCCAGGCGGCCATGATCATCGGGTAATTCCACGGCACGATGACGCCGATCACGCCCATGGCTTCGCGGGTGATCAGGGCCAGCGCGTTGTCGCCGGTCGGTGCGATCTCGTCATAGACCTTGTCCACAGCTTCGGCATACCAGGCGATGCAGCGCGCGGTGGAAGGCACGTCCACGCCCAGCGAGTGCTGGATGGGCTTGCCCATGTCCAGCGTTTCCAGCAGGGCGAGTTCGTCCTTTGCGCCGAGGATCTTGTCGGCAAAGCGCTGCAGGATCTTCTTGCGCACGGCCGGAGCCTTGCCGCTCCAGCGGCGGTCGTCGAAAGCGGCGCGGGCGGAACGCACGGCGGCGTCGATGTCGGCCGTCTGGCCGCGCACCACGTCGGTCAGGAAGCGGCTGTCGATGGGCGAGTGCTTGGCAAAGGTCTGGCCGTCGACGGCGCTGACGCGCTGGCCGTCGATCACGGCGCGGCCGTCCAGCCGCAGTTCAGTGGCGCGTTGCGCCCAGGAGGTGGAAGCAGTCATGGCGAGTGATCCTTCTTTGTTGTGTCATGCCGCTCGTGGCGGCAGGGCTGCGCCGGCCTCAAGTGGCCGCGCACCAAATGAACGGGCCGCGTGGTAGCGGCCCGTTCCGTGTCTGTGCTGCGAAGAGCCTGCTTGGCGGCGGGGCACAAGGCCCCGTTGCCGCCAGCCAGCCTTCGTCAGAACGCTGTCATCAGAACGCCACGACGAGCGACGTCGCCAGCATCTGGTTGTTCTTCTTCAGCGTGCCCGACTTCACGTCTTCAAACACGGCACGGTCAGCGCCGTCATAGCGCAGTTCCACCTTCATGGTGGTGGAAGTGTCGAAGGCGTACTTCAGGCCCACGGTCAGGGCGTAGCGGTTGGCGCCGCGGTCCGGGTCTTCCGCGGTGGCGCCGATGCCGTTGCGGGTGTCGGCGTACACGCCGGCATCCACGTCCTGCACGCCGGTGTAGCCAAACAGGCCGCCACCGTTCTTGGCGTTGTTGATGTAGTCGGCGCGCACCAGGCCTTGCAGGCGCGGCGTGAACATGTAGCCCATC
The DNA here is from genome assembly GCF_038066635.1 of Ideonella margarita. Classification (NCBI taxonomy): domain Bacteria; kingdom Pseudomonadati; phylum Pseudomonadota; class Betaproteobacteria; order Burkholderiales; family Sphaerotilaceae; genus Ideonella; species Ideonella margarita. Next base: position 28,739 of record NZ_JBBUTI010000017.1, on the reverse strand, counting down.
AGGCCCGACACACCCACCCAGCGTGCGTCACGCAGGTTGCCGTCGGCATCCGGCGTGATGGACGCCTGCTTCTGCTGGCCATAGCTCAGCTGGCCCTGGAAGGTCCAGTCACCGCGGGTGAAATAGCCGTCGACTTCGAACAGGTGCGCGGTGGTGACGCCGCCGTCCAGGTTGAAGTTGGCGGCCTTGCCGTGCATGCCGGCGAAGCCGAAGCCGTTGAACTCACCCTTGGCGTAGTCGACGCGGTAGGCCAGCATCGGCGACTTCTGGCCGCTGGCCTTGATCGTCGAGTTCACATTGCCCACGGCACTGCGAAGCCACCACTTGCCGTCCTTGATGTCCATGCCGACACCCGTGTAGCCGATCGGCAGGGTGAAGTCATACAGCAGGTTGTGGCTGGTGAACGGGTTCAGCGTCGGCTGCTGGTACTCGTAGCCCGACCAGTCCGGAATCTGACCGGCGATCAGACGGGTTTGCAGGTCGCCCAGCGGGATAGAGACGGTGGCTTCCTGGACGATGCTCTTGCCATCAATCGCCGCACCAACGCCGCGGTTGGGCGCCAGCGTCAGCTTCCAGATGGTGCCGCTTTCGGTTTCCTTGGTGAAGTCGATCGCGGCGGTGCCCATGAACGAGGTGTCATAGGAGAAGCCGTCGGCCTGCTGGTTCAGGAACTGGACACCAGCGCGGTTCTGGCCCTTGTTCCAGATGAACACCGGCTCCATGTAGCCCGACACCTTCAGGCCCTTGTAGCCCTGGTCGGTGAAGTTGTCCTGCATGGCTTCGGTCTTCACTGCGATGCGGTTGAACTCGGCCGATTGTTCGGGCGTCATGCCCCACTGGGGTTGGGTCGGCTTTTCAGCCAGCTTCTGCTCCAGATCGGCAATGCGGCCCTTCAGGGACTGCAGTTCCTTGAGCAGGTCGGCATTGGACTGGGCCATCGCCGGGAAGGCCGCAGCCATGGCCACGGCAAGCAGGGAGGGGCGCAGAAACTTCATCTTGGATTTCCTTCTGGCGGGTGGGATCAGGGGGTGTCGGGTCTTCAAAGGGGCGTCATTGCCGCGAGGCAGCAGACATTTCCTGCTGACGGCGGCGTTCGGCACGGGCGATCATGTAGCTGGCTGCAACCACACCCAGCGCCACGATCACCACGATGACCGTGGCCACCGCGTTGACGCTCGGGTTCAGGCCCAGCCGGGCACGGGAAAAGATGACCAGCGGCATGGTGGTGGCGCCGGGGCCGGACAGGAAAGCCGACAGCACCACGTCGTCGAGCGACAGCGTGAAGGTGAGCAGCCAGGCCGACATCAGCGCCTGCGAGATCATCGGCAGCGTGACCAGGAAGAACACCTGGCGCGGCTTGGCGCCGAGGTCCATCGCGGCTTCTTCCAGCTGCGGGTTCAGCTCTTGCAGACGGGCCTGCACCACCACGGTGGCGTACGACATGCCCAGCAGCAGGTGGCCCAGCCACATGGTGAAGGCGCCGCGCTCGGGGAAGCCGATGGCGCGCTGCACCATCACCAGCATCAGGAGCAGCGACAGACCCACCACCACTTCAGGCATCACCAGCGGGGCATTGACCATGCCGGAGAACAGCGTGCGGCCGAAGAAGCGCTTGTACTTGACCAGCGCAAAGGCCGCGAAGGTGCCCAGCACGACCGAGCCGCAGGCGGTGAAGAAGGCGATCTTCATCGACAGCCACAGGCCGGCCAGCATCTCGGTGTCGCTCGCCAATGCGGCATACCACTTGAAGGTGAAGCCACGCCAGACGTTGGCCACCGGTGAGTCGTTGAACGAGAACAGCACCAGTGCCACGATGGGCAGGTACAGGAACACGAAACCGGCCAGCAGCCATGCCTTGCCGAAGCGTTGATTGAACGCGGGAGACAGACGCAACATCACCGTGCCTCCTGGGCTTCCGCCTGGTATTTGTTGAAGATGGCCAGCGGCACGATGATCAGCAGGATCATGACGACCGCGACGCTCGACGCCATCGGCCAGTCGTTGTTGGAGAAGAACTCGTCCCACACCACGCGACCGATCATCAGCGTCTCCGGGCCGCCCAGCAGCTCGGGGATGACGAACTCGCCGACGCAGGGAATGAACACCAGCATCGAGCCGGCGATGATGCCGGCCTTCGACAGCGGCACCGTGATCTTCCAGAAGCCCACCCAGGGCGTGGCGCCCAGGTCAGCCGCCGCTTCCAGCAGGCGCAAGTCCATCTTGGCCAGGTTGGAGTACAGCGGCAGGATCATGAAGGGCAGGTAGGTGTAGATCATGCCCAGCACCAGCGAGAACGGCGAGTTCATCAGGTTGCCCGGTGCGGCGATCAAGCCCCACATGGCCAGCACCTTGTCGATGCCCGTGTTGATCAGCAGATCAGAGATCCAGCCGTTCTCCGACAGCAGGCCCTTCCAGGCATACACGCGCAGCAGGAACGAGGTCCAGAACGGCAGCATCACCAGCATCAGCAACGTGGGCTGCACCGTGGCCTTGGCGCGTGCCATGAAATAGGCGAACGGGTAGCCGATGAACAGGCACAGCACCGTGGTGACAGCCGCGTACTTCAGGCTGGCCAGGTAGGTTTTGTAGTACAGCGCGTCTTCGGTGATGAAGACGTAGTTGCCCAGTTTGAGCGTCAGCGCCAGCAGCCCGTCCTTGTAGGTGATCAGGTCCTTGAAGACCACGGTTTCCATTTCGGAAACGCTGATCTTGGCCAGGATCAGGAAGGGGAAGACGAAGAACACCACCAGCCAGAGGTAAGGCACGGCGATGACGCCCGTGCGACCCCGGAGCAGGCGTGTCAGTGAGTGGAGGAGGTTGCGCATGCGTGACCTCAGGTGGTGAGCACCACGTGTGCCGAATCCGACCACTGCGCCCAGACCTCATCACCCCAGGTGAATTCGTCGGCGCGCTGGCGCACGGTGTTGGCCATGCTGACCTTCAGCATGGCGCCGCTGGCCAGCTTCAGGCGGTACACCGTGAAGCTGCCGAAGTAAGACAGCTCCTCGATCTTGCCGCGCACGCCATTGCGGGTGTCCGCCGGCTGCTCGCGCGTCAACGAGATCTTCTCGGGGCGCAGCGCCACCGTCACCGGCATGCCGAGCGTGCCGGTGATGCCGTGGCCCACGTAGTGGCTGCAATCTGCGCAATCGATGATGACGTGGTCGGGCTCGTCCACCGACACCGCGCCGTCCATCAGGTTCACGTTGCCGATGAAGTCGGCCACGAAGCGGGTCTGCGGGGTTTCGTAGATGTCGCCCGGCGTGCCGACCTGCAGGAAGCGGCCTTCACTCATCACGGCGATGCGGGACGCCATGGTCATGGCCTCTTCCTGGTCGTGGGTCACCATCACGCAGGTCACGCCGACCTGCTCGATGATGTTGACCAGCTCGATCTGGGTCTGCTCGCGCAGCTTCTTGTCGAGTGCGCCCAGCGGCTCGTCGAGCAAGAGCATCTGCGGCTGCTTGGCCAGGCTGCGGGCCAGGGCCACGCGCTGCTGCTGGCCGCCCGACAACTGGTGCGGCTTGCGTTGACCGAACTTGGTCAGCTGCACCAGCTTGAGCATGGCATCAACGCGGGCCGCCACTTCGTCACGCGGCAGGCCGTCACGGCGCAGGCCGAAGGCGATGTTGTCCCACACGGAAAGGTGCGGGAACAGCGCATACGACTGGAACATCATGTTCAGCGGCCGCTCGTAAGGCGGCAAGCCGGACAGGTCCTGGCCATTCAGGATGATGCGGCCGGAAGTGGGGGTCTCGAAACCCGCCAGCATGCGCAACAGGGTCGTCTTGCCGCAGCCCGACGAGCCGAGCAGGGCGAAGATTTCACCCTTGGCAATGTCGAGGCTGACGTGGTTGACGGCCTTGTAACCGTTGAAGTCCTTGACCACGTCCTGGATCTGCAGGAACGCGGTATCGGTGCGCGGTGCGCTGGCGGGAGTGAGCGTCATGATGCGGCGTGCTGCCTTTTACAGTCCGGTTTTGAACGAGGTGTACGTGCGCGTCATCAGACGGCGCAGGTCGTTGTTCAGCGAGCCCGGCGGGATCATCTTCTTCATCTCTGCGTCAGACAGGAAGACGGTCGGGTTGCTGGCCACTTCGGGCTTCACGAACTTGCGCGATTCCTTGTTCGGGTTCGCGTAGAACACCTTGTTCGTCAGTGCGGCATGCACTTCCGGACGCATCACGTAGTTGATCCACTTGTGCGCGTTGTTCGGGTGGGCGGCATCGGCCGGAATGGCCATGACGTCGAAGAACAGCAGGCCGCCAGTGGACGGCAGCAGGGCCTGGATGTTCTGACCCGTCTTGCCTTCAATGGCGCGCTGGCGGGCGATGTTGATGTCACCCGACCAGCCCAGCGACAGGCAGATCGAGCCGTTGGCCAGGTCGTTGATGTAGCCCGACGACGAGAACAGCGTGACGTTCGGACGCACCGACTTCAGCAGCTGGCCGGCGGCCGCATAGTCAGAAGGCACCTTGCTGAACGACGGCTTGCCCAGGTAGTGCAGGGCGGCCGGCACCACTTCGGTGGCCGAGTCGAGGAAGGACACGCCGCACGACTTCAGCTTCGAGATGTACTCGGGCTTGAAGACCAGGTCCCAGGCGTTTTCAGGCATGGGCATGCCACCCAGCGCAGCCTTGACCTTGTCCACGTTGATACCCACCGTGGTGTAGCCCCACAGCCAGTCCACCAGGAAATCATTGCCCGGGTCCATGGCCGCGAGTTGCGCCTGCACCGCCGGGTCAAGGTTCTTCAGGTTCGGCAACTGGCTCTTGTCGAGCTTGCGCAGCAGGCCGCCATCGATCTGCAGCTTGGCCCAGTTCGACGACGGCACGACGATGTCGTAGCCCGTCTTGCCTGCCACCAGCTTGGCGTGGACGATTTCGTTGTTGTCGAAATTGTCGTAACGCACCTTGATGCCGGTTTCCTTCTCGAAGTTCTTGATGGTTTCTTCGGAGATGTAGTCGGACCAGTTGTAGATGTTGAGGACCTTTTCCTCTTCCTGGGCACGGACACTGCCGCTGGCCAGGGTCAGGGCCGCAGCGGCCAGCGAGATCAGGGTGCGCATGGAACTGAACTTCATGATGGAAAGACCTCCGGAGGGGATCAAGGTTGGTGGGTCAACAAAGGCAGGAGCGGGTGGCTTTGGGGCACACACCAAGCACCATTAGCGTGCGAGTCTAGAGACGGGTCGAGCAGGCAGGCATCCGGGGAAGCGCGGTGTGTGTGCATGGCCACAAAACCTTGATCAGAGCCAGCCGTTGCGGGTTGCGTCGGCCAGGGTCAGATCGAGGCAGCGGCGGATCAGGGACATCATCTCGTCCATCTGCGCGCGGTTCATGACCAGCGGCGGGGCGATGATCATGCGGTCGCCAACCGCACGCATGATCAAACCGTTGCCGAAGCAATGACCGCGACAGACCATGCCAATGTCGATCTCGGCCGGGAAGGCCGTGTTCTTGGCTTTGTCCTTGACCAGCAGAATCGCTCCCATCAGCCCGCATGTCTCGGTGTCACCGACCAGTGGATGGTCTTTCAGTGACGCAAATTGCTGAGCAAGATACGGGCCGACATCGTCGCGAACATGCTCCACCAGCTTGAGTTGCTGGATGAGCTTGATGTTGGCCACGGCAACGGCAGACGCCACCGGGTGACCGGAGTAGGTATAGCCGTGGTTGAAGTCGCCGCCTTGCTCGATCAGCACCTTGGCCATGCGGTCGCCGACCATCACGCCGCCCAGCGGGATGTAGCCGGAAGTGACGCCCTTGGCGAAGGTCATCAGGTCGGGCTTGAAGCCCTGGGTCTCGCAGCCGAACCAGTTGCCCGTGCGACCAAAGCCGCAGATGACTTCGTCAGAGACGATGAGCACGCCGTACTTGTCGCAGATGCGCTGGATTTCAGGCCAGTAGGTGGCCGGCGGCACGATCACGCCACCGGCGCCTTGCACCGGCTCACCGATGAACGCGGCCACCTTGTCGGCACCGACTTCGAGGATGCGCTTCTCCAGCCACGAGGCAGCGACCTTGCCGAACTCGGCCTTGTCCATGCCGTGGCCGTGCTCGTGCCAGTAGGGCTGGTCGATGTGGGTGATGTCGGGGATCGGCAGGCCGCCCTGGGCATGCATGTAGCTCATGCCGCCGAGCGAGGCGCCGGCCATCGTCGAGCCGTGATAGCCGTTCTTGCGGCTGATGATGACCTTGCGCTCGGGCTGGCCGAGGATGTCCCAGTAGCGGCGCACCATGCGCACCACCGTGTCATTGCCTTCGGAGCCGGAGCCCGCGAAGAACACATGCTGGAAGTTCGGCGGCGTGACTTCAGCCAGCAGCTCGGCCAGCTCGATGGCCGGCGGCGTGGCCGTCTGGAAGAACGCGTTGTAGAAGGGCAGCTCCTTCATCTGGCGCGTGGCTGCTTCCACCAGTGAGTTCTGGCCATAGCCCACGTTCACGCACCACAGGCCGCTCATCGCGTCGAGGATCTTCTTGCCCTCGCTGTCCCAGAGGTAGATGCCTTCGGCCTTGGTGATGATGCGCGAGCCCTTCTTGGCCAGTGCACCAAAGTCGGTGAACGGGTGCAGAAAGTGGGCAGCGTCGGCTTGCTGCCATTCGCGGGTGCTGCGCTTGCTTGCCACGGCAGGGGCCTGGATGACGATGGTGTTGTCTTGCATGGTGGATGTTCCGTTAGAGAAGCCACCCTTTTGGGGCGGCCTTGAGCAACAGGAGGTAAGAGATCAGACGTGAAGCAGCAGGTGCTCGCGCTCCCACGGCGAGATCACCTTCATGAACTCGGCGTGCTCGATTTCCTTCACCTCGGTGTAGACGGTGACGAAGTCTTCGCCCAGCACGGCGGCCAGTTCCTTGTCGGCGCGCAGCAACTCCAGCGCTTCACCCAGGCTGCGCGGCAGCTGGTAATCGCCGAGGTAGGCGTCGCCCTTGCACTCGGGTGACGGCTCGATCTTGTTCTTGATGCCCAGGTAGCCGCAGGCCAGCGTGGCCGCCAGTGCGCAGTACGGGTTGGCATCAGCACCGATCACGCGGTTCTCGACGCGGCGGGCCTGTGACGATGCCACTGGCGAGCGGATGCCGACCGTGCGGTTGTCCGTGCCCCACTGGATGTTGATCGGAGCCGCGGTGTGGCGCGACAGGCGGCGGTAGCTGTTCACGTACGGGGCGAACAGGGCCATGGCCGAGGGGATGTGCTTCTGCAGACCGCCGATGTACCAGAAGAACTCCTGGCTTGGCGTGCCGTCTTCATTGCTGAATAGGTTGCGGCCGGTCTTGCGGTTCACCAGGCTCTGGTGGATGTGCATGGCGCTGCCCGGCTCGCCGGCAATCGGCTTGGCCATGAAGGTGGCGTACATGTCGTGGCGCAGGGCCGCTTCACGCACCGTGCGCTTGAAGAAGAACACCTCATCGGCCAGGCCCAGCGGGTGGGCGTGGAAGAAGTTGATTTCCATCTGGCCGGCACCGATTTCATGAATCAGCGTGTCGACGTTCAACTCCATCTTTTCGCAGTACTCGTAGACGTCTTCGAACAGCGGATCGAACTCGTTCACCGCGTCGATCGAATACGCCTGACGCGACGTTTCCGAGCGACCGCTGCGGCCGATCGGCGGCTTCAGCGGCATGTCGGGGTCGGTGTTGCGGGCAACCAGATAGAACTCCAGCTCCGGCGCCACCACCGGGTCCCAGCCCTCGGCGTCGAACAGGTCGCACACCCGGCGCAGCACCGAGCGCGGCGCGAACGGCACCAGATTGCCGTCACGGTCGTAGCAGTCGTGGATGACCTGCGCGGTCGGGTCGGTGGCCCAGGGCACGATGCGCACGGACGCCGGATCAGGGCGCAGGTGCATGTCGCGGTCGGTCGGGTTGATGACGTCGTAGTACGGGCCTTCTTCCGGGAATTCGCCCGTCACGCCCATGGCCACCACGGCCTCGGGCAAGCGCATGCCGCGGTCTTCGGTGAATTTCTGGCGAGGCAGGATCTTGCCGCGAGCCACCCCGGTGAGGTCAGGCACGAGACATTCGATCTCGGTCACGCGTTGCTGGTCGAGCCACTGTTCGAGCTCGGCGAAATTGAAGTGTTTTTTGCTGGCCATGTGAGGCACCTGCTGAATCGTTCATTGCGCACGGTGGAAACCTGCATCACGCAGGCCATCGGGCCGCGCGGGCCCCGATGGGAAAGTCGGTGTGTTTGCTCAGCGGCCGGCAGGCTCGGGGCCGCGGTGCTTGTCGCGCCATACCCGGCAGGCAGCGCCGAAGGCACTGAGCATCGCGCGGGACACCGGGTTGTCAGCAGCCAGCCATTCCGGGTGCCATTGCACGCACAGGCTGAAGCCGCTCGACTGGGCGACTGAAAACGCTTCGATCAAACCATCCGGCGCGCGGGCTTCCACCCGCAGGCCGGGGGCCAGGGTGTTGACGGCCTGGCCGTGCACCGAATTCACGGTGAACGCCGGCTGGCCAACGATGCTGGCGAGCACGCCACCCGACTCGACATGCACCTCGTGCGCCGGGCCGTAGGCCGTGGCCGCAGGCGCACCTTCGGGGGCACGGTGGTCATGGTGGCCGGGCACTTCCTGCACGGCCTGGTGCAGCGAGCCCCCCAGCGCCACATTGGTTTCCTGGGTGCCGCGGCAGATGCCGAACAGCGGCATGCCACGCGCCACCACGGCGCGGATGAGCGGCAGCGTCCAGCTGTCGCGCAGCGGGTCGAGCGGCAGGCTCGGGTCATGCACGTCTTCACCGAAGTGCGACGGATGCACATTGGACGGCGAGCCGGTCAGCAACACGCCGTCGGCCATGTCGAGCAGCGCGTCGATCTCGTCGGGCTCGGCCGAGGGCACGATCAAGGGCAGGGCACCGGCCAGGCGCACTGCATCGAGGTACTTCTTGCCAGCGATGTGGAAGGGGTGCTCACCCAGCATGCGGTTGCAGGCGGGCACCAGCACGACGGGTTTGCGGATGGGGGAAGAATTGGCGTTGCTCATGGTGTTCATCCCAGCAGGTCACGCAGGCGGTACCAGGCCATGCCCAGCACCAGGGCCGGTGTGCGCAGCAACGGGCCGCCCGGGAAGTTGCGATGCTGGATGCGGCTGAACAGGTCGAACCGGCTGGCATCGCCGTGCATGGCCTCAGCCACCACGCGGCCGGCCAGGCCTGTTAGCGCCAGGCCATGGCCCGAGAAGCCTTGCAGGTAGTAGAGGTTGGAGCCGATGCGACCGAAGTCGGGCGCGCGGTTCATCGTGATGTCGACAAAGCCGCCCCAGGCAAATTCCACCTTGGTGCCGGCCAGCTGCGGGAAGGTGCCCACCATGCGCTGGCGCATGCTTTCAGCCAGGTTCGGCGGGGTGCGCGTGCTGTAACTCACCCGGCCGCCGTAGAGCATGCGGTGGTCGTTGGTGGTGCGGAAGTAGTCGAGCACGAAGTTGGTGTCGCACACGGCCGAGCGGCTTGGAATCAAGCTGTCCGCCAGGGCCGGGTCCATCGCTTCGGAGCACACGATGTAGGTGCCGACCGGCATGATGCGCTGCTCAAGTTCAGGCGCCAGGCCCTGGGCATACACGTTGCCCGCCAGCAGCACCTGCTTCGCCTGCACCTGGCCAGTGGCGGTGTGCAGCACGGCGGTGTCACCCCGCTGCAGCCGTGTGACGGCGCTGTCTTCAAAGATCTGCACGCCGGCCTCTGCGGCAGCGCGGGCAATGCCCAGCGCGTACTTGAGCGGGTGCAGGTGGCCGGATTGCGGATCATGCAGGCCGCCGTGGTAGCGCGGGCTGTCGATCCACTGGCGCACGTCGGCACCGCTGATGGGGGTGAAGGCCGTGTTGTATGTGCGGGCCATGTGCTCGCACCACTTGGCCAGGTCAGCCGCCTTGCCCGGGCTGGTGGCCAGCCCGAGGTAGCCGTCGCGCCAGTCGCAGTCGATGCCGTGGCGCTCGCTGCGCTGGCGCAGCAGGCTCAGCGCCTCGATGGTCATGTCCCAGACCTTGCGCGCATCACCCAGGCCCAGCTGGGCCTCGATCGTGGTCTGGTCACAAGCGAGGCCGTGGATGGCCTGACCGCCATTGCGACCGCTGGCGCCCCAGCCGACCTGGCGGGCCTCCAGCAGCACCACCGACACCCCTCGCTCAGCCAGCTCCAGCGCGGCCGTCAGGCCGGCGAGACCGCCGCCGACGATGGCCACATCGCAGGCCATCGTGCCGACCAGGGAAGGAAATCGCTGGGTCCGCGGCGCTGTGGCGACGTAATAGGACTGGCGGGCTAGATCTTGATCGACGCTGAGGAAAGTCATACGGTAGGCGCTAGGCAAGCCCTTTGTGATGTGCGGATGATGTTGACGTGGTGAACGCGAGCAAGCTTCAAGCCATGCACATCAAGCCACACGCTTCAACGCGGTGCGGATGGTGTCCACCAGCTGGTCGATCTGGGTGCGTTCGATGATCAGTGGAGGCGACAACGCGATCGTGTCGCCCGTCGTGCGCAGCAGCACCCCTTGCTTGTGGAAGGCGTCGAGGAAAACATCGAACGCGCGCTGGGTGGGTGCGCCCGGCCGCGGCGTGAGCTCGATGCCGCCCACCAGGCCGATGTTGCGGATGTCGATCACGTGCGGCGCGTCGCGCAGGCTGTGCAGCGCTTCGGCAAAGTAGCCCTGCAGTTCAGACGCACGCGTCAGCAGGCCCTCTTCGGCGTAGGTATCGAGCGTGGCCAGGCCGGCCGCGCAGGCCAGCGGGTGCGCCGAGTAGGTGTAGCCGTGGAAGAACTCGATGAGGTGCTCCGGGCCCTGCATGAAAGCGTCGTAGACATGCTGGCGGGCAATCACGGCGCCCATCGGCACGCAGCCATTGGTCAGGCCCTTGGCCACGGTCATCAGGTCAGGCGTGACACCGAAGGTCTGTGCGCCGAACGGTGCGCCCGTGCGGCCGAAGCCGGTGATGACCTCGTCGAAAATCAGCAGGATGCCGTGCTTGTCGCACAGCTCACGCAGACGCTGCAGGTAGCCTTGCGGCGGCACCAGCACGCCGGTGGAGCCGGCCACGGGCTCGACGATGACGGCAGCGATGGTGGAGGCGTCGTGCAGGGCGCACAGGCGTTCAAGGTCATCGGCCAGATCAGCGCCGTGGGCGGGCTGACCCACGCTGAAGGCGTTCTTGGCCGGATCGTGCGTGTGGCGCAGGTGATCGACACCGCCCAGCATGTTGCCGAACATCTTGCGGTTGGCGACCATGCCGCCCACCGAGATGCCACCGAAGTTGACGCCGTGGTAACCCCGCTCGCGGCCGATCAGGCGGGTGCGGTGGCCTTCGCCGCGCACGCGGTGGTAGGCCAGGGCCATCTTCAGCGCGGTTTCCACCGACTCGGAACCCGAGTTGGTGAAGAACACCTTGTTCATGTCACCCGGGGCCAGGGCCGCCACACGCTCAGCCAGCTCGAAAGCCTTGGGGTGGGCCATCTGGAAGGGCGGTGCGTAATCCAGCTCAGCGGCCTGTTCGGCAATGGCTTGAACGATGCGCGGGCGGGCATGGCCGGCGTTCACGCACCACAGGCCGGCAACGCCGTCGAGGATCTGGCGACCGTCGTCCGTCCAGTAATGCATGCCGGAGGAGCGTGCCAACAAGCGGGGTTGCTGTTTGAACTGGCGGTTCGCGGTGAACGGCATCCAGTAAGCGTCAAGTGCTGCAGTCATTCGTGCTTTCCTTCACACACCGTGGCCGATTGGCGCTTTGACAGTGTGCGTCTTGTTGGGAAATCAGTCTAGCCAAGCAGGCGCGCAATGTGCTTGCGCGATGAACCGGGGGCAACCCCGCTTCACACAACTTTGTGCGAACAATCGTGCAAGAATCAGAACATCATGCGAAGTAGCCACAATTTGCCGCAATTGGATGCGATCGACCGCAACATTCTGGCCGAGCTCCAGAACGACGGAAAACTCTCGAACGTGGAGTTGGCCCAGCGGGTTCACCTGTCGCCATCGGCCTGCTTGCGCCGTGTCAAACAGCTGGAAGAAGAGGGCGTGATCGCCCAGTACGTGGCGCTGCTGAACCCGAAGGCGGTGGGGCAGCACGGCACCAGCTTCACCATCATCAACCTCGAGACCATGAGCAACGCGCTGCTCGGTGCGTTCGAGCAGGCGGTGCGCGACGAGCCGCAGATCCTCGATTGTTATTACGTGGCCGGCTCGAACGACTACCTGATCCGCTTCAGCTACCGCGACGCGGAAGACTTGGAGCGCTTCCACACCGAAGTGCTGATGCGCCTGCCGGGCGTCGAGCGCTCGAACTCCATGCTGGTGCTGCGCACGGTGAAGAAGACCACCGCCTTGCCACTGTGAGGCGTTTTAGCGCCCGAACGCGCTGGCGGCGGCCTCGGTAGTTTCCATGAGTGGAAACGCGTTTCACGATGCGGAAATTTCGCCTGTTGCAGCGCAGCAGAATTTTTCATGGCGAAAAATCTGATTTCACATCCTGATATGAAAATCGCAAGCCATTGATTTACAACGAAAACATTTTTAGTCTTATATAAGACATAGGACTTCCCAAGCGGCAAGGTCGGGCGTAATCTTGGTCCCAGGTTGAAACACTTTTTTCCCTGCACTCAAGGAGCCACTCATGACCCGACTGACCCGCGAACAACAAATCGCCGCACTCGAAAAGGACTGGGCTGAAAACCCCCGCTGGAAGCTCGTCAAGCGCGGCTACAGCGCCGCTGACGTCGTGCGTCTGCGTGGCAGCCTGCAACCTGAATACACGCTGGCACAGCGTGGCGCAGAGAACCTCTGGGCCAAGGTGAACGGCGGCGCCAAGAAGGGCTACGTCAACGCCTTCGGCGCCATCACCGCCGGCCAGGCGATGCAGCAGGCCAAGGCTGGCCTGGAAGCCGTGTACCTGTCGGGCTGGCAAGTCGCCGCTGACGGCAACACCAGCGAAACCATGTACCCCGACCAGTCGCTGTATGCGTACGACTCGGTGCCGACGATGGTTCGCCGCATCAACAACACCTTCAAGCGCGCTGACGAAATCCAGTGGTCGCGTGGCATCAACCCGGGCGATGAAGGCTTCGTCGACTACTTCCTGCCGATCGTGGCTGACGCTGAAGCCGGTTTCGGCGGCGTGCTGAACGCCTTCGAGCTGATGAAGAACATGATCGCCGCAGGTGCTGCCGGCGTTCACTTCGAAGACCAGCTGGCTGCCGTGAAGAAGTGCGGCCACATGGGTGGCAAGGTGCTGGTGCCGACCGGTGAAGCCGTCGAGAAGCTGATCGCCGCGCGCTTTGCCGCCGACGTCATGGGCGTGCCGACCATCGTGCTGGCCCGTACCGATGCTGAAGCCGCCAACCTGCTGACCAGCGACCACGACGAGAACGACAAGCCGTTCCTGACCGGCGAGCGTACGCAAGAAGGCTTCTACCGCGTCAAGAATGGCCTGGAACAAGCCATCAGCCGCGGCATCGCCTACGCCCCGTACGCCGACCTGGTGTGGTGCGAAACCGGCACGCCGGACCTGGGCTTCGCCCGTGAGTTCGCCCAAGCCGTGCACGCCGCCTGCCCGGGCAAGCTGCTGAGCTACAACTGCTCGCCGTCGTTCAACTGGAAGAAGAACCTGGACGACCGCACCATTGCCAAGTTCCAGGAAGAGCTCTCGGCACTGGGCTACAAGTACCAGTTCATCACCCTGGCCGGCATCCACATCAACTGGTACAACACGTTCCAGTTCGCCCACGCCTACGCTCGCGGCGAAGGCATGAAGCACTACGTCGAACAAGTGCAGGAACAAGAGTTCAAGGCACGCGACAAGGGCTACACCTTCGTGTCGCACCAGCAGGAAGTTGGCGCCGGCTACTTCGACGACGTGACCACGGTCATCCAGGGCGGCAGCTCCAGCGTCAAGGCGCTGACCGGCTCGACCGAGGAAGAACAGTTCCACTGAAGGAACAAGCAGGGGGCCTGAGGAGACATCACCCCATTCGGTGAACCGCCGCCTACAGCGGCAGCAAACCGGGCCCGGTCGCCACAAGCGACCGGGCCTTTCTCATTTCAGCGCAGGCTGCCCACGTACCGGGGGGCAGCCACGCGCGGGGCCGGCGCCGGGCTCGCCGCCTCGACAGCGCTGCGTGGCGCTTGCCGGCTGTCGGCAAACTCACTGTGCCGGCCGTCGCGCGCATCCAGGTTGCGCGCCGCGCGCACGGGCGCCACTGCGGGCAGCAGGGCGGCCTCCAGCTTGCGCGCCCAGTCGTGCATCTCGGGCTGGTCCGGCTCGGCCAGGGCCACGCGGATGATCTCGCGGGCGTATTCCTGACTGCGCACCATCCATTCCACATCAGTGACGCGGCCGAGCTTCCGGCGCATCACCACATGCAGGTGCGCCGCGAGGGCCAGTTTTTCGCTGTCAAGCATGTCCGTCCTCCAGGTTCAGGTCAGATCGTGTTGAAGCAGGGCGCTCACGCCACCCGCTCGCCGTGCTGGCTCAAGTCCAGGCCGTCGTTTTCCTGCGCCTCGGTCACGCGCAGGCCGATCAGCCCGTTCACTGCCCACAAGATCAAGGCGGTGACGCCGGCGCTCCACAGCACCGTGGCACCCGCCGCTTCCGCCTGGGCCAGCACCGAGCCGCTGACACCACCAATGCGCGGGTCAGCCAGCCAGCCCGTCATCAAGGCGCCAATCAGGCCGCCCATGCCGTGCACACCGAATACATCGAGCGAATCGTCTGCACGCAGCAGCCGCTTCAGGCCCGTGGCGCCCCAGTAGCAGCCCAGACCGGCCACCAAGCCAATCAACACCGCAGAGGCGGGCGAAACAAATCCGGACGCGGGCGTGATGGCCACCAGGCCCGCCACCGCGCCGCTGCACAGGCCGAGCAAGGTCGGCGTGCGGCGCACCAGCCACTCCACCAGCATCCAGCTGACGGCACCAGCCGCTGCTGCCAACTGTGTCACCAGCATGGCCATGCCGGCCCGGCCATCAGCAGCACCGGCCGAGCCACCGTTGAAGCCCATCCAGCCAACCCACAGCAGCGACGCGCCCATCATCGTCATGCCCAGATTGGCGGGCATCAGGGCGATCTTGCCGTAGCCCTGGCGCGGACCCACCATCCAGGCCGCCACCAGGCCCGCCACACCCGCATTGATGTGCACCACCGTGCCGCCAGCAAAGTCGAGCGCGCCGCGCTGGGCCAACCAGCCCTCTGACGACCAGACCCAGTGCGCCACCGGTGCATAAACCAGCAGCAGCCAGGCAGCCACGAACCAGAACAGGGCGGCGAAGCGGATGCGCTCGGCGAACGCGCCCACGATCAGGGCAGGCGTGATGATGGCGAAGGTGAGCTGAAACATCACGAACACCGATTCGGGCACCGTGGGTGCCAGCGGATGCACCGACAAAGTGCCCGCGGCCTTGTGGAACTTGAGTGAATCGAGCCATGCGCCTTCAGTGCCACCGATGAATGGCGTGCCAGGCATGAAGGCCAGGCTGTAGCCGATGCCGAACCACAGCAGCGTCACGAGAGCGGCAACGGCCAGCACCTGGGCCATGGTCGACAGGATGTTCTTCTTGCGCACCATGCCGGCGTAAAAGAGCGCCAGGCCGGGCAGCGTCATCAACAGCACCAGCACGGTGGCTGTGATCATCCAGGCGGTGTCACCACCACTGATCTGCGCTGCGGGCACGAGCGGTGTGTAGCCGCTGGCCGTGAAGGTGGTTGGCGCTGCCGGCTGTGCGAGGGCCGGTGGTTGAGCTGCCAGCAGCCCCGCGCAAAAAAAGACCGGCGCAACGCGCCCCCAGAAAGCACGAAAATTCGATCCCATCGACACCGTCCATGTTGTGTACTGCTGACGGAGATCGAGCAAATTCCGCGCCAATTCATGGCGCACGCAGCATCAAGAACGATTTGGCGTGTCGGGAGATCGCGCTGGCACCGACTGCGCCTAGAGCGACGCGGTCAACATGACGTGATAGTCGGCCCGGCTGGCCAGGCGGGGGTTGGTCGCGTGGCAGTGGTCCTTCATCGCGTGGTCGATGATGGCGTCGAACATCGACGCATCAACGCCCATCGCCGCCAAGCCGGTCGGCAGGCCGAGCCGGGCGTTCAGGGTAGTGACGGCGTTGGCCACCAAATCAGCGACCACTTCAGCGGCAACGTCGGCTTGTGACGCATCGCCAAGCTGCAGGCCCATGGCCGCCGCCATGCGCTGCAGGCGCCGATCGCGCTGGACACTGTCTGCGCCCGCATTGAACCGGATGACTGCGGGCAGGAACACGGCGTTCAAGGTGCCGTGGTGAAGGCGCGGGTTCAGTCCGCCCAGGCTGTGGCTGAGCGAATGCACGCAGCCCAGCCCCTTCTGGAAAGCCATCGCGCCTTGCATGCTGGCGCTCATCATGGCCCAGCGGGCATCGCGGTCGCTGCCGTCACGCGTGGCGCGCTCGATGTGCGCCCAGCCGCGCGCCAGGCCGTCCAATGCAATGCCATCAGCCGGCGGATTGACGGCGGCCGACATGAAGGTTTCCATGCAGTGCGCGATCGCATCCATGCCGGTGGCCGCCGTCAACATGGGCGGCAGGCCCACGGTCAAGGCCGGGTCGAGCAGGGCGGCCTTGGGCATCAGGTGCCAGCTGTGAAAGCCCAGCTTGCGGCCGTCGTCAACGATCAGGATGGCGCCTCGGGCGACCTCGCTGCCGGTGCCCGCGGTGGTGGGCACGGCGATCAGCGGCGCCGCAGCGGCCGTGATCTTCAAGCTGCCGCCTTCGATGGTGGCGTAGGTCGTCAGCGGGCCTGGGTGGGTAGCGGCGATGGCCACGCCCTTCGCCAGGTCGATGCTGGAGCCGCCGCCCACCGCAATCAGGCCGTCGCACTGGCCAGCGGCGTAGGCCGCCACGGCAGCGCGCACGGCAGCTTCGGTCGGGTTGGACGGTGTGCCGTCAAAGACGGTGACGGGCAGGCCGGCCACGGCATCTTCCACCGGCTTCAACACACCGGCGGCGCGAACGCCGAGGTCCGTCACGATCATCGGCCGCTGGATGCCGAGCCGCTGGCACTCGGCGGCCAGCAGGCCCACCACGCCAAAATCGATGTCTATCTGGGTCAAGTACTGAATGCGTGCCATCGCCAAAGTATCCTTTGCAGTCCACCGCCTGACACCTGAGATTAACCTTGAGTACATCGCTGCTGACGCCAACCATGGCCGGGATCCTCGAGCGCATCCGCCGCGCTGACCGTCCGCCGTTCCACAGCTTGTCGGTCGTCGAGGCTCGGCAGGCCTACACCCTGGCGGCCGAAATCCTCGATTTGCCGCGCGCACCGCTGGCGCGGGTCGAAGACGTGCGTGTGCCGGCCGCCGACGGCGCGCTGCTGCCCGCGCGTCTCTATGCGCCGTCGGCCAACAAGCTGCCGGTGCTGCTGTACCTGCACGGCGGCGGCTTCACCATCGGCAACCTCGAAACCCACGACAGCCTGTGCCGCCAGCTGGCCTTGCGCAGCGGCGCTGCGGTGCTGGCGCTCGATTACCGGCTGGCGCCCGAACACCGCTTCCCGGTGGCGGTGGAAGACGCGTGGGCGGCGCTGCAGTGGTTGGCATCAACAGGCGCAGACGAACTGTCGCTGGACGCCACCCGCCTCGCCGTGGGCGGCGACAGCGCCGGCGGTACGCTCGCCGCGGTGTGCGCGCTGCTGGCCCGGGATGCCGGCTTGAGATTAGCAATGCAACTGCTGATCACGCCCGGCACCACGGCCCATGCCGACACGGATTCCCACGAAGCCTTCGCCAACGGCTTCCTGCTGGACAAGGCCAGCATCAGCTGGTTCTTCAATCAATACATCGATGCGCAAGACCGCAGCGACTGGCGCTTCGCACCCTTGCTCGTGCCGGAGGTCGACAACGTGGCGCCCGCCTGCCTGCTGCTGGCCGAATGTGACCCGCTGGTCGACGAAGGGCTGGCCTATGGCGACCGCCTGCGGCTGGCCGGCGTGCCCGTGACACTGGAGCTGTACCGTGGCCTGACGCATGACTTCATCAAACTGGGCCGCGTGCTGAAAGAAGCGGAAGCTGCCCAGCAAGTGGCCGGCGACACCTTGCGCGCCGCTTTTGGAGGAACCCCGTGAACAAGTCATCCTTCCGTTTCACTGACCGCCTGCGCGTGCGCTGGGCTGAAGTGGACATGCAGCAGATCGTCTTCAACGGCCACTACCTGCTCTACATCGACACGGCCATGGGTGCGTACTGGCGCGCCCTGGCGCTGCCGTACCAGGCCACGATGGCCGGCTTTGACGGTGACCTCTACGTGCGCAAGGCCACGCTGGAGTACCACGCTTCTGCGCTGTATGACGACACGCTGGATGTCGGCATCAAGCTGCGGCGCATCGGCAGCTCTTCGCTGACGTTCGACGCAAGCGTCTGGCGCGGCTCCAGCCTGCTGGTGAGCGGTGAGCTGGTCTATGTGTTCGCCAACCCGCAAACCCGGCAGCCCACGCCTGTGCCCGACGTGCTTCGGGCCGTGCTGGAAGGCCATGAGGCGGGCGCGCCGATGTTGCAGCTGGCCTTGGGCCACTGGGGCGAACATGAAGCGGCCTCACGCCAATTGCGCGATGAGGTTTTCGTTGAAGAACAAGGCATTGCGGCGCACCTGATGGTGGACGAGGCCGATGCGGGCGCCATGCACGCCGTGGCTACCAACGCGCTCGGGCGGGCCGTTGGTAGTGGGCGCCTGGTGATCAGCGCACCGGGCGAAGGCAAGATCGGGCGAATGGCGGTGGTGCGGGCCTTGCGCGGCACCACGGTGGGGCGGCAGTTGCTGCAGACACTGATCGCCGAGGCTCGCCGCCAGAACCTGCAACGGGTGTGGCTGCAGGCCCAGACTGACGCGCAGCGCTTCTACGAGCACGCCGGCTTTGTGGCGCGCGGCGATGTGTACCTGGAGGCTGGCGTCAGCCACATCGACATGCACCTGAACCTGGCCAGCGCCTGAGCGCCGGCCCGGGTTCAGAGCTTGTCTGCAGGGCGCAGCAGGCTGCGCACCCGGCGCTTGGGCGGGGCAGACACGGCCGGCGCATCGGCCAGTTCGGCGTCTGAAACCGGGCCCACTTCGGTGGGCACATGCGGCTCGGCCGCATCGGCTGGCAGGTACTTGGGCGGCCAGTCCTTCAGGGTCGAGCGCCGCAGCAGCGCCAGGCCAGGCCCGGGGGTGAACGTGCGCTCGAACATGTGCGTGACCAGCCGCTTGCCCACACGCTCAGCCACCAGCACGGTGGAGCATCGGGTGCCGTAGCGCTGGTCAGGCGAGCGGATGAAGGCCGCAGAAAGCATGCGCTCCACCTCGCGCGACACGCCGGTGCTGGGCAGGACTTCGTCTGGCGCCACGGTGCGATCGGCCAGGGCGGCAAACAACATCGAGGCGAGCGTGTCGGCGCTGTCCGCTGCGTCCAGCGCGTCATGCAGCCGCTCTTTCAGCGCATCGACCTTGGGCCAGGGGCTGTCGAGCGCACCGTTGCTCAAGCCGACGATGCCGCGCTCGATGCGCTCAGGTGAGGCACGCTCACTGGTCGCCCAGAAGCAGTCGCCTTGCCGGAAGTCGGCCGCAATCAGGTTGAAGGGCTGGTAACCCGTGAGGGCGATGTGCGGCCAGAAGCGGTGGGCCGGCATGTCGCCCTTGAGCCAGCGTTGCACGATCAGGCCGCGCGACGGTGCGTCAGGGTCAGGCGCGCCGGGCTGGCGCACGTTGGTGACCAGGCCGAAGCGGCCCTCGGCCGTCAGGCCCATCCACAGCCCGCCAGCCTGCTGGTCGCGCCCGGACAGGATCTGGGGGCCGCCCTCGGCGGGCGTCCACCACGCCAGGCGCCCGGCCGGCCGAGCGAAGTATTCGTCGCGGTTGGCCGCCACCACCAGCGGAAATCGCCGGTGCACGTCAAAGGCCAGAGAGGCTAGACACATGGCACGAACTCCTCGACGTGGCGTGCACCCTGCACAAGCGGGGCCAACGGCCTGGCCGCCAACTCCACGATGCGTGGCCAATCGGTTTGTGCGTTTTCCAGCGGTGTGGCTTCCACGGCGTAGGTTTCCATCAAGGTGATCAGGCCGTCGTCCCGGGGCTCTGGCCGACGCATCAATGTCGCCTGCAAACCCGGGAACCGCTGCTTCAAAACGGCTTGGAACTCCCTCACTTCGGCCACCGCAGCAGCCAAATCATAAGGGTTAACCCTGTAATAGATGAACCAATGCCTGTTCATGCCGTGTCACTGCTGGTGGCGGTGTTGAATCACCCGATCATGGCGCTTCTGCCGGGATCTCGTAGGGCAGGGCCACGCTGCTCAATGCGGCGCCCTCTGCGCTGCCAAGGTGCAGCGTGCCGCCTTCCAGCGCCGCCAGTTTCAACTCCACCAGCGCCAGGTGCCGGCCACCAAATTGTGCGGACAGGGCCACGGTGCCTGCGGGCTGGCCCGGGTCGGCGCTGTGAAACACCTCCTGGCCGGGTGCCAGGGCCGCATCGCCCGCGAGTAGCGCACCGCGCCGCTTCAGCGTGCCGCGGTACTGGCTGCGCGCCACCACCTCCTGGCCCGGGTAGCAGCCCTTCTTGAAGCTCACGCCGCCGACCACCTCCAGATTCACCATCTGGGGCACAAACGCCTCAGCCGTGGCGGCCACCACGCGGGGCACCGCGCTGCCCACCTCCAGCCAGCCCCAGGCGCCCTCGGGCAGGGCAGGGGCTTCAGGCACAACACCGGCAGGCACCAGGCACAGGTGGCGGGCCAGACCCAGCACCGAAGCCAGGCGCAGACGGTGCACGCCGCTGGCAGCGTCCAGCGAAGCCGCTTGCGAAGCAAGTTCGCCGCCAACTTCACCCCACACGGAGAGGTCAGCGCTGGCATCCGTCAACTTGCACTGGGCGCGCATCACGAACATCGACAGGCGCTTGAGCACGGCGGGCAGCAGGTCAGCGCTGCAGGCCAGCAAAAACTCATTCGGCGCCGGCCGCGCGACCACGAAGCTGGCCTGCATGCGGCCCTTGGCCGAGCAGTAAGCAGCCAGACGCACGTCGCCAGCACCCATCGACTGCACGTCGTTCGTCAACTGGCCTTGCAGGAACGTGGCACTGTCAGCGCCCAGGGCGCGAATGACACCCCACTCCTGCAGGCGCTGCACGCCGGTGGGGAAGGGGGACGGAGAGAGCTGGGACAAGGCAATCGGCATCATCCGGCGATTATCATCGCGGCCCATGATTGAGCAGCAACCCGCGCATATCTCCCGCCCATGAAACGGTTTTTCAAGTTCCTGGCGATCTGCGTGCTGCTGGCCGGCGCTGTGGCCGGTGCGGCCGCCTGGTGGCTGCACCAGCCTTTGCCACTGCGCACGGGCACGGTCGAGGTATCGATCGAGCCCGGCACGGGCAGCCGCGACATCGCCCGGCTGTGGGTGCAGGCGGGCGTCGAAGCTTCCCCTGAAGCGCTGTACCAGTGGTTCCGGCTGTCGGGCCAGGCGCGACGCATTCGTGCCGGCTCTTATGAGGTGGAAACCGGCATCACACCGCGTGAGTTGCTGGACAAGATGGTGCGCGGCGACCAGACCATGGAAACCGTGCGTCTGATCGAAGGCTGGAACTTCCGCCAGGTGCGCGAAGCCCTCGTCAAGGCGCCACACCTGCGCCACACCATCGACACCATGAGCGACGCCCAGGTGGCGGCGGCCGTGGGCAGCAGCGCCGAGCACATCGAAGGCTGGCTCTTCCCCGACACCTACGCCTACAGCCGCGGCGTGAGCGACGTGACCGTGCTGCGCCGCGCCCATCAAGCCATGCAGCAGCAGTTGCAGGCAGCCTGGGCTGGCCGGCAAGCTGACTCCCCCTTGAAATCACCCGCCGAGTTGCTGACGCTGGCGTCTGTCGTCGAGAAGGAAACCGGCGCAGCGGCCGACCGCGCCAAGGTGGCCGCCGTGTTCACCAACCGGCTGCGCATCGGCATGCCGCTGCAGAGTGACCCAACCGTGATCTACGGCCTGGGTGAGCGCTTTGACGGCAACCTGCGCAAGGTCGATCTGCAAACCGACACGCCCTGGAACTCCTACACGCGGCGCGGCCTGCCACCGACGCCGATCGCCATGCCCGGCCGCGATGCCCTCAAGGCCACGGCCAGCCCCGCGGCAGTCAAGGCACTGTATTTCGTGGCCCGCGGGGACGGCACCAGCGTCTTCAGCGACCACCTGGACGACCATAATCGGGCCGTGAACCAATACCAACGAGGTGGTCGATGAGCACCGCCGCACGCTTCATCAGCTTCGAAGGCATCGACGGTGCCGGCAAGTCCTCGCACATCGACGCCGTGGCCGACTTGCTGCGGCAGGCGGAGCTGCCCTTGCTGCTCACGCGTGAGCCGGGCGGCACGCCGCTGGCCGAAGAGCTGCGAGGCCTGTTCCTGCACCGCCCGATGGACGCACTGACCGAAGCCTTGCTGGTGTTTGCCGCCCGCCGGGACCACCTCAGCACCCGCATCGTGCCCGCACTGGCCCAAGGCCAGACCGTGCTGTGCGATCGCTTCACTGACGCCACGTTCGCTTACCAGGGCGCCGGCCGCGGCTTTGATCTGGCGGTGCTGACCCAGCTCGAAACCTGGGTGCAGAACGGCCTGCAACCAGACCTGACCCTGTGGTTTGACGTGCCCCCGGCGGTGGCTGCGGCGCGTCGATCAGCAGCACGCGCACCAGACCGGCTGGAACAGGAAGACACGGAGTTCTTCGACCGCGTTCGCGCCGGCTATCTGGCCCGCGCTGAGGCTGACCCGAGCCGGTTCGTGCGGATCGACGCGCAGCAAACATTGGAAGCCGTGCGTGCCGACGTGCTCAAGGTTGTGACGGAACGTGTGCTGGCACGCCGGGGCGCCCCGACATGAGCATGCGCAACGAACATGATCTGCCCTGGTTGAAAGACACCCTGGCTGCACTGCGCGACGAATCACGCGGGCACGCCATCATCCTGCATGGTGGCGCGGGCTCGGGCCAGTTCGAGTTGGCGCTGCGCGCGGCGCAGGCCTGGTTGTGCGAAAGCGCGCCCGGCCCGTGTGACCGCTGCACCTCATGCCACCTGGCCGTGGCCCACAGCCACCCTGACTTGAAGGTGGTGCTGCCCGAGGCGCTGCAGCAAAGCCTGAAGTGGTTTTCGGATGGCGACGGCGATGCGGATGGCGGCGACGGCGACAGCAAATCCAAGCGCAAGCCGAGCCGCGAGATTCGAGTGGAGCAGGTCCGCCAGGCCATCGACTGGGCACACACCAGTTCCGGCCGAGGGCAGGGCAAGGTGCTGGTGCTCTTCCCGGCTGATGCGATGAACACCGTGTCCGCCAATGCGCTGCTGAAAACGCTGGAAGAGCCCGCCGCCGGCATGCGCCTGCTGCTGTGCGTGGACGACCCGGAGAAGCTGCTGCCCACCATCCGCAGCCGCTGCCAGCGTGTGCGCTTGACTGCGCCGAGCATGGAGACATCGCTGGCCTGGTTGAAGCAGCAAGGGCATGCCGATGCGCACATCCTGCTGGCCGCAGCCGGCGGTGAACCTCTGGCGGCCGCACAGCTCGCTGCGCAGGGCCTGAACGCCGCGATGTGGGCCAGCCTGCCGGCGCAAATGGTGCAGGGCGATCTGCGCGTATGGGCCGCGATGGCGGTGCCCGATGCACTGCGCGCCATGCAGCTGATCTGCCATGACGTGATGGCGCTGACCGCTGGCGCCGAGCCCCGGTTCTTCCCCGCCGACGCGCTGGAAGCCGGCCCCGACTGGCAAGCGCTGATCGATTGGCAACGCGCGCTGGTGCGCACGTCGCGGCATGCCGATCACCCTTGGCAGGCACCGCTGCTGATTGAGGCGCTGGCGGGACAAGGACGTGCAGCGTTACTCGGCCATACAAGCTCAAGCAAAGCCAAATCGCCTCGTATCGGTACACTTCGCGCATGAGCGATCAAGACAATCGAAATGGCGCCGGCGGCGCAGCACCGACCCCCAGCAGCCGCCCCAGCGTCATTCAATTGGTGTTCCGTGAAAAGGGCGCGCTGTACGCCGCCTACGTCCCGTTGTTTGCCGACGGCGGCCTGTTCGTGCCGTCGACCCGCGAATACCAGCTGGGTGACGACATTTACCTGCTGCTCTCACTGCCAGGCGATCCGCAGCGCTACCCCGTGGCGGGCAAGGTCGGCTGGATCACGCCGGCGAACACCTCCGGCGGCCGCACCCAGGGCGTGGGTGTGCGTTTCCCGGCTGACGAAAAAACGCGGCAATTGAAGATCCGCATCGAAGAGATCCTGGGCACCTCGATCTCGTCTTCCAAGCCGACCCAGACCATCTGAGAAGGCCGCGCAAGGGCAGGGCCGCCACGGCGGCGTTGGCCGCACCCGCAGGCCGAACTGCACCATGTTTGTCGATTCCCACTGCCACCTGATTTTTCCGGAGTTGCACACGCGGCTCGACGCCATCCTGGCTGACATGGCCCAGGCCAAGGTGCTGGGCGCACTGTGCATCAGCACAACGCTGGAAGAATGCCCCGACGTGGTGGCCCTGGCGCGCGCGCACACCAACTTGTGGGCCAGCGTGGGTGTGCACCCCGACACCGAAGGCCTGGCCGAGCCTGACGTGGCCACGCTCGTGGCCCTGGCCAATGACGACAAGGTCATCGCCATTGGTGAAACCGGCCTGGACTACTACCGCCTCAACGGCCGCAGCGTGGCCGACATGGAATGGCAGCGCGACCGCTTGCGCGTGCATGTGCAGGCCGCGCGCGAAACCCGACTGCCGCTGATCATCCACACCCGCTCGTCGAGTGACGACACCTTGCGCGTGCTGAAAGAGCAGGGCGCTGAAGAGGCGGGCGGTGTCTTCCATTGCTTCACCGAAACCCGCGAGGTGGCCCGCGCCGCGCTCGACATGGGGTTCTACATTTCGTTGTCGGGCATCCTCACCTTCAAGAACGCCGAGGACTTGCGCGACGTGGCCCGCATGGTGCCGCTGGACCGCTTGCTGATCGAAACCGACAGCCCGTATCTGGCGCCGGTGCCGTATCGCGGCAAGACCAACAGCCCGGCCTGGGTGCCGCACGTGGCCGCGGAAATTGCACGCGTGAAGGGCCTCGCCATCGAGGAAGTTGCTGCCGCGACGACCCGCAATTTCGAACATCTGTTTGCCGTGTCTGTTCCACACTGACAAGGAATGAGCTCCATGACCTTTCGTCCCGCCCTGGCCATCGGCCTGATCAGCGCCAGCCTCTGGCTGGGTGCCTGCGCGCATGCCGCGCCTTCGGTCGACTTCTTCCGCGCCGTGAACATCGACCGCGCACCGATGGTGGTGGACCTGGTCAAGGCAGGCCTCGACCCGAACGTGCGCAGCGAGCAGGGCCACTACGCCCTCTACCTGGCGCTGCGCGATGGCTCGCCCAACGTCTTCAACGCGCTGCTGGCCATGCCCGGCATCAACGTGAATGCCACCAACGACGTCGGTGAAACGCCGTTGATGATGGCCGCGCTGCGCCAGAACATCGGCGCCATGAACGCGCTGATCAAGCAGGGCGCCAGCATCAACAAGACCGGTTGGACGCCGCTGCATTACGCCGGCACGGGCGGCAGCGCCGAAGCGGTTCAGCTGCTGCTGGCACAGAAGGCGGACATCGAGGCGAAATCGCCCAACGGCAGCACGCCGCTGATGATGGCCGCGCGTTACGGCTCTGACGAATCAACGCTGGCCTTGCTGAAGGCCGGCGCCAGCCCGGTCGCTCGCAACGAGCAGGGGCTGACGGCTGCGGACTTCGCGCGCTCTGTCGGACGTGACAGCCTGGCAGCACAACTCGACCGCGCAGCCAAAGCCAGCGCCAGCGCGAAGTGATGTGGTGGGGCATGAAGCGCCTGCTTCTGCCCAGCAACCTGACGCGTGTGTAGGAATGTTTCTGACACGCCGTTTGTCTCAGGGCTGACTACGGTTTCTATCATCTGACGCCTACAGTGGCTTCCATGGGTTCCACACCGGAGCCAACACCGGAGAAACCACCATGCGTCAGTCCCACAGCCAAGCCAACCCGTTCATGATGATGATGAACCCGGAGGCCATCCTTCAAGCCGTTGAACGCTCCGAGCGCCTGAGCGGCCTGCAACGCCGCATCTGCCGTCCGCTCGACAAGCCGCTGATCCCGAAGGTGTCGCAGTCCGACCTGGATGCCTACGACAACGACATCGATGCCGACATCGACATGTGCCTGGAAGACGACAGCGAGGTCTGATGCGCGCGACGAACCAGACCGACACCCGCCAGACCCCACGACAACGGACGCCTTGAGCGTCCGTTTTGCGTTTTGGTTGCGGTGGGAGTGGTGGGTTTTCTGGTGGATTTTGGGATCGACGAGCGCCTTCTGTATGATCCATAAATGCACGACAATGTATATTATGTAAAATTACATACACGAGTGATGCAGGATCAATAGCGAACCTGATTTAGTGAGTTGAGACACTACCTGGACGCTGTCGCTGCGCCTGAGTGCTCGCGAACACCTGCGCGCGGCGCATTACGAGCCTGGGACACATACAGGAGCATTCGCTGAACCGGCCCTGCTGATTCGCTCGTGACAATAATCGTCCGTCGTCAGGTTGAACTGCGTGGCGGGCCTGCGGGCACCTCGCGGCTCATGGCCGCGGCACAGCGGCCGATGCGGCAGCCTCGGCGGCCTGCATGGCGCTGTCCAGCTTCTGGCGCACCTGCGTTTCCTGCTGGGTGGCCTGCTGCAGCTCACGCGCCTTCAGATCAGCCGCCGTGGCGGCTGCGCCAGACACATCGGCGCCGCAGGCGGTCAGCAGCACGGTGGCCGTCAAGGTGGCTGACACCAGCACGGCGGGCATCACGGTTCGCGCCAGGGCGGCAAGCATATTCAGCGGCAAGAGTTCTTCCCCGAAAGCACCCGCAAGGCCACGGGCGCGATGAGTCTATCGCGCAGCCTTGCTGGGAAAACGGCTGGCGTGTAAGGCGCTGTAAACCGCATGCGGCAGGTGCTCACAGTTCGCGTCTGAATCGGTCATGCGGTGGCAAGATCGGACGCTGTGCCGCACAACCGCAGCGACGCAATATGGAGGTGATTTGAAGGTGTGGAGAAGACTGTGCAAGCTCGTGCCGCTGGCTCTGGCCAGCTCGATGACGCAGACAGCGGCCGCGGATAGCGGCGAGGTCGCCGCGGCGGTTCTTCCGGCGCCCTTGGTTGCCGAGTACACCTGCGGAACCTATGCCGGAGCCGTGATGCGGCCCTTGTTTGTGGCGCGGTGGGGCCAGCGCCTGAAAGCCGCGCCTTCCCAGCCGGAGGTCCTCAAAGAAGCGCTGACCGAGTACACCCGACTGATGAGTTCGTTCTGCGGCGACATGCAGACCGCCTTCAAGGGCAAGGAGACCGTCATCGCAACGATCTACGCGCGCCAGCTTCCTGGGTTCGACGAACCGCTGTCATCGCTCTGCGATGCGGGCTGCCTGCAGTGGCTCAACCGGGAGACGGCGTTCCTGAAGCGCAGCGTGGTGTTGATCAACATCTACAGAACTGCCAAGACACTCGCGCCGGCGGTGGTTGGTGCGCCCGACCCGCTTCGGGTGAAGCGGGAGGAGGACCAACAGATCAAGCACATGTCGGTGGGCTCGAACGCCCAGGCGGACAGACTTGAACTGCTGACACTGCTGCGCGACGAGGCCTTCCGCCGTGTCGCCCCCAAAGACTTCAACCTTGCGCAATGGCAGGATGAGGAGCGACAGCTGCGTGAGGAAGGGGCCCGACTATTTCTCTCGTTCAACAACAACGCCAACGACCTGACGCTGAGATACGTAACGTCTGGCGCTTACGAAAAGCAGCTTGCCCTCATTCCCATCGTCGAGAGGCACAAGGCCGCCTTCATGGGCGCGGCGCCGGGCAAGTAGCGTTGTCTCAGGCGACAAGCGCCCTGCTGTCTTGCACAGCGCTTGTAGAGCATGCGCTACGCCCCTGACCAGCGCACTAAGACACGCGCCGACCTCGTGCCAAGCGCTCGGCGCGCTCCACACAGATGGCCTGCAGTTCAGCGCGAACCACGTCCACCCCATGCGCCTCCTCCAGGCGCTTCACGATGAAGTGGCCTCGGGCGATGGTCTGGTAGTAGTCGGTGAACAAGGTGTTGATCGTGGCGCCGATCACCGCGCCCACCACCGGCACCGACATCGCGGCGGCCTTCGACGTGAGTTGCACGCCGAACTTCTCCAGCACGATCTGGATCACCTTGGCCAGCCAGTTCATCTGGGCGGCGCCGCTCGCCAGTTGCGCCGCGGCCTGGTTGCAGGCCATGGCCATGCCACTGCGCACCGCGTAATAACCTTCCAGCGCGTCATCATCGATGGCGTCGTCAGAGCCGAGTGCCAGCACCTGGGCACACTCCAGCCTCACGGCCGGTGAACGCACATCAAAACCTTCGCTGCGGGCCACGTCTGCGATGGCGCGCAAGGTCAACATCGTGGTGGCCGGAATTTCAGCCACGGCACCAACGATGCCGAACGCACCGCCGACTGCGCCAGAGGCTGCAGTCAACAACTTGCCCGTGCCCGTGGACGCTTTCGCACCGGGCTCGTGGGCCAGCGTCAATGCTGCACCGTTCATGGCTTTGGTGATGGCGGCAGACGCCAGCTCACGTGAAGCGCCCCGGGTTTCATGGAGGCCCGTTGGGTTAAGTCAGGCTTCCGTCAAGGCAGTCTGACTGGCGAGTTGCCGGTAGTAGTTTGCCTCAGCCTCTGCGGGTGGGATGTACCCG
>NZ_JBBUTI010000016.1:0-82897 GCF_038066635.1 Ideonella margarita | reverse complement strand
CGATGCTCCTGCACCAAGCGCACAGCGCGCTCGCGGACCTCAGGTGAGAACTTGTTCGACTTGTTCATGGCTCCATCTTCTCAAGAGTTGGAGCCTCCTGAAAACCCGGGGCGCTTCACTGACGAATTCTCGAAGCAGATCAAAGAATTTGTACGCCGTGTTAGCTATTGGCGGACTGGGAATGTGGATCTCCAGGCGCGCCTCACGGAGGCCAACGCAGCCATTGCAGAGCTTAGGCGTCGGCGCGACGTTGGGATCCTGCCGAGCGCGTGAGCCTGCTGCCCACCCTTCGGCAGGCAGGTAGACCTCCGGTTGACCAACTGAACAAATCCGTGAGGCGGCTCATACATCCACCGATTCTCCGCTCCGGGCCGGGTCGAGCCTAACGCGAAATGGCGGGCAGGTCGTTCACGCTGAGAGGCAGCGATGTCACATCGCGTGGATCAGCTGACCGATGCATTGCCCACGCTCGCAAACGCACTGCCCGCGAGACTGAACGTCGGCTTGGTGGCGCTTAGCTGGAATTGCCGCCCAGAACCAATTGGCTACTAACGATGCATGGCTGCCAGGCAATTTTTGCAGGCGGCTTCAGACTGTCTGCAGGCGGTCAGTCCCAGCACCTGTATGGCGCCTGAGGCTGAGTCCCGGAATTCAAGGATGGAGAGAAAGAAGGGCCGCTTCACCTAGGTTTTCGACCCTTTGCGCAGGAATGATCTGATCGCGCTCCGTGACTGGCTGCTTTCCCCGAAAGTGACTGGCTCGATTCGACCCGTTGCGGTCTTGGCCGATCGCGGGATCGAAGCCTGAAAGCCGCCGCTCTACGAAGAGGCATTCGGCCTTGCGCGGCCTTTCGCGCAAGGTCCGTGTTGATCGACCGTCGCATCGGTGAGGTGCGAGGCGACACTCTGCGAGAATGAAGCGACGGCGCGCCTGGGAGAGAGCGGCGCGCGACAACCAAACGCATGAGAGCCACGCCCGATGGACAACCTCCCCGAAGGAAGGCGAAAGGCCGAACTCGGACTTTCGAACAACAAGGACATCGCCATCCAGTCGATCCTTGGCATCCGGATCAAAAGCTTCCGATCGCTCAAGGAGCAATCGCTGATCCTCGGCGAACACGTCACGGTGCTTTCCGGACGAAACGGGACGATGAAGACGTCGCTGATGGGGCTGCTCGCGCATCCATTTTCGAGCGATGCGACGGACGCCTTCGGGACGGATCTCAAAACGCCGCTGCAGGAAGTCTTCAAGCTCTCACCCGAGTTCGACACTGACGATTACCTCTATGACATGACGCTCCGCACCGGCTCGGACGACGTCTTGGCCGAGCCAGTTTCGATCTATCGGGTCAAGGACAACACCAATCGCCACCGCATCGTGGTGTCAGGCTCTGAGAAGGGTGACGGAAATTTCGTCTACAACACCTCGTTCCTGAATCTCAAACGACTGTTCCCGCTGGTCGACACAAAGGCCGCTCCGACGACGGACCGAACCATCCGCCTTTCCGACTCGGAGGCTGCCGACCTAAAGGATTTCTACGAGCGGATCTTCCCGAGCTCGGATTACGAGGCCTTCGTCCCCGTACACCAGAAGAAGGTCAAGAGCACCTTCGCGCTCACAGGCGCCACTGCGCGCTATGACTGGCACTCGATCTCATCCGGCGAGGACAACCTCGGCGCGATCTTCAACCGCTTGGTCGGATTCCAACGCGCATTCGCTGCGGGGCAAACGACTGGCAACGGCATCCTGTGCATCGACGAGTTCGAGAGCAGCTTGCATCCCGTGGCTCAGTTGAGGCTGTTCGACTACCTCTATCGTTGGAGCATTAGATACAAGGTGCAAATCGTCATCTCGACGCACTCGCTGCACCTGATCCAGGACCTGTATCTCACGCACTCGGCGAACTTAGCAGCCGGACGCATCGTGATCAACTTCGTCAGCAAGTCCAGCGCGCGAGGTGACAACTTCCCCATTCTTCAAAATCCCGCTTACGAGCTCGCCTACAAGGAGCTCACGCTGTCGAGCCCCGCGAAGGTGGCTGCGGCGCGCAAGGTTAGGGTGTTCTGCGAAGACGAGCACGCGATCCACTTCGCCAAGCGGCTGGTCAAGTCGCAAGATGTCTTGGCCGCCGTGGAGTTCCACTCCTCAATGGACCCAGAAGGCGGCAAGGTCGGAACGAGCTGGCCGGCGTTGAGGAAGCTGTGCGTGGAATATCCACTGCTGTTGGAAGGCTCGCTCGCACTGTTCGACGCCGACGTGGGGAAGTCCGAGCTCGCGAAGGTCACCAATCCCGATCTCTATCTGGTGCTTCCAGATCCGGACTCTCTCGCCATCGAGCGTCGCATGGTCGTTTTCATCATCGGGCTCGACAACGGCGACGAATTCTTCGCAAAGTTCGGGCGGGAGCGGGATGCGTTTCTCGCGGACTTCAAGGCCGCCGACATCAAATCGCTCTCAAGGCCCGACGTGGCCAACCCCGAAAAAACGCCCATCGTGCGATGTAAGGCTTGGGCCGACTCCGACAAGGCGGCATTCAAGAAATACGTCACCTACTACTGTGAGCATTCCGGCCTGCGCGAAGCGTTCCGAACGGCGTTCGTCGAGAAGATCAACAACATCAATCGGCAGCATGGCTTGCCGACGATCGCGTAGCATTGCTCCGAGCCTCTCCGCGGACGCAGTCGACCGGCTTACCCAATGTATTCGAACAAGCTCTATACCCCACTGCGTTACCCCGGCGGCAAAGCCCGCTTCGCTCCGTTCATTGCCGAGACGATGAACGCTAGCGGCTTGCATGGTGGCCACTATTTGGAGCCCTACGCGGGGGGAGCCGGCGTCGCGCTGGAACTGCTTTTTCATGGGCACGCCAGCCACGTCCATATCAACGACCTCGACCCAGCCCTCAACGCGTTCTGGGTTTGCGTGACCCGTCATCCGGAAGAGCTACTCCGGCTTTTGCGCGACACGCCGACTACGATCGAGCAATGGCTGCGATGGCGCGACGTCCTGCGCGAAGCCGCGCCCGCGACCTTAGTGGAGCGGGGGTTCGCCACGCTATTCATGAACAGGACGAACCGCTCCGGCATCCTGAAGGGCGGCGTGATCGGAGGGCTTGATCAGAGCGGGCCCTACAAGCTCGACGCTCGGCTGGACAAGACTACGCTATCCGCTCGCATCGAGCGCATCGCGCAGCGCGCCGACGACATCACGGTTTACTGTGAGGATGCACATGGGTTGCTATCGCGCTGCCATGAGTTTCTTCCGAAAAGCTCTCTCGTCTACCTCGACCCGCCCTACTACGTGAAGGGGCGGGGCCTTTATCGCAACTTCTACAAGCACGAGGACCATCTCGCCATCGCCAAGCTCTTGCAGTCAAGGCGCTTCAAGCGGCCTTGGGTCGTCTCCTACGACAACGCTGACGAGATCTGCGAGATGTATTCGATGAGCGAGGGCATGAGCTACTCACTGCACTACACGGCACAGAAGCGCTATCTGGGCAGCGAAGTTATGTTTTTCAGTCGCGACTTGTCGATCGCCGAAGAGTTGATACCCAAGCCCAAATTGGCAGCATGACCTTTTGAGCCAGCGGTTCGGCGGCGACCCATCAGCTTTTGGTCCAAATTCACTTGGATAGTTTGCGAAGACCTCGGACGCATCGGTCTCCGCAACCGTCTTAGAGGATCACGCCGACGCAGCTACAACCATGATTACACCCACTAGTTGAAGGCGGGTGACGGTGCTGTGCGCAGCCGGATAGACGCTTTGGGCGCTGATGAGCCCTAGTTTGCGCTCGTTCGGGGACGACTGCTCGTGTCCGTATGTAGACACTGGGACGGCATCCTTGGTAGAGCCCTCTTGCTGCGAAGCGGTGCTTGACGATTGCGGCATGTCCAGCCACGAAGGTTAGAGAACCTGTCGACACTCACTGCCGAAACGCTGTCACAGGCGCAACAGACTCACTGCGTTGAGCAGACTAGCAAGCAATGCCAAACATGTACGCAGCGCGACGCGCGCGGTACCAAGCGCATACCGAGCCTCTGGTGCGGCACGCTCTGACTGGAGCAAGTTGCCTCTGCATTCGCCTAGGTCACAACCAACATGTGGCGAATTTTGACAACAACCAACAGCTGGCAAAACCGCCACGTATTGGTGAACTTGTCAAATTCGAAGGATGCGCTGCTGGGCCATCTGAATGGTGCGCCCGGCTGGGATCGAACCAGCAACCCCTGGCTTCGGAGGCCAGTACTCTATCCATTGAGCTACGGGCGCAGCATGGAAAGGCAGGATTCTAGCAGGCGGGTCCGTGGCTTCTTTGCCCGGCTGCGGCGCCAACGTGACATTCAGCTCACCCGCTGATGCCCCGAGGCGCTGGCTGCTGCATATAATCCGGCGGCTGTACGGGGTGCATTGGGTGCCCCGGCCTCATGCCCAGCGACCGAGGATTCCATGAGCGACGCTCACGATCAAGCACACGACGCCCCGCACGAAGGGCCGATCAAGACGCCCAAGCAACTGATTGCGACCGTGGTCGCCTCGTTTGTGGTGCCGATTCTGGCCATCATCCTGCTGATCAACTACGTGTCGCTCAGCCCGAAGAAGGCCGCTGGCACCGAGGCCCTCGAAGCCGAAGCCACGGCAGCCCGCATCCAGCCGGTTGGCCGGATCGAGCTGAAGCCGGCAGGCGCTGCCGCCGTGCTGCGCGCTGGCGAAGAAGTGTTCACCGCGCAATGCTCGGCTTGCCACACCGCAGGTGCCATGGGCGCCCCGAAGCTGGGTGATGCCGGCGCCTGGGGCCCGCGTCTGGGCCAAGGCTACGAAAAGCTGCTGACCTCGGCCCTGAAGGGCAAGGGCAACATGGCAGCCCAGGGCGGCGGCGAATACTCCGACGTTGAAGTCGGCCGCGCGGTGGTCTACATGGCCAACAAGGGCGGTGCCAAGTTCGACGAACCCAAGGCCCCGGCTGCTGCTGCCAGCGCAGCACAGTAAGCGCTTGCAAGGCTGCCTGCGCTTGATGCGCGGCGCCCTGCCAAGAAGAAGCCACCCTCGGGTGGCTTTTTTGTTGCCTGCCTGGAGCTGCTGATGCGTGGGCGCAGCCTCAGTGCGCCAAGTCAGCGCGCCAGCGCCTGCGGGCTCAGCACGTAGCCAAACCGGGCGGGCATGTCAGCAAAGGCCAATTCATGCGGCTCGGGCCAGGCACCGGTTTCGATGGCGTCGGCCGCCAGGCCCATGTCGAGCGTGTGCACCAGGCCGAAGCCGATGTTGGTATCTAGAAATAAGCGCCCGTGCTCGTCGAGCCAGGTGGCCACCACCTGCGCCGGCTCACCCGCCGCCGACAGCAGCTCGGGCACTACCGCCCCGCCAATCGGCGCATTCAGGCGCCAGACCCGCGGTGCCGCTTCGAGCTCGATGAACACGCGCTGCGGGCCATTCTGGAAGTACCAGCAGCCGCGCTCGTCCGACGCGCAATTGCGCTCGATGAAGGCGCGCAGCTGCACATGCAGCACCTGGCTGCCCTTGGGGTGCGGAAAGGGCCCGGCTGCCTGCGTGGGGTCGTCGCGCATGAACCATTCACCGCGTGCATCCAGCCCCAGCCAGTTGTAGCAAGCCGGCACCTGCGGCCATTTGGCCATCGCGGCCTTGACGATGTCATCCATGCGCTGCCTCGCTCAACCAGTGGCACACCGCCTGCGGCATGTGCCACACATGCCCCGGGAAACGTCCGGCCGGAAAGCCCACATGCCCGCCGTGCGGCGGCTGCCACAGCGTCACATGGCTGCCCACGTCGCTCTGCACGGGCAAGCTGCTGGCGGGCACGAAGGGGTCGTTCAGCGCATTCAGCACCAGCCCCGGAATGCGCAGGCTGGCCAGATGCGGCTTGGCTGACGCTCGCGCCCAGTAGTCTTCCGTGTCGCGAAAGCCGTGCAGCGGTGCGGTGAAGATGTTGTCGAACTCGTAGAGGTCTTGCGCCGCCATCAGGCGCTCGCGCGAGAACAGGCCCGGGTGCTGGTCCAGCTTGGCCAGCGCCTTGGGCTTCATGCTGCGCAGGAACATGCGGGTGTAGATCTGCCGGCTGAAGCCGCGGCCGATGGCCTCGCCGCTGCGCGCCAGGTCGATGGGTGAGCAGATGGCGGCCACACCGCTCGCCACGGCGGCGGCGCTGTCGCCGGCCTCCTGGGCCCACCGCAGCAGCGCATTGCCGCCCAGCGATACACCGGCCGCCATCAGCGGCTGCCGGGTGCGTGCGCGCAGCCGGGTCAATATCCAGCCGATTTCCTCGAAGTCGCCCGAGTGATAAGCCCGCGGCGCCAGGTTCAGCTCACCCGAGCAGCCGCGGAAATGCGGAATCGCGAACGACCAGCCCAGGGACTGCGCCTGCTCGGCAAAGGCTTGCGAGTAGTGGCTGGCCGACGAGCCTTCCAGCCCGTGGAACATCACCAGCCACGGCGCGTTGGCATCAGGTGCGGGGCGCAGGTCGACGTCGATGAAATCGCCGTCCGGCGTGTGCCAGCGCTCGCGCAGGAACACCGGCGTGGGCCCGCGGGTGCGGCGGCCCATCAAGGCCGGCCAGATGGTCTGCACGTGGCCGGTGGGCAGCCACGCGGGCGCGCGGAAATGCTGCATCGGCTGCATCGGCTGAACGAACGGCGTGGCGGTGGTCAGTGCAGCACCGCCGGGGTTTCGATCACCTCGGGCGGCTCGTTCGGCGTGCCGGGGCTGGCATGGTGCGCCACCATGCGCCAGCCGTGCGCGGTTTTCAGATAGACGTTGGTGGCCATCACATAGCCGGTGCGTGCACCTTCGGCGGTGGCCAGCTGCACCTTTTCAACCACGCTGTGCATGGCGCAGCCCAGGCTGTGCACGCGGCGCACATTGCCGGGCTCGACATGCACGGCGCCGTTGCTGAACACGGCTTCAAAGGCCGCCCGCACCGCCGCCTGGCCCACCATGCGCGGCCCGCCCGGGTGCACGCAGATCACCTCTTCGTCGTCCGCCCAGACGGCCATCAGCTTGTCGAGGTCGGCTTCACGCAGGGCCTCGTAGAACTGCTGCTCGACGTCTTCGGGCGACGCCATCAGCGCGGCAGTCTGAACCTTCTTGGCACGGGTCATGGGCAGCCTCTCGGACGCGGGGGCAGGGGCAGGAACTGAAGGGTGTCAGCGGAACACGACCGTCTTGTGACCGTTCATCAGCACGCGGCGCTCGACGTGCCAGCGCACCGCGCGGGCCAGCACCACGCACTCCACATCGCGGCCCACGGCCGTCAGGTCTTCGCCCGACAGCGAGTGGTCCACGCGCTCGACGTCCTGCTCGATGATCGGACCTTCATCCAGATCGGGCGTGACGTAGTGGGCCGTGGCGCCGATCAGCTTCACGCCGCGCGCATGGGCCTGGAAGTACGGCTTCGCGCCCTTGAAGCTGGGCAGGAAGCTGTGGTGGATGTTGATGGCACGGCCCCGCAGCGCAGCGCAGAACTCGGGCGACAGGATCTGCATGTAGCGCGCCAGCACCACCAGGTCGATGCCCTGCTGCTCGACGATCGCCTCGATCTGCTGCTCCTGCGCGCGCTTGGTGGCGGCGTCCGAGCCACCCACCAGCGGCAGGTGATGGAAGGCGATGCCGTAGCTTTCGACCAGCGACTTGAAGGTGGTGTGGTTCGAGACGATGGCCGGGATGTCGACCGGCAGCTGGCCGCTTTTCCAGCGGAACAGCAGGTCATTCAGGCAGTGGCCATGCTGGCTGACCATCAGCAGCACCTTCGGGCGGGCGTCCACGGCATGGATGGTGGCGCTCATCTGGAACTGCTCGCGCACGTGGCCGAACAGGCGGTCCAGCGTGGCCACGTCGGCCAGGTGGGTGGGGGCCTCGAAGTGGACCCGCATGAAGAACAGGCCGGTGGCGCCCTCGCCCAGCACGTCGCCGAACTGCTGCGAATCGATGATGTTGCAGCCGGCCTGGTAGAGCAGGCCCGAGACGTTGTGAACGATGCCCTTGGTGTCGCGGCACGACAGGGTGAGGATGAATTCTTGCGGACGAGACATAAGGCGCGATTGTACGGACGCACCCTAGAATCAGTCGGTCTCCCCCCACACGGAGGCACGGCCATCCCGCCTGGACCCTCTTTGCCTCGAGCATCATGGCCCTGAACGCTCCCTCTTCGGCCAACGCTTCAGCCACCGCGCCGCCCGCCCAGGACCGCGCGCAACTGCTGGCCAGCACCCTCGCCCGGGTGGCGATGGGTGATCGCGCGGCATTTCGCACGCTTTATGACCTGACCGCACCGCATCTGCTGGGCGTCATCCTGCGTATCAACAAGGACCGGGCACAGGCGGAAGACCTGTTGCAGGAAGTGTTTGTGAAGGTCTGGGGGGCTGCCGGCGGTTTTGACGCGCAGCGCGCCCAGGCCATGACGTGGCTGACGAGCATTGCCCGGAATCGGGCGATCGACAGCCTGCGACGCAAACAGACCGAACCCACTTGGGTCACCAGCCGACCAGGCGCCGAGGACCAGGACGACGACATGCTTGACCAGATGGCCAGTGACAACGATGGACCGATGGACCTGCTCGGGCAGGCGGTGCAGGCGCGCGCCATCAAGGTGTGCATGGGCGGCTTGAGCGGCGAGCAGCAGCAAAGCCTGGCGCTGGCCTTCTACCAGGGCCTGAGCCATGCCGAGGTGGCCGAGCACCTGAAGCAGCCGCTGGGTTCGGTGAAGAGCTGGGTGCGCCGCGGTTTGCAGGCGCTGCGGACCTGCCTGGAGCGCGCTGGCGCCCTTCAGGCGCTGGAGAGCTGACATGGACTATTCACGCCCCCGCCTCGCTGATCGCCTGGCCGCCAACTATGTGCTGGGCACCCTGCGTGGCGCCGCTCGCCGCCGTCTCGAAACCCTGCTGCCCGCCCATCCGTCGCTGCGCCAGGCGGTCAACCGCTGGCAGGACGCGCTGGTGCCGCTGGCCAGCACGGTGCCGCCGGTCGCCCCCACCGCGGCTGTGTGGACGCGCCTGGAAACCCGCCTCTTCGGCGCGGCAGAAGCCCCGCTGTCGTGGTGGCAACGGCTGTTGCCCTGGCGCGCCGCCACTGGTGTTGCCACCGCTGCGGCCCTGGTGATGGGCGTGGCCTTGAGCATTCCGCCGCCGGCGCAGTCGCCCGTGGTGATCGTCATGTCGCCCAATGAAGCCGCGGCGGCCGGGCCTGCGCTGCTGTCGAAGGCGAAGTTCGTCGCCAGCGTCAGCGGAGATGGCCGCGCCCTGGTGCTGAAGCCGCTGGATGCGCTGCCGCTGGATGCTGGCAGGGCGCTGGAGCTGTGGGCCGTGCCGGCACAGGGCGCGCCGCGTTCGCTCGGCCTGGTGGCCGGTGACCACAGCACCCAGGTGCTGCGGGCCAAGCTGCTGAAAGACACCGCCGCGTTTGCCGTGAGCGTCGAGCCCGACGGTGGCTCGCCCACAGGCGCCCCCACCGGCCCGATCATTTCGGTGGGCAAACTGGAAACCTGAAAGTTTCTGGCATCGGCCTGCATCCGTTCTGGCAACGGCTGCGTACAAGTAGAGGTGCCCCGAGTGGCACCTCTATTTTTTTCGCAGCCCACATCGTCAAAAAGGATCCGCCATGAACCGCCACCCTCTCGTTCGCGCCGCCACCCTGATCACCCTGATCGCCTCCGCCGCCGTGCTGAGCGCCTGCGGCAGCATGGCCCCGGCCGCCATGGCGCCGAAGATCGACAACGCCAGCCTGCCTGAAGCCGTGCGCGTGCCGGCCGGCCAGCGCCAGACCATGTTCACCGTCGGCAAGGGCGAGCTGACCTATGAGTGCCGCGCCAAGAAAGACATGCCGAGCGCGATGGAATGGGCCTTCGTGGGCCCGGTGGCCGGCCTGACGGACGCGGGCGGCAAGGCCGTCGGCAAGTACTACGCCGGCCCGACCTGGGAATCGATGGACGGCTCGAAGGTCACCGGCAAGCAAGTCGCCGTGGCCCCGGCCATGGCCGGCAGCATCCCGTTGCAGCTGGTGAAGGCCGACCCGGCCACCGGCATGGGCGCCATGCAGGGCGTGAGCTACATCCAGCGCCTGAACACCAAGGGCGGCGTCGCCCCGGCTGAAGCTTGCAGCAGCGACAAGCTCGGCCAGCGCCGCGTGGTGGCCTACCAGGCCGACTACGTGTTCTACGCCGCCAACTGAGCCGGCAGCCCTGAGCCCGGCTCCGGCCGGGCCACGCATTACCCTGGTGGCGCAGCGCCCTGATGGTGCGCCGCACCATCAAGTGCCGCCCTCTGGGCACAGCACTGGTGCAACCCCTCATCGGTCAGCCCTTCGCAAGGAGGGTGAGCCGGCAAAACCCGCTTGGCACACCGTTTGCATGTGCATGCCTGCAGTCCAACGGTGGGCTGCACGATCAAGTTGTATTACCAAGCGGATTTGGACAAAGGCGTCCGACCGACCCGGCTTCAGCGTCGGGTTGTCGGGCGCCTTCTTTTTTGCCGTCTCACTTTCATCCAGCACGAAGGACTTGCCCCATGCATTCCCCCGACAACGCCGCGCCGTCTTCGCGTGATGTGACCGCGAGCACCGCCCCCGATCTCAGCCGCCGCCTCGTGCTGCAGGCCGCCGGTGCGGCCGTGGCCGGCGCCGGTTTGCTGCCGGGTGGTGCCTGGGCCCAGGGCTCGGACAAGCCCGAGAAGGAAGAAGTGCGGATCGGCTTCATCCCGCTGACCGACTGCGCCAGCGTGGTGATGGCCTCGGTGCTGGGCTTCGACAAGAAGTACGGCATCAAGATCATCCCGACCAAGGAAGCCTCCTGGGCCGGCGTGCGCGACAAGCTGGTCAACGGCGAGCTCGACATGGCGCATGTGTTGTACGGCCTGATCTACGGCGTGCACCTCGGCGTGAGCGGTCCGAAGAAGGACATGGCCGTGCTGATGACCCTGAACAACAACGGCCAGGCCATCACGCTCTCCAGGAAGCTGGCCGACGCTGGCGCGGTGGACGGCCCGTCGCTGGCCAAGGTGATGGCCAAGGACAAGCGCGAATACACCTTCGCCCAGACCTTCCCGACCGGCACCCACGCGATGTGGCTGTACTACTGGATGGCCGCCGCGGGCGTGAACCCGATGAAGGACGCCAAGGTCATCACCGTGCCGCCGCCGCAGATGGTGGCCAACATGCGCGTGGGCAACATGGACGGCTACTGCGTGGGTGAGCCCTGGAACCACCGCGCCATCATCGACAACATCGGCATCACGGCCGCCACCACCCAGGACATCTGGAAGGACCACCCCGAGAAGGTGCTGGGCACCACGGGCGACTTCGTCAAGAAATACCCGAACACCGCCCGCGCCGTGGTGATGGCCGTGCTGGAAGCCGGCCGGTGGATCGACGCCAACCTGTCGAACAAGAACAAGATGGCCGAGACGATCGCCGACAAGGCCTACGTCAATACCAGCGTCGACGCGATCAACCAGCGCATCCTGGGCCGCTACCAGAACGGCCTGGGCAAGACCTGGGACGACCCCAACCACATGAAGTTCTTCAACGACGGCGCGGTGACCTTCCCGTACCTCAGCGACGGCATGTGGTTCCTCACCCAGCACAAGCGCTGGGGCTTGCTGAAGGATCACCCGGACTACCTGGGCGTGGCCAAGCAGATCAACCAGATCGACATCTACAAGCAGGCCGCCTCGGCCCTGAAGATCAGCGTGCCCAAGGACGTGATGCGCACCAGCAAGCTGATGGACGGCGTGGTCTGGGACGGCAAGGATCCGAAGAAGTACGCCGACAGCTTCGCCGTGCGCGCCTGACCTTGATCACCTCCGGACGGCGTCTGTTGCCGCCGCCCTCACCTGTTGCCACGCACTGGAGCCCACCATGGTCAGCGCCGTTTTTCACAGCCCGATGAACCCGACACCCACCGCCTCGGCGCCTGCGGGCACTGACGCACCAGCCGTTGCGCCTGCCGTTGTCGCTGCCGTCGTGGCGCCACCGAAGCCCGCCCGCAGCCCCTTCGACTGGCGCGGCCTGTGGCTGCAGGTGCTGCCACCGGTGCTGGGCCTGGGCCTGATGATCGGCATCTGGGCGCTGCTGACGATCAAGTCGGGCAGCGGCATCCCGACGCCGATGCAAACCTGGGAAGCCGCCGTCAAGCTGT
Organism: Ideonella margarita; assembly: GCF_038066635.1. Taxonomy (NCBI): domain Bacteria; kingdom Pseudomonadati; phylum Pseudomonadota; class Betaproteobacteria; order Burkholderiales; family Sphaerotilaceae; genus Ideonella; species Ideonella margarita. The sequence goes on along the minus strand of NZ_JBBUTI010000016.1, from coordinate 70,761 downwards.
TCGCCGATCCGTTCTACCGCAACGGGCCGAACGACCAGGGCATCGGCTGGAACATCCTGTTCTCGCTGGAGCGGGTGGCGGTGGGCTTCGGTCTGGCGGCGCTGGTGGGCATTCCGCTGGGCTTCATCATCGGGCGCTTCACCTTCATCAACCGCATGGTGTCGCCGCTGATCAGCCTGCTCAAGCCGGTGTCGCCGCTGGCCTGGCTGCCGATCGGCCTGCTGGTGTTCAAGAGCGCCAACCCGGCCGCCATCTGGACGATCTTCATCTGCTCGATCTGGCCGATGGTGGTGAACACCGCGGTGGGCGTGCAGCGCGTGCCGCAGGACTACCTGAACGTCGCCAAGGTGCTGAACCTGAGCGAGTGGAAGGTGCTGACGAAGATCCTGTTCCCCTCGGTGCTGCCCTACATGCTGACCGGCGTGCGCCTGAGCGTGGGCACGGCCTGGCTGGTGATCGTGGCGGCCGAGATGCTGACCGGCGGCGTCGGCATCGGCTTCTGGGTCTGGGACGAATGGAACAACCTGAATGTGCAGCACATCATCATCGCCATCTTCGTGATCGGCGTGGTGGGCCTGCTGCTGGAACAGGCGCTGATGCTGCTGGCGCGCCGCTTCTCGTTTGACGACTGAACCCGAAAGGCCCAAGCCATGTCCGCATTCATCGAAGTCCAGGGTGCTGAAGTCACCTTTCAAACCCGCAAGGGCCCGTTCCAGGCGCTGCGCGACATCGATCTGAAGATCGAGAAGGGCGAGTTCGTCACGCTGATCGGCCACTCGGGCTGCGGCAAATCGACGCTGCTGAACCTGATCGCCGGCCTGCTGGCGCCCACCGGCGGCGTGCTGATCTGCGACAACCGCGAGATCAAGGGCCCGGGCCCCGAGCGCGGCGTGGTGTTCCAGAACCATTCGCTGCTGCCCTGGCTGACCTGCTTCGACAACGTCTACCTGGCGGTGGAGCGCGTCTTCAGCGCCACCGAAGGCAAGCCGGCCCTGAAGGCCCGCACCGCAGCCGCGCTGGAGCTGGTGGGCATGAGCCACGCCACCCACAAGCGGCCGCATGAGATCTCGGGCGGCATGAAGCAGCGCGTGGGCATTGCCCGTGCACTGGCGATGGAGCCCAAGGTGCTGCTGATGGACGAGCCCTTCGGCGCCCTGGACGCGCTGACCCGCGCCAAGCTGCAGGACGAGCTGCTGAAGATCGTGGCCCGCACCAAGAGCACCGTGGTGATGGTGACCCACGACGTCGACGAAGCCGTGCTGCTGAGCGACCGCATCGTGATGATGACCAACGGCCCGAGCGCCACCATCGGCGAGATCCACGACGTGCGCCTCGCCCATCCGCGTGACCGCGTCGCGCTGGCCGAAGACCCGGTCTACGTGCAGGCGCGCAAGGCGGTCATCGACTTCCTCTACACGCGCCACGCACACGTCGAGAAGGTCGCGGCCTGATCGACGCGGGGTGGATGCTCGCCGCGGTTGTCACAGAGGCCATTCGCAGCAGCAAGGCTCCGAAGACAATCGCGCCATGAGCATCGCCCCTTACCTGAAAGAAATCGGCCGCGGCAAGGACGGCGCCCGCGCCCTGAGCCGGGCCCAGGCCTGTGACTTGATGAGCCAGCTGCTTGACGGCCAGTTGAGTGATCTGGAGAAGGGCGGCTTCGCGCTGGCCATGCGCATCAAGGGCGAAACGCCCGACGAGCTGGCCGGCTTCATGGACGCGGTGCTGCCGCGCACCCTGGCCCTGCAGGCGCCCGCGCCGGCCATCGTGCTGCCCAGCTACAACGGCGCCCGCAAGCTGCCCAACCTGACGCCGCTGCTGGCGGGCCTGCTGGCGCGCAGCGGTGTGCCGGTGCTGGTGCACGGCTTCGCCGAAGACCCGACCCGCGTGACCACCGCGCAGATCTTCGAAGCGCTCGGCTGGCCCGTGGCCACCGACGCCGCCAGCGCGCAATCCGCCTGGGGCCGCGCGCAGCCGGTGTTCATGCCGCTGGATGTGCTGCACCCCTCACTGGCCGGCCTGCTGCGGCTGCGGCAGGTGCTGGGCCTGCGCAACCCCGGGCACACGCTGGCCAAGCTGCTGCCGGCCGTGCCCGGCGCGCTGCGCGTGGTCAACCACACCCACCCGGAATACGCGGTGAGCCTGGCGGAGTTTCTGGCGCTGACCCAGGCCCACGCCCTGCTGCTGCGCGGCACCGAAGGTGAGCCCGTGGCCGATGCCCGCCGCCTGCCGGCGCTGAAGTGTTTTGTGGCCGGCCAGCTGAGCCCACAGCTCAGCCTGGACGCCCAGGGCGGCTCACTCGCGCATGTGCCCGAGCTGCCCGCCGCGATTGACCCAGCCACCACCGCGCAGCTGGTGAACGCCATGCTCGCGGGCGAGTTGCCGGTGCCCGAGCCCATCCAGCGCCAGCACGCCTGCCTGCTCGCGCTGCGCCAGGCGGTGCCGGCCTGAAGCACCGTCGTCCCCTCACGCCTTGAGCCCACCATGTCCCCCACGCCACCGCTGACCGTGCACCCCGTTCATCTGGTGGGCGCCGGCCCGGGCGATCCGGAGCTGCTGACGCTCAAGGCCGCGCGCGTGCTGCGCGAAGCCACCGTGGTGCTGGTAGACGACCTGGTGGGCGAGCAGGTGCTGGCCTCGGTGCTGGAAGGCACGGATCGGGCACCGCGCCTGGTGCAGGTCGGCAAGCGCGGCGGTTGCGCGTCTACGCCGCAGGCCTTCATCAACAAGCTGCTGGTGCGCGAGGCCCTGGCCGGCGAAAAGGTGGTGCGGCTCAAGGGCGGTGACCCGCTGATCTTCGGCCGTGCCGGCGAAGAAGTAGCCGCGCTGCGCGAAGCCGGCGTGCCGGTGGTCGTGGTCAACGGCATCACCTCGGGCCTGGCCGCCGTGAACGCTTTGGGCTGCGGCTGGACCGACCGCGCCGCCGGCGCCCAGGGCGTGATGCTGGTGACCGGTCATCCACAACCCGGCAGCGCCGGCCCGGACTGGCCCGCCATCGCCCGCGTGGCCGCCAGCGGCGTGACGCTGGTGATCTACATGGGCGTGTCGCAGGCGCCCAGCATCGTCCACGGCCTGCTCAGCCACTTGCCGGCGGACCTGCCCGCCGCCGCCGTGCAGCACGCCAGCACGCCGCAGGAGCGCCGCACCGTCACCACCCTGGGCGCGCTGGTGGAGACACTGGCGCGCGAGCGCATCGGCAGCCCGGCGGTGCTGGTGATCGGGCGCGTTCTGGAGGTCGCGGTGGATGTGGCTACAGCCACCCTTCAACCCGCCGCACTCAACGCAGCAGCAGCCGCCGCCTGACGCCGCTGCCTCCGGCGGTGCAGCCACGCCAGCGCGGGTGATTCCACCGCATGCCAGGAAGCCACCGCCAGCGCCAGCGTGATGACGCCGGCCACGCCCGTCAGCCCCCACGGCCCCAGCCCGGGCCAGGCCAGCAGGCACAGCTGCTGCACCGGAAAGGCGTAGATGTAGACGCCGTAGGAATAGTCGCCCAGCCGGTTCCAGGCGCGCCACGGGCCGGCCGGCACGAAGGCCATCCAGCACACCACCAGCGGCATCGCCAGCCGGTACACCGGCTCGAACACCCGCGGTGACACGGCCGCGCCGGCCACCATCGCCAGCAGCGCCACCGCCACGATCAACAACCCGCGCGGCCCGCCCAGCTGCACCTGATGCCGCCAGGCATGCAGCGCCGCACCGGTGAAGAACATGCCGCCCATGCGGACCAGGTCAGAGCGGTCGCTGGCGCCGAGTTGCCACAGCGCCAGCGCGCTCAAGCCCACCGCCGCCAGCGTCACCAGCCACCGCAAGCGCGCCAAGGCCCGGGCCGGCGCCCAGCGCTGCAGCAGCCACCAGGCCAGCGCCAGCAGCAGGTACAGGCGCAGCTCATGCCGCAGCGTCCACAAAGAGCCATTGACCACGCCGGCAAAGGGCTGGGCCTCGAACGCGCCGGGCAGCACGGCCTCGGCGCCAAGCACCATCGTGCCGTTGCGCAGCAGGTAGCGCCAGGTCTGCGGGTCAGTGAAAAACGCAGCGGGCGATGCCGACGTGGCGCACCAGCCCACCACGAGCACGGTCAGCAGCAAGGCCACCCACAGGCCGGGGTAGATGCGGACGGCGCGCGCCATCAGGTAGGGCCAGATGCTGGCTTGCTTGACCAGGCTGCCAGTCACCAGAAAGCCGCTGATGACGAAGAAGATGTCGACGGCCATGCCGCCCGGCGAGCGACCCAGCACGGCGTCCCAGGGCTCGGCATGCGGGTTGCCGCTGGCGATCACGAAGCTGTGGCTGACCAGCACCATGGCGGCGGCCACGATGCGGATCAGGTTGAGGTTGTTGTCCCGGCCGCGGGCGAGGTGATCGAGCGAAGTGGTCAAGGCGAATCCGGTGGGAAGGTGGCTGGCGCGCAGGGCATTGTGTTGGCAGTGTGGCTGCCAAATCACGCGCTGGTGTGGCGGGTGTGCCGTGTCCCCCCAATCCGGCACACGGCTGCGGCGCGAATGCCGCGACACTGCCGGCATGCCGCCACGCACCACACATCGCAGCCCGCCCGCACACACACTCACCCGCCGCCGCGCCTTGCAAGGCGCCGTGAGTGGCTCGGTGGGCCTGGGCGGTGCGCTGGACAGTCTGGCCGGCCCGCCGCCGCGCGTGCCGGTGCAGGCCGCCAGCCACCCGGTGCGCCTGCGCGTGGACGCCACGGCCACCGGCCGGCCGGCGCGGCCCCAGCTGCTGGGCAGCAACACGCCCTGGGTGTATGGCAGCGAAGGCCTGATGGATGCACGCGGGCAATGGCTGCCGCACATGATCCGCCGTGCCCGCGAACTGGCGCCCACGCTGCTGCGTTACCCCGGCGTGCCCGACACCCATGACTGGCGCCAGGGCATCGGCCCGCTGGCCAGCCGATCACCCGTGTTCGCCTACCCCGGCCAGCCACACCAGACCATCGTCTACGGCACGCAGGAGTTTCTGGAAACCTGCGAAACCGTGGGGGCCGAGCCGATGATCCAGCTCAACCTGCACGACGGCGACGACGCCACGCTGGCCCGGCTCGCGGCGGCCTGGGTGACCCACGTGAACCAGGGCACGCTGGTGTCACGCATCACCGGCCGGCCCTTGCCAAAAGTGCGCTGGTGGGAGTTGGGCAACGAGCCCTACCTGATGGAGGCGACCGAGGCCGACGGCCGCCCCAACCGCCTGATGCTGACGCCCGAAGCCTATGCACAGCGGGTGAACGCCGTGATGGCCGCGGCCCGTGCGGTGGACCCGACGCTGAAGTTCGGCCTGCCCTTCGCCATCGACACCCACTCGGGCCAGCCCTGGCGCAACGGCGGTGACGAGATGGCCAACGTGGTCGGCCCGCAGCTGGGGTTTGCGCGGCGCGTGCTGGGCAAGCTGCAGAGGCCGCAAGACATCGGCTGGCTCTCGCTGCACTGCTACATGCCGCAGCTCAATGACCCGCAGGATGCGCAGGGCCGCCCGCTGCCCTTGCCCGACGCACGCAGCCTGTTCTGGGCCACGGTCGCCGGCAGCGAAACCTGGCGCCACAGCCTGGGCCGCGCCGTGCGGCTTTGGCGTGACCATGCCAGCACGCGGCACCTGCCCGCGCCGCCGATCGCCGTCACCGAATACAACGCGTTCTACAGCACGCGCCGCATCAACGGCCAGGACGCACCAGAGAACACCTGGGTCACCACGCTGACCGGCGCGCTGTATGTGGCCGACCTGCTGCGCATGATGAGCGAGCTGCCCGAGGTGGGCGCGGCGCTGCACTGGTCGCTCAATGGCAACTGGGTGTTTGGCGCGCTGGCCGCCACACCCGTTGGCGCGCCCGAGCGCGAACGCCCTGCCGCCGGCGCGCTGCGCCTGGCCGCGCAGGTGCTGCGTGAAGGCCGATTGCTGGACTGCGGTGTGCAGGTGGCCACCACCGGCGCCGTGAACAAGCGCGTGGGTTTTTGCGCGCCCTGGCCCGAGATGCCGCTGGCCAGCGCCATGGCCAGCCGCAACGGCCAGAAACTGCAGGTGCTGGTGATCCACAAAGACCCCGACCGCGACGCCGACGTGAGCCTGCAGCTGGACCATGCCCAGGTGCGCAGCGCGCAGTTGAAAACCTTGCAGGCCGACGCGACCTTTGATGCGCCCGAAACCGCCCGCGCCAGCCGGCTGGTTCAGCGCGATTGGCAACCGGCTGCGGGCGGGGACGTGACCTGGCGGATGCCACCGGGCAGCATCGCGCTGCTCACCCTGACCCTGGCGTAGTTCAGCCGGCCAGCGGGGCCGAGGGCATGGTGAGCGTGAAGACCGACCCTTGACCGTGCTCACTCCGGGCGGTGATGTGCCCGCCCATGCTGAGCGCCAGCGCCTGGGCCAGCGCCAAGCCGAGGCCCGCGCCTGACACAGGACCGTGGGCCTGGCCGAGGCGGTTGAACGGCTCGAACAGGAAGGGCATCTGCTGCGGCGCGATGCCTTGGCCGGTGTCGTGCACCTGCACTTGCCAGGCACCGGCTTGATCGGCCTGCAAGACCACCCGCACCTCACCGTCTGCGCGGTTGTACTTGATGGCGTTGGTCAACAGGTTGATCAGGGCCTGCTGCAGGCGCTTGCGATCGGCCAGCACCTGCGCAGCGGTTGCGGCCGGGCCGTCCGGCATGCTCACGGTCAGTCGCACCTGGCCGGCCTCGGCCTGCGATCGCACCATCGCGATGCAATCCTGCACCAGCGGCAACAAGGCCACCGGCGTGGCCTGCAGCGACAACTTCTCGCCCTCGACCAACGACAGGTCCAGCAGGTCGCTGATGATGCCCAGCAGGTAATCACCCGCCTGGCGCACCAGCGCCAGGTGCTGCTGCTGGGTGGTGTCGAGGCGCCGGTCAGGGTCCATCTGCAGCAGCTGGGTGAAGCCCAGCACTGCATTCATCGGCGTGCGCAGCTCATGGCTCACCCGCGACAGGAAACGGGTCTTGGCGGCACTGGCCGCCTCGGCCGCCAGGCGTTCACGCTGCGCTTCGGCCAGGGCCACCTGCGCGGTGGCATCGGTCTGGGTGCCGACCATGTAGAGCGGCTCGCCATGCGCATTGCGCTCGACCACGCGGCCGCGCTCTTCCACCCAGCGCCAGTCGCCATTGGCCGCCTTGGCCCGGTAAACCGCGCGGTAGAACGGCGCTTCGCCGTTGACGTGGGCCTCGTAGGCTGCCTCGATGCCGTCGAGGTCATCCGGGTGGATGAGCCGGTTCCAGTCGACCTGGGTGTGGCCGATCTCGCCGACCTCGTAGCCCAGCATCACCGCGCCTTCGTCGATGTCGCCCAGCACGTCGGTGGGAATGTCCCACTCCCAGACGAAGCTGCCGCCCTCGCGCATGGCCTGGCGGATCAGCGTCAGCGATGGCGGCGGGCCGGCATCTGATTCCTGCAGCCAGACGGCCATCATCGAGCCAGCCGTGTCGATCAGTGGCTGCAGGGCATCGAGCAGGCTGCGGCTGCTGCCCTCGGCAGGCAGGCACAGCCAGCCTTGCAGCTGCCCGCCAAAGCACAGCGGCTCCACATCCACCAGGGTGTGGCCAGCGACATGGCCGGCATCGAAGCCCGCGACCGCGGTCTGGCCCGCCACCACGCGCAGACGGCACGGCAGGCCGCTGAGGTGGGTGATGGCGCGCGCCAGGCGCTGCAGCGCATGCGCGCAGTCCTGGCGCTGCAGCTTTTCCAGCAGCACGCCGTGGGCCTCGGCCAGCACCGCCTCACGGCTGGGCAAACCGGGCTGCTCGGGCGGCAATGGGCTCATGAGATGGCCGGAGCTGGAAGATTCCGGCCGCAGGCTCAGTGGCCTGCCGAGATCTTCTCGCCCGCCTTCAGGCGGTACACGGTGCCGCAGTACGGGCACTTGCCTTCACCGGTGTGGCTCAGGTCCACGTAGACCTTGGGGTGGTTGCTCCACAGGGTCATCTTGGGGTTCGGGCAGAAGACCACGCCGGGGCCGTGCAGGTCCTGGGCAGTGACTTCAACGACGGATTTCTGCTGTTCGCTCATGGGGTACCTTGTGCGTTGCGCGGGGGTCAGACCAGGGTCAGCCAGTGCGCGTATTTCTCGTTGCGGCCGTTGACGATGTCAAAGAACGCAGCCTGGATCTTTTCGGTGATCGGGCCGCGCGAGCCGCTGCCGATCTCGATGCGGTCGAGTTCGCGGATCGGCGTCACTTCAGCGGCGGTGCCGGTGAAGAAGGCCTCGTCGGCGATGTAGATCTCGTCGCGGGTGATGCGCTTCTGCACCAGCTCCAGCCCCAGGTCCTTGCAGATGTGGAAGATGGTGTTGCGGGTGATGCCGTTCAGGGCGCCAGCCGACAGGTCAGGCGTGTAGACCACGCCGTTCTTGATGACGAAGAGGTTCTCGCCCGCACCTTCCGACACGAAGCCGGACGCGTCGAGCAGCATGGCTTCGTCGTAGCCGTCGTCCGTGGCTTCCATGTTGGCCAGGATGGAGTTGGTGTAGTTGCTCACCGCCTTGGCCTGGGTCATCGTGATGTTGACGTGGTGGCGGGTGTAGCTGCTGATCTTCACGCGGATGCCGCGCTTCAGGCCTTCCTCGCCGAGGTACGCACCCCAGGCCCAGGCCGCCACCATCAGGTGGATCGTGTTGCCCTTGGGGCTGACGCCGAGCTTCTCGGAGCCGATCCAGGTCAGCGGACGCAGGTAGCAGCTCTCGAGCTTGTTCTCGCGGACCACCTGCTTCTGCGCTTCTTCGACCTGTTCCATCGTGAACGGGATCGTCATGCGCAGGATCTTGGCGCTGTTGAACAGGCGCTCGGTGTGCTCACGCAGGCGGAAGATCGCCGTGCCCTTGGCCGTGTTGTAGGCGCGCACGCCCTCGAAGGCGCCGCAGCCGTAGTGCAGCGTGTGGCTCAGCACATGGATCTTCGCGTCGCGCCAGTCCACCAGCTGCCCGTCCATCCAGATCTTGCCGTCGCGATCGTCCATGCCCATGGCGAATTCCTTGTTGATTGAGGTCGAAGAGCCAAAGAAATCGATTTTACGAGGTGGCGGCCCGAACCAGCTGCCAGCGGGCCAGCCGCCCCGCCTCGAAAACCAGCTCGACGCTGTCGCCGCTGGCGTCCTGCCAGGCCCAGGTCTCCGGATCGTCACTCACCTTGCGGCCCAGGCTGCCGGCCAGCGGCAGCACCTTGAGCATCGGCCAGCCCGCCTGCAGCTTGGCGTGGAACATCACCGCATTGGCCACGCTGCCCATCGGCGCGCCGCCCGCGTCCTTCATCACCCGCAGGCTGCGGCTGAACTGCAGCACCAGCCAGAACACCACCACCGTGGCCCCCAGCGCCAGCCCGGGCAAGCCGAATTGCCAGGCCGCCGTGACCATCGCCAGCAGCGCCAGCGCCCAACCCCATCGTGCATCCATTGCGTTCACCTGTCCAACATCCAGCGCCGGATTGTCTGCGAGGCGCGCCCGGGCCGGCTGCTGCCCGCTGTGCGTTCCGCCGTGTCAGTCATGCTGCCAGCTGTAGGCCCGCTCGACCCGCGCGATGCGCAGCTCGTAGGCGCTGTACCACTGCGCCCGCCCTTGATCGCGCGCCGCGGTGTGTTCAACGTCGCGGCGCCAGGCCGCAATGTCTTCCAGCGAGCGCCAGTACGACACGGTGATGCCCACGCCGTCCGCGCCGCGGCTGCTGTCGACACCCAGGTAACCGGGCTGCTGCGCTGCCAGCTCGGCCATGCGTTCAGCCATCGCGCCGTAGCCGGCATCGCCCTCGATGCGGTGGCTGACGAAGATCACCGCGTAATAGGGCGGCTCGGGCATCACGGGGGTCGTCATCGCGTTTCCTTTCAGTTGCGGCTGCACACCAGGCGCCGCGCCTCGCCGCTGTTGAGCACCATGCGGCCAGGTTTCAACTCTTCCACCTGAAAACTGGCCGTGGTGCCCGACATCAGGTGCAGCACCCCGTTCTGCAGCGCATACCGGCCGGCAAAGGGCTTGCCCTCGAAGGTGCCGGTGACGCGGCTCGAGGCTTCCAGCACCATGGTCAGGCCACGGCCGGTGATGGGGCCGTAGCACTGCCAGCTGCCCACCAGCAGGTTGACCGGGCTGTCGGGCTTGGCGGCGTCCGGCGTGTTGGCGCCGATCTGCATGGCCCGCGAGCGCTCACCACTGCCGAGCTGCGTGGCGCTCATGCGCTGGATCCAGGACACCGGCACCGCGAAGTTCAGGTTCTGCCCGCTGGTGGACTGGAAGGTGACCAGGCCCACCAGCTGACCGGTTTCATTGAACAAGCCACCGCCGCTGGAGCCGGGCGAGACCGGCGCCGTGGTCTGAATCACCTCGCCGTCCGGCGTGCTGCGCAGCGACGACACCAGGCCGTCGCTCAGCGTCAGGTCCAGGCCTTGCGGCGAGCCGATCGCAAACACCTTCTGGCCGACCCGCACCGGCTCGCTGCCGGCCAGCGTCACCGACGGCGCCGCCAGGCCAGGCACGCTGAGGCGGCACAGGTCGTGCTGCTCATCGGCCAGCTGCAGGCGGGCGTCGAATTCACCGCTGGCATGGCGCACCTTCAGCCGGTTGGAGCGGCGCACCACGTGGCAGTTCGTCAGCACCTCCTCGCGGCCCATGACGACGCCCGAGCCCAGCGAGCCGTCGCCCGCCTCACCGGCGGCATTGATGCGCACCACCGACGGCGCGACCGCGGCGAACAGCGCCTCCGGGCTCAGGGCGCCGGCTGCAGGTGCTGCCGCGAGGGCCGACTGCGTCTGTGCAGTGGGCATGGCGGGTGCGGTGGCGTCGCCGCCCACCTGCGTCAGCGCAGGCCGGGCGATGGCCGCGCCGCCTTGCCCAGCCGCCGCTTGCTGGGTGGCCAGTTCCGCCGCACGTTGGGCACCCTTGTGGGATTGGCGCCAGAACAGGCCAGCCGCCGCCAGCACCACAGCCGCGCCCACCCACCACCACAGCGGTGAGATGCCGGTGGGCTCGGCCACCGGCAGCTGCGCCCGCCTTGCGCGGCGCGCTGCAGTGGCGCCGGCCGTAGCCGTGGTTGCGGCCACGGCATCAGCCTGCTGCGCCAGGTGGTGCAGCGAGGCGTCATAAGCAGCGCGGCGCTGCGGGTGGCCCAGCGTGCTCCAGGCCTCGCGCAGCGCCAGGGCGCCCGCGCTGTCGTCGGGGGCCAGCAGCGCCCGACGGCGGTTCACGGCGTCACGGATGACCTCGGCGTCCGCGTCACGCGGCACGCCCAGCAGGGTATAGAGGGTCTTGCTCATGTCTTCAGTGGTTGGCGACCAGGTCACGCAGGGCATCGATGGCCTGCTCGATGCGTTCCACCGCATGGATGGTCAGCCCTTCGATCGGTTTCTTGGGCGCATTGGCTTTCGGCACGACGGCCACGCTGAAACCCAGCTTGGCGGCTTCCTTCAGGCGCTCCTGGCCGCGGGGCGCCGGGCGCACCTCGCCGGCCAGGCCCACCTCGCCAAAGGCGATGAAGCCGCGTGGCAGGGCCTTGCCGCGCAGCGAGCTTTGAATGGCCAGCAGGACGGCCAGGTCGGCCGCGGGCTCGCTGATGCGCACACCGCCCACCGCGTTGACAAACACGTCCTGGTCCATGCAGGCCACGCCGGCATGCCGGTGCAGCACAGCCAGCAGCATGGCCAGCCGGTCACGGTCAAGGCCCACGCTCAAGCGGCGCGGGCTGGGGCCACCGGCATCCACCAGCGCCTGAATCTCCACCAGCAGCGGGCGGGTGCCCTCCAGCGTCACCAGCACGCATGCGCCCGGCACCGGCTCGGCATGGGTCGAGAGAAAGATGGCGCTGGGGTTGCTGACACCCTTCAAGCCCTTTTCCGTCATCGCGAACACGCCGATCTCGTTCACCGCGCCAAAGCGGTTCTTGATGGCGCGCACCAGGCGGAAGCTGCTGTGGGTATCGCCCTCGAAATACAGCACCGTGTCGACGATGTGTTCCAGCACGCGCGGCCCGGCCAGCGCACCTTCCTTGGTCACGTGGCCCACCAGCACGATGGCGCAGCCACCGGCCTTGGCCGTGCGGGTGAGTTGCGCCGCGCATTCACGCACCTGTGCCACCGAGCCCGGGGCCGAGCTGAGCTGCTCGGAATACAGCGTCTGGATCGAATCGATCACGCAGAAAGCCGGCTGCTCGGCCTCGATGGTGGCGAGGATCTTCTCCAGGCTGATCTCGGCCAGCACCCGCACCGATGTACCGCTCAGCCCCAGACGCCGGGAGCGCAGGGCGACCTGTGCGGGGGATTCTTCACCTGTGACATAGAGCACCTTCACTCTGTTCGCCAGCGCATCGACCGCCTGGAGTAACAAAGTGCTCTTGCCGATACCCGGGTCGCCGCCGATCAGCACCACACCGCCTTCAACGATGCCGCCGCCCAGCACCCGGTCGAGCTCGTCGATGCCAGTGGGGGTGCGGTCGATGTCGGTGGCCTCGATCTCGCTCAGCGTGGTCACCGGCTGGCTTTTGGCCAAAGCCTGAAAACGGTTCTTTGCGGTGCCGGAAACAGGCTCTGCGACCCCTTCTTCGAGCGTATTCCACGCTTTGCAGTGCGGGCACTGGCCCAGCCAGCGCGGGCTGGTGCCGCCGCAGTCCTGGCAGGTGTAGACGGTTTTGGCTCGGGACATGGCGGCGCGGCCGCAAGCGGCCTTCAGGAATCGGGTTGGCGGTGATTCTCGCCGAGGTGTTGCAACACGCCTGACGTTTCCACACCGCTCCTTACAAGCGGTCGCTTCGGCCGGACCGGCGTGCCCCGATAACCCGGGCTGGCGGCCAACCCGGCCGCTCCAACCGGACCTTCACTGCCATGCACTTCCGCTTCACCACCACCATCCGTCCCGTGTTCATGGCCATCGCACTGCTCCTCTCAGGAGCGGCCTCGCACGGCCAGACCACCCCTGTCACGGTCGCCGTCGGCCCGGTCAACCCCATGCCCGCAGGCGCCATCCAGATCTCCCGGCTGATGGACGTCCCCTGGGCCAACCTGCCACCCGGCTCGGTGGTGCTGGTCGGCCCGGGCAACCAGCCCGGCCCGGTCACCATCACCTCCCAGGGCACGGCCGCGCAACCCATCACGGTGCGCGCCGCCCTGGCGACACAGCCGCCCATCATCGGCAGCGCCATCGACTTCCAGGGCGCCGCCTACGTGAAGCTGAAGAACATGGTGGTGGACGGCTCGCCGTGGGCCTCGGTCGTCGTGCGTCGCGGCAGCCATCACCTGACCATCGACCACAACACGCTGCGCAACTCCGACCAGGGTCTGTCGATCAGTGATGGCGCCGGCACCGGCCACCAGATCACGAACAACCTGATCGAGGGCCACCGCACCGGGGGCATCGGCATCGGCCTGGTGAATGCCTCGCCCACCGACCGCACCCGCATCGCCGGCAACCTGATCCGCAACAACGGCCACCACGGCATCGAGCTGAACGCCTCGAACTACCTGGTCGAATACAACACCACCACCGGCAACGGCATGGCCATCGGCGGCACCTCGGGCATCCACCTCTATGCCAAGGATGCGGCCGAGAACAGCGGCGATGACAACATCATTCGCTACAACTTTTCCTACGCCAACCACGACCGGATCGCCTATGACGGCAACGGCATCCAGATCGACCAGTGGTGCGACCGCAATGTGGTGGAGAACAACGTGGTCTGGGGCAACGACGGGGCCGGCATCATCGTCTTCGATGCCAGCGACAACCGGGTCGTCGGCAACACGGCCATCGGCAACATGCGCGACCCCAAGCGCGGCCTGTGGGGCGCGGGTGAGCTGATCGTCAGCACCTTCAGCCCGGCCGTGGACCGCACCCGCAACAACCTGATCGCCAACAACGTGCTGGTGTCGACGCGGGCCGATGTGCCGGCGCTGTTCGTGGACGCCGCCACGAACGACAACCCCAACACCATCGGGCCGAACTTCATGTCCAACCGCCAGGGCGGCTGGCTGCTGCAACGCGGCACCGGCATGACCCGCGTGGCGGCCGAGCTGGACGCGCTGGCCGGCACCACCGGCAACCTGGGCACGGCCGTGAGCTTCATGGATGAAGCGAACCCGCTGGGCCACGGCATGCGGCTGCAGCACACCCCGCCCGGCCTGGGCGTGCGACTGCCAGGCATGCACCGCGACATGATGGGCGGCGCACCGCTGAAGGGCTACAGCCTGTTCGGGGCCTATTACACTGCCCCAGGCCTCTGACTCAAAGCGCCCGCCCGGGCCACCCCCCCCATGGACTTTGCAACCTGGCTGCCCTTTTTCGTGACCACCCTGGTGGTCAGTCTCTCGCCCGGCCCGGGTGCGATTGCGGCCATGGGCGCAGGCCTGAACCACGGTTTCCGCCGTGGCCAGGCTGTCGCCTTCGGCCTGGCGGTGGGGGTGTGGACTCAGTTGCTGGTGGTCGGGGTGGGCCTGGGTGCGCTGCTGGCCACCAGTGAAACCGCGTTCACGGTGGTGAAGTGGCTGGGCGCGGCCTACCTGGTGTGGATGGGCATCCAGCAATGGCGCTCACCCGCCAGCCCGATCACGGCACAGGACGCCACCAGCACCGACGCTGATGCCCAGGCGCCAGGCAGCCACCGCAAGGCGCTGTTCCTGCGCGGGTGGACGGTGAACGCGCTGAACCCCAAGGGCACGGTCTTCCTGCTGGCGGTGCTGCCCCAGTTTGTCGACATGCACCAGCCGCTGCTGGCGCAGTACCTGACCATCGGCATCACCTTCGGCCTGATCGAATGCACCGTGATGACCGGCTATGTGGCGCTGGCCGCGCGCGTGCTGGGCCTGCTGCGCACGCCGCGCCAGATCAGCTGGCTGAACCGCACCTTCGGCAGCCTGTTCGTGGTGGCGGGTGTGGTGCTGGCCGGCTTCAAGCGCAGCACCTGAAGGCCGCTCAGGCGCTCAGGCGAACCACGCCCGGCAGCGCGCAGGCGTAGATGGCGTTGCGCAGCGCCGCGATGGCCTCGTAGCGGGTGAAGCTGCGCCGCCAGGCCAGCACCACCCGGCGCATCGGCACCGGTGCCTCGAAGGGCACATGCACCAGGTGGGGCTGCGGCGTGGCCGGCACCGACAGGCCCGGCACCACCGTGATGCCCATGCCCGAGGCCACCATGTGCTTGATGGTTTCGAGGGATGAGCCCTCAAAGCTCTTCTTGATGCCCTCGGTGTCACTGGAGAAGCGCGCGAACTCGGGGCAGACCTCGAGCACATGGTCGCGGAAGCAGTGCCCGGTGCCCAGCAGCAGCATGGTTTCCTGCTTCAGCTCCTGCGAGCTGATGTGGCTGCGCCCGGCCAGCGGATGGCTGGCGGGCATGGCCACCATGAAGGGCTCGTCGTAGAGCGGCGCCAGGGCCAGGCCGGTATCGGGGAAGGGCTCGGCCATGATGGCGCAGTCGATCTCGCCGGTGCGCAGCATGTCGAGCAGCTTCACGGTGAAGTTCTCCTGCAGCATCAGCGGCATCTGCGGCGTCTGCTCGATGGCGTTCTTCACCAGCTCGGGCAGCAGGTAGGGGCCGATCGTGTAAATGATGCCCAGGCGCAGCGGGCCGGCCAGGGGGTCCTTGCCACGCTTGGCGATTTCACGGATGCCCTGGGCCTGCTCGATGACGCTCTGGGCCTGGCGGACGATGGCCTCACCGAGCGGGGTCATCGAGACTTCGCTGGAACCGCGCTCGAAGATCTTCACGTCGAGCTCTTCTTCCAGCTTCTTGATGGCCACCGACAAGGTGGGCTGGGAAACGAAGCAGGCTTCTGCAGCGCGGCCGAAATGGCGCTCCCGCGCCACGGCCACGATGTATCGAAGTTCAGTCAGGGTCATGCCGCGATTGTGCAGACAATCGCGGCCCCTGGCTGAATCAGCCGACGATCACGGACGGTTGACGGCCGTCCAGGCGGCGGCCACGGCCAGCGCTTCGGTGGAGCCGGCGCCGTACAGGTCAACCGCGGCCTTCAGCGTGTCGGTGCGGGCCTTGGCGTAAGTTTCGCTGGCGGTCATGTAGACCGTCAGGGCCCGGTACCAGATCTTCGCGGCCTTGTCGCGGCCGATGCCGGTCAGGCTGCCCGAGCCCGTGGCCACGCGCGTGTCACCCGCCTGGCAGGTAGGCGAGGCCGGCAGGCCAGACGGTGCCGTGCCTTCGGCCAGCAGGAAGAAGAAGTGGTTGGCCACGCCCGACGAGTAATGCACGTCGATGTTGCCCACGCCCGAGTACCAGCAGTCGGCGGACGAGCCGTCGCGGCTCGGCTTGTTCATGTAACGCAGCGCCTTGCCGGCGGTCTTGGAGATTTCCTCGCCGATGTCGTAGTCACCCGGGTCATTGGCATTGGCCGCGTAGTACTCGACCATGGAGCCGAAGATGTCCGAGGTGCCTTCGTTCAGGCCACCCGACTCACCCGAGTAGATCAGGCCGGCGGTGCGCGATGTCACGCCGTGGGTCATTTCGTGGCCCGCCACATCCAGCGACACCAGCGGGTTGAAGAAGCTGCCGTCGCCGTAGGTCATGCAGAAGCAGGCGTCGCTCCAGAAGGCGTTGTCGTAGTTGCTGCTGTAGTGCACGCGGGAATAGGCGCCCTTGCCGTCGTTGGCAATGCCGCTGCGGCCCAGCACGTTGAGGTAGTAGTCCCAGGTGGTGTTCTGGCCGTAGGCGGCGTCGGCAGCAGCGGTCTGCTTGTCGGTCTTCAAGCCGTTGCCCCAGGCGTTGTTCGCATCCTTCATGACCTTGCCGCCGCTGGTGGCGTTGGCCATGTCCTTGACGGTGTGACCGCCGCGGGTCAGGTCTTCCAGGCTGTACTTGGTGCCCTTGTTGTTCAGGTTGCCGTGCAGCGGCACGACGCCGGAGTACAGCGTGCTGCCCGTGCCCACCGCGTCGGCGGTGTGGATGTCGTCCCAGCGGTCGATCAGCGCGCCGGTGCGGGCGTCGATCAGCAGGTGGGCTTCGCTCGGGGTGCCGTCGGCTCGCACGCCGTGCACCTGCACGTCCCAGGCCAGGCGCGCATCCGCGGTGCGGGCGTGGATCACCAGTTCCTTGCCGACGATCTGGCCGTCGAAATGACCAAACTTGGCCAGCGCTGACTTGGCGGCAGCATCGGCCTTCACGGTGGGCTTGACGCTCAGCGTCAGCACCTGGGCCTGCTGGCGGCTCACGTCGATCAGGCGGCCACCGGCAGCGCTGTGCACCACCACGTCACCACCGATCACGCGCAGACCCTGGTGGCTGCGGTTCAGGCGCACGTGCTCGGTACCGTCGGCATCAACCACGAGGTCCACGGGGGAGAAGGCGTCGGCGCTGCTGACGCGCGCATCAGACGATGCAGCGGCACTCAACTGGGCCAGTGCACGCTGCACGGCAGGGTGGTCGTCGGCGGGCTTGGCAGCCAGCGCCAGGCCTGAGGTACAGGCCAGCAGAGCAGCCAGGGCCGCAGCGCGAAGAGGAAAGCGGGTCATGGTCAGGTTCCTTGTGGGTGTGATCCGCGGCCAGTATCCAGAGCCGTCGGGGCGCCTCACATCCCCTGCTCATGGGAGCACAAACCCGAACCCTGAGTGGCAGCACCCGACAAGGCCGCCAATGCTCGATCAGGCCTTCAGGAACTCGGCCCGCGCACCCAGCCAGCGCGCCACCTGCGCCTTCGCTGCCCCCGGATGGGCATCGAGCAGGCGCGGCGCCACCTCGCGGGCCAGCTCCAGCAGGCCGCTGTCCTCGGCCAGATCGGAAAAACGCAGCAGGGCATCGCCCGACTGCCGGGCACCCATGAACTCGCCGGGGCCGCGGATGTCGAGGTCGCGCCGGGCAATCTCGAAGCCGTCGTTGGTTTCCGCCATCGCCTTCAGGCGCTGCTTGCCGGTTTCCGACAGCGGGTTGGAGAACATCAGAACGCACACGCTGGCCACCGCGCCGCGCCCCACCCGGCCGCGCAGCTGGTGCAACTGGGCCAGGCCGAAACGCTCGGCGTGCTCGATCACCATCAGGCTGGCGTTGGGCACGTCCACGCCCACCTCGATCACCGTGGTGGCCACCAGCACACCCATCTGCCCGCCGCTGAACTGGGCCATCACCGCTGCCTTCTCGGCCGGCGGCATGCGGCCGTGCAGCAGGCCCACCCCCACTTCGGGCAGCGCCGCCGTGAGGTCGGCATGGGTCTGCGTCGCATTGCTCAGCTCCGACAAGGGCTTGCCGCGGCCGTCGCCCTCGGATTCACTTTCCTCGATCAGCGGGCAGACCCAGTACACCTGCCGGCCTTTCACCACCTCGTCGCGGATGCGCTCGATGACCTCCAGCCGGCGGCTCTCGGCAATCAGCTTGGTGACGATGGGCGTGCGGCCGGGCGGCAGCTCGTCGATGGTCGAGACCTCCAGGTCGGCGTAGTAAGTCATCGCCAGGGTGCGCGGGATGGGCGTGGCGCTCATCATCAGCAGGTGCGGCTCCATCTGCAGGCCGCCGGTGGCTTCACCGGCCTGCAGCTTGTGGCGCAGCGTCAGCCGCTGGGCCACGCCGAAGCGGTGCTGCTCGTCGACGATGGCCAGACCCAGCTTGGCGAAGTGCACATCGTCCTGGATGACCGCGTGCGTGCCCACCACCAGCCCGGCCTCGCCGCTGGCGACTTTGTCGAGCATGGCCTGGCGGGCCTTGCCCTTGCGGCGGCCGGTGAGCCAGGCGACCGTCACGCCCAGCGGCTCCAGCCATTGCACGAGCTTGGCAAAGTGCTGCTCGGCCAGGATTTCGGTCGGCGCCATCAGCGCGCACTGCCAGCCGGCGTCCATCGCAACGGCGGCGGCCAGCGCAGCCACCACGGTCTTGCCGGCGCCCACATCGCCTTGCAGCAGGCGGTGCATCGGCTGGTCAATCGCCAGATCGGCCGCGATCTCGTCGCCCACGCGCTGCTGCGCGCCGGTCAGGCCCCAGGGCAAGGCGGCCAGCAGCTGGTCGTGCAGACCGCCGCCCCGCCGCGTCAGCACCGGCGCCTTGAGCCGGGCACGCTCGCGGCGCGACTGCATCTGCGAGAGCTGCTGCGCCAGCAATTCCTCGTACTTCAGGCGCTGCCAAGCGGGGTGGCTCTGGTCTTCCAGCGTGGCCAGCCCGGCGCTGGCCGGCGGCTGATGCAGGAAAAACAGCGCTTCACGCAGCGAGGGCAGCCCGGCCGGCACGGCGTCGCGCGGCAGAACTTCCGACAGATCGGCCCGCCGCAGCCCCGCCGCCACCGCCTTGCGCAGATACACCTGCGGCAGCTGCGCACTGGCCGGGTAGACCGGCGTGAGCTCGGTGGCCAGCGGCGTGTCTTCGCCCACGCCTCGGAACTGCGGGTGCACCATCTCGCGGCCGAAAAAGCCGCCGCGCACCTCGCCCCGCACGCGCACGCGCTGCCCGGCGGCCAGCGCCTTCTGGTGCGAGGGATAGAAGTTCACGAAACGCAGCACCAGCTCGTCGCCGGCATCGTCCTGCAGATGGGCCACCAGCTGCCGGCGCGGGCGGAACTCCACCCGGCAATCGGTGACCGTGCCTTCCACCTGCGCGCTGCGCCCGGCTTGCGCCTCGGCGATGGGCACCAGGCGGGTTTCGTCCTCGTAGCGCATCGGCAGGTGCAGCGCCAGCGCGATGGGCGTGGTCAGCCCCAGCCGGTCCAGCGCCTTGGCCGGCGCCGAACGGGCAGCGCCGGCCGACTTGGCGGCGGGCGTTTCAGCGGCGGTGGCGGTGCGTTTGACGGCGGGCATGGGTGCATTCTCGCCGCGCCTCCGTGGCTTGAAGCGCACTGCGCCCGGGCAGTTTCAATCGTGACCAACTTGGCAGGCGATGAGAGCCCCGTGGACGGCCCGCCACATCTGCTGACAGACATTGCCAAAACTCGCGAACCACCACTTGAAAGCCTCGTGTCAGAAGAGACAATCAGCGCGATGCCTCGGGTGTGTGCCGGCTTGTTGCCACGCCGCCCAAGGTTGCCGTCCGTCCTGTCGTGATTCCTCTTCTGCCCTTCTGCCATGCGCATCGTTGCCCGTTTGTTGACCCTGATGGCCCTGGTGCTCGGTTTGAGCGTCGCCTTCGCCTGGGCCTGGGACCGCTCTGACCGCCAGCAGCTGCCCGGCAGCGCCCAGAACCCCGCCACCACGGCCACCGCGGCTGCACCAATGCGCTGAGCACGGGCTTGCAGCCCGTGGAACAATCACGGGCTGTATCCACTTGAAGGCCGGTGAAGCCTGCAAGCCATGACCTCTGCCCTGACGCCGTCGTTCACCCTGAACGACTTTGACTTCGAGCTGCCGCCAGAACTGATCGCGCAGCACCCGGCCACCGAACGCAGCGGCTCCCGCCTGCTGGATGGCCGCGGCAATCAACCCCACGATCTCGTCTTTCGCAGCCTGCCCGACTTGCTGCAGCCCGGCGACCTGCTGGTGTTCAACGACACCCGGGTGCTGAAGGCTCGCTTGCACGGTGAAAAGCAGACCGGCGGCTCGGTCGAGGCGCTGATCGAGCGCGTGCTGCCCCGCCAGGGCAACGACGCCGGCGAGATGCTCGCCCACATCCGCGCCAGCAAATCGCCCAAGCCCGGCAGCACTGTGCGCCTGGGCACCGACGGCCCCGAGCCCTTCGAGGCGCTGGTGCTGGGCCGCGGCGGCCCCGACGGCTCGCTGTTCCACCTGCAGGTGGCCGGTGACCCCTTCGCGCTGCTGGAGCGCTGCGGCCATGTGCCGCTGCCGCCTTACATCAGCCACGACGACGCCCCGGAAGACGCCGAGCGCTACCAGACCGTGTTCGCCCGCACCCCCGGTGCCGTGGCGGCCCCGACGGCGGCGCTGCATTTCGACGAAGCCCTGCTGGCCCGACTGGCCGAGCGCGGCATCGGCACGGCGCGTGTCACGCTGCACGTGGGTGCCGGCACCTTCCAGCCGGTGCGCACCGAGAACCTGGCTGAGCACAAGATGCACAGTGAATGGTTCGAGGTGGGCCAGGAGACGGTCGACGCCATCCGGGCCACGCGGGCTGCCGGCGGTCGCATCGTGTCGGTGGGCACGACCACGCTGCGCGCGCTTGAATCAGCTGCCGTGCAGACCGCCTCCCGCGAGGGGCTGGACCGCCCGTGCAGCGGCGAAACCGACATCTTCATCACCCCCGGTTTCCGGTTCAAGGTGGTGGACACGCTGGTGACCAACTTCCACCTGCCCAAGAGCACGCTGATGATGCTGGTGAGCGCCTTCACCGGGCATGCCCATGTGATGGGCCTGTACCGGCATGCCATCGAGGCCCGCTACCGCTTCTTCAGCTACGGCGACGCGATGCTGCTGCAGCGCCGCTGACGCCCCTGCCCACCCACCTTTCTGATCCGCCCGCGCCGACCGGCGCTGGGCGACAATCACGCCATGCTCCAGTTTGACCTGCTCAAGACCGACGGCCATGCCCGTCGCGGCCGCCTGACCCTGAACCACGGCGTTGTCGAAACGCCGATCTTCATGCCGGTGGGCACCTACGGCACCGTCAAGGGCGTGCTGCCGCGCTCGCTGCACGACATGGGCGCGCAGATCATCCTGGGCAATACCTTCCACCTGTGGATGCGCCCGGGCCTGGACGTGATGCAGTCCTTCGGCGGCCTGCACGGCTTCGAGCGCTGGAACAAGCCCATCCTGACCGACTCGGGCGGCTTCCAGGTTTGGTCGCTTGGCGAGATGCGCAAGATCAGCGAGGAAGGCGTGCGCTTCGCCTCGCCGGTGAACGGCGACAAGCTGTTCCTGACGCCCGAAGTGAGCATGCAGATCCAGACGGTGCTGAACTCCGACATCGTCATGCAGTTCGACGAGTGCACGCCGTATGAGGTCAAGGGCCACCTCACCACCGAGAAGGAAGCACGCTTCTCGATGGAGCTGAGCCGCCGCTGGGCCAAGCGCTGCATCAACGAATTCGAGCGTCTGGAGAACCCCAACGCGCTGTTCGGCATCGTGCAGGGCGGCATGTTCGAGCACCTGCGCGACGAATCGCTGCAGGCCCTGGTCGAGATGGACCTGCCGGGTTATGCCGTGGGCGGCGTCAGCGTCGGCGAGCCGAAGGAAGAGATGCTGCGCATCATGGCGCACACGCCGCACCGGCTGCCGGCCAACAAGCCACGCTACCTGATGGGCGTGGGCACGCCTGAAGACCTGGTGGAAGGCGTGGCCTGCGGCGTCGACATGTTCGACTGCGTGATGCCCACCCGCAATGCCCGCAACGGCCACCTGTTCACGCGGTTCGGCGACCTGAAGATCCGCAATGCGCGGCACAAGACCGACCACCGCCCGATCGACGAGACCTGCAGCTGCTACGCCTGCGCCGGTGACAGCAACGGCGGCGGCTTCAGCCGGGCCTACCTGCACCACCTGGACCGCTGCGGCGAGATGCTCGGCCCGATGCTGGCCACCATCCACAACCTGCATTACTACCTGAACCTGATGAGCGAAGTGCGCGCCGCACTCGACGCCGGCACCTTCGCCGACTTCCGCCGCCAGTTCGCAGCCGACCGCGCCCGCGGCGTCTGACCCCGCTTTCGCGTTCGCGGCACCCACCGGCAGCGCCGGCCCGGTGCCGCGCCCGGCGTGCCCCTCGCACCTGCTGAAGAACCCGCAGCGCGCGCACGCCCAACCACCACGGAACCACACCGCCCATGGCGACTTCCTCCCGCCGCCGCCCGTCGGCGCAGCCTGCTGCCAACCCGGCCACGCCGGCCGATGACCT
This sequence comes from Ideonella margarita, assembly GCF_038066635.1. Classification (NCBI taxonomy): domain Bacteria; kingdom Pseudomonadati; phylum Pseudomonadota; class Betaproteobacteria; order Burkholderiales; family Sphaerotilaceae; genus Ideonella; species Ideonella margarita. The sequence goes on along the minus strand of NZ_JBBUTI010000016.1, from coordinate 48,077 downwards.
GAGCACCACGCCCGCCAGCGATCAGCCAGCTGCCAAGGCCAGCCCGGCGCGCAAGTCGGCCAAGGTGACACCGGCGACACCGGCGGCAAAAGCCACGAAGGCCACGAAGGCCGCCAAGACCGGCGACACCACCAAAGCGGTCAAGCCGGCGAAGGCGGCCGCCGCCACGCCCAAGGTGAGCAAGCCGGCGCGTCCGGCGCGCAAGAAGCCCGCGGCCAAAGTGGCTCCAGAGGCGACCGAGGCTGACGTGGCCGCTGCCGTGGTTGATGTGGCGGTTGGTGCGGCGGTTGATGTGGCGGTTGAAGCGGCGGTTGAGCCGCTGCCTGAGCCAGCCGCCGAGCTCGCCCGCGCGGTGACTGCGGCACCCGAGGCGGCGCCCAAGCCCGCCGCACGCCCACGCCAGCGAGGCCGCAGGGCCGCAACCGCCGAGCAGACCACCGAGGTTGCCGCCGAGCTGCCTGTCGCCACGGTCACGGCCGCGGCAGACGCCGACAACGGCGCACTGGAGGCAGTGGTCGTGGCTGCAGAGCCCACCGCGCGCCAAGGCGCCGATGAGGCCGCTCCCCCGGCGCCCGAAGCGGAAGCCGACGTTGCGCCCGCAGCGCCCCCAGCCCCGCCGGCCCCCGCCCACAGCAGCATCACCCTGGTCGACGGCATCCGCCGGCGTCTGGCCTGGCAGGCGGGCAGCCACTGCCCCGACACCCTGCTGCAGGCCGTGAGCCGCTGGCAGGACGATCGCGGCCAGTTGCGCCTGAACGACGCCGACGGCCTGAGTGAATTGCTGGCCCTGGCCGCGCGCCTCGGCCATCCACTGGAAGTGAGTGATGCCGTGTGGGCGCATGTGGCCGCCCACAGCGATCTGCGCCAGCGCATCGACCACCTGGAAGCGCAGTACCCGCACGGGCTCGACGCCATCGCCCAAGCCTCGGCCGAGGCCCATCACCCGCTGCGCCCCTGCCAGCTGGAAGCGGCCTTCTTCGCGGCCTGCGTCGGTGCCTGCGTGCTGGCCGACGAGCCGGCCCTGCAGATCGAAGCGCCGCTGGCCCTGGCCTGGACCCTGGTGCAGCGCCACTTCGGCGCCGCCGGCCTGACCGTGCTGGCCCCGGCTTCGGCCTGGCCGCAGTGGCAAGCTGCCTTGTCTGCAGCGCAGACCACCCACTTCAGCAATGCTGCTGACGCGACCACCACGCCAGCCCCCATCACCTGGCTCGATGCCGATGATGCCCAAGCCGTGGCCAGCGCCACCGCCACCGATGTGCTGCTGGCCGATGTGCGCGGCAGCAACCGCGGCGTGCCGCAGCACCTGAACACCACCACCTGGCTGTGGGCCGTGGCCGACGCCCATCTGCTCGGCCCGCAGCCGGGCCAGCGTGCCCAGGCCGAAGCGCTGCTGCACACGGTCGACCGCCTGCGCCAGGGCGCCCTGGCCGACTGGCTGGAACACGGCGACATCGACGCGCTGGCGCCGCTGCTGCTGCAGCGCCGCTTTGCCGACGTGGCCGAACAGTGGCCCGGCTGGACCAGCGCCACCGCAGACTGCACCTTGTCGGCGGAACAAGCCGAGACGCACCAGACCGGACTGACGCAGATCGCCGCCCAACTGGCCCGCTGGCAACGCAGCGGCTTCCTCAGCGACACCGAACAACTGGCGCTGCAACGCCAGGTGCTGGGCCTGCTGCACCTGAGCGAAGCGGCCAGCACCGCCGCACTGCCCGGCTTGCTGCGCGCAGCGCTCGACGCCGGCACCACCCGCGTGATCGTCTTCAGCGGTGCTGGCCACAGCCTGCCCGCGCTGGCACAAGCACTGCAGGCGCAAGGGCTGCCGGTGCAGGCACTGCCCAGCGCCAGCTCGCCCCGGCAGGCGGATGCAGCAGCGCGCGCCTTCCGCGATGCGCCCGATGCACAGGTGCTGCTGGTGGCCGACGGCGTGCCGGGCGCCGAGCCGCGCATCGGCCTGAACAACGTGCGTCCGCTGGTGCTGCACCTCGACCGACCGTGGAGCAGCGCGGTGCTGCTGCGCCGCCTGCGTCGCGTGCGGGCAGGCCGTGCCCAGCGTGAAGTGCCGGTGCTGCAGTGCCTGGCCACGGGCTCACTGGCCGCGATGCGCGCCGCGCTCGACCCGCTGGACTTGAGCGCCCTGGACCTGGCCGAGAGCGCCGATCGCACCGCAGCGCCTGCCGAGGTGCTGGGCAGCGTGCCCCGGCTGCTGCGCGGCGAAACGCTGCGTGGCTGGCTGACGGACCTGCTGGCTTGCCTGGACGACGCCCCTGCAGCCGAGGCACCGGAAACCGCAACCGCAACCGCACCCGCACCCGCCAGCATCAACGTCAGCGAACAGGGCTGATGCGGCCAGGGGGATAGGATCGGGCCCATGAACCTGCCGCCCCCCCGGCCACCAACGCCAACACAGCCGCCAACACAGACGCCAACACCGCAGCCCTCCCCGCCAGCCCCCCGCTGGCGGCGCTGGCTAAATGCCCTGTGGCAATGGCCGCTGGCCCTGGTCATCCTGTTCGAGGAATGGGGCTGGGAACCCTTGCAGCGCCTGCTGGCGCGCATCGGCCGCTGGCCGGGCTTCCGCTGGATCGAAAGCTGGGTGCGCAGCCTGCCGCCCTGGGCCGCCCTGGCACTGCTGGTGCTGCCCAGCCTGCTGCTGCTGCCGGTCAAGCTGCTGGCGCTGTGGCTGATCAGCCAGGGCCGCGGCGTGCTGGGCGCGCTGGTCATCGTGGCGGCCAAGCTGGTGGGCACGGCGCTGCTGGCGCGCATCTTTTCGCTCACCCAGCCCGCCCTGATGCAGATGCCCTGGTTCGCGCGCTGGCACGGCCGCTGGACGACCTGGAAAGACGGGCTACTGGCCCGCGTGCGTGCCAGCGCCGTCTGGCAGACGGTGGGCCGAGTGAAGGCGGCGGCGCGTGCCGCGGCCTCCGCCGTGGCACGCGCCGTACGGGCCTTGTTCGGCCGGTGATTCCTCAGTTCACCCAGTACAGGTAGCGCAACGCTGACATCCCCGTGGCCCCGGCGGTGTCGCGCTCCAGGCGTCCGGGCAGCGGCGACAGCGGATGTGCTGCGTCCACCTTGCGGCACATCGTCGTCAACGCAGCCGGCAGGCGGTTCAAGCTGGCGCGGGTGCCCGCAGGCGGCGGCTGCAAGTACAGCTTCGCGATGTCCAGCCCCTGGCCGGCAGGGCACACCGGCGCCAGGCTGCCCAGCAAACCGCCGGCGCCTGCCGTGGTGGGCAGCAGATGCCGGCCATGCCACAGCACACCCACCTGATCCAGCATCACGCGCCAGGTGGTGAAGTCGGCCGCTTCCAGCGGAATCGGGAACACGCTGTTCACCTGCCGCGGGTGGCTGATCCATTCGTTCTGGTCGTCGGTTTCAGCCAGCACCGCGTCGCGCAGACGGCCCGAGGTGGCCAGGCCGCGACCGATCAGGCCGTGGGCCTGGCGCAGCAAGGCCGGCCGGGCCAGCACCAGCTCACGCCGCTGCAGGTCCACATCGAACGCACGAATGTTGATCAACAGGCCTTCGATGAACTGGTGGTACGACAGCGCCCACAGCACATCGCTCTGGTCGAGGTCGATCACGGCGTTCAGGTCGTAGTGGCGCTCGTAATGCCCGGCATCGTCGCTGGGCATGCCGAACTGCGGCTCACCGTGGCGGCGTTTCGGCAGGGCGAAGAAGTGCCGCTCCCAGACGCTGAGTTCACCGTCGCCGTCGAGATCGACCTGCCATTGGCCCGGTGCGATGCGCAAGGAACGGCCCGCGCCCAGTTGCACACGCTCCAGCTGCAAGCGGGTGCGGCGCATCTCAGCTCGCACCTCATCCATCTTGCGTTCAACCTCGGCCACCACGGCCGCTTGATCTTCCGGTTGCAGGTGGTTGATCCGGGCCAGGCCCCGGCGCGCCCAGGTGCTGAGCTGGCGCACCTGGTCCACATCACGGCAGATCGCCCAGGCCAGGCGCTCATCGTCGGTGCGCAGCACATCGGCATTCACCGGCTGGGCGGCGCAGGTGCGGCGGAAGCCGTCGGTGGTGGCCAGGTCGGGCGCAGAGGGCGCAGCGAGAGGAACGGCTGTGGCCGGCAGCGCCAGCACGGCACTCAGCGACATCGCAGCACACAAGGTGGAGCAAAACCGGCGCAACGGGGAACGGGTGAGTTGGTTCAAGGTGTCAACGCGCCATCAGGGCACGCAGTGGTTCAACACGTCGCCACTCTAGGTGAGCGGGCACCGCAGCCCGCCCTTTCACCAATGAAGTATCGCCAGACGATACCGACCCAGCCACCCCATGCGCCACCGGGCCATGAAAAAGGGGCCCCGCAGGGCCCCTTCATCCGGCGTGCGCCGACCTCACTCGGCGTCAGGTGCCGAGATCAGGCCGATGCTGCTTTCAGCGGTGCCCAGCAGGCCGACCTTGCTGTAGATGCCCAGCTTGTCGCGGGTGTCGGCGATGTCGAGGTTGCGCATGGTCAGCTGGCCGATGCGGTCGGCCGGCGTGAAGGCGCCTTCCACCTTTTCCATGCTCAGGCGTTCCGGCTTGTAGGTCAGGTTGTCGCTCTGCGTGTCCATGATGGAGTAGTCGTTGCCACGACGCAGCTCCAGCGTCACTTCGCCGGTCACGGCGCGGGCAATCCAGCGCTGGGCGGACTCACGCAGCATCATGCATTGCGAGTCGAACCAGCGGCCTTGGTACAGCAGGCGGCCCAGCTTGCGGCCGTTCATGCGGTATTGCTCGATGGTGTCTTCGTTGTGGATGCCGGTGACCAGACGCTCGTAGGCGATGTGCAGCAGCGCCATGCCCGGGGCTTCATAGATGCCGCGGCTCTTGGCTTCGATGATGCGGTTCTCGATCTGGTCGCACATGCCCAGGCCGTGGCGGCCACCGATGCGGTTGGCTTCCTCGAACAGGGCCACGGCATTCGGGAAGGACTGGCCGTTCAGGGCCACCGGCACGCCTTCTTCGAAGCGCACCGAGACCGTCTCGGCCTTCACCACCACGTCGTCACGCCAGAAGGCCACGCCCATGATGGGCTTGACGATGTGCATGCCGGCGTTCAGGAACTCCAGGTCCTTGGCCTCGTGGGTGGCGCCCAGCATGTTGGAGTCGGTGCTGTAGGCCTTCTCCACGCTCATCTTGTAGTCGAAGCCGTTGGCGATGAGGTATTCGCTCATTTCCTTGCGGCCACCGAGCTCGTCGATGAAGGTCTGGTCGAGCCACGGCTTGTAGATCTTCAACGCCGGGTTCACCAGCAGACCGTAGCGGTAGAAGCGCTCGATGTCGTTGCCCTTGTAGGTCGAGCCGTCGCCCCAGATGTTGACGCCGTCTTCCTTCATCGCGGCCACGAGCATGGTGCCGGTCACGGCACGGCCCAGCGGTGTGGTGTTGAAGTAGGTGGCGCCGCCGGTGCTGATGTGGAAGGCACCGGACTGGATCGCGGCGATGCCTTCGGCCACCAGCTGCGGGCGGCAGTCGATCAGACGGGCGATGCTGGCGCCGTAGGCCAGGGCCTTGCGCGGGATCTCGTCGTAGTCGGCTTCGTCAGGCTGGCCCAGGTTCGCCGTGTAGGCGCAGGGCACCGCGCCCTTGGCGCGCATCCAGTGCACGGCGGCGCTGGTGTCCAGGCCGCCCGAGAAGGCGATGCCGACGCGGTCGCCAGCGGGGAGGTTCTGCAGAATGGTCGCGGACACGGTGGTGCTCTCGTCGAAAGTGGATGCCGGGGTTGGCAGGGGAATCCCGGATTTTAGGCGAGCTGCGGACGCAGCAGGCCGGCCACCGTGTCCTGCAGCTTTTGCGGGCTCACATCAGCCGGCGCCATGGCCGGTGCAGCCACCAGGCTGACGGGGCTGAACAGGCCGCGGCGGAAGGGCCGGACCATGGCCGTGCCGTTCTCGACACGCGAGAAGAACGAGCCCCACAGATTGACCAGCGCCAGCGGCACCACCGGCACCGCGCGGCGCTCCAGGATCTTCATGATGCCGCCCTTGAAGGGCTGCAGTTCGCCGTCACGGGTGATGCCGCCTTCGGGGAAGATGCACAGCAGATCGCCCTCGGCCAGCACCTGGTCAGCCAGGCGGAAAGCCTCGTCATACGCGGCCGGGTCTTCGGCGCGCGGCGCCACCGGAATCGCCTTGGCCAGGCGGAACATCCAGCCCAGCACCGGGATGCGGAAGATGCGGTGGTCCATCATGAAGCGCACCGGGCGCGGGCTGGCGGCCATCAGCAGCACCGCGTCGATGAAGCTGACGTGGTTGCAGACCAGCACGGCAGCGCCCTCCGACGGGATGTGGGTGTCGCCCACCACGCGGAAGCGGTAGACCAGGTTCGACAGCACCCAGGCCGCGAAGCGCAGCAGGTATTCGGGCACCAGCAGGAAGATCCACAGCGCCACCACTGCGTTGGCCAGCGCCAGCCAGCCGAACACCTGCGGAATGCTCACGCCGTGGCTGAGCAGCGCGCCCACGCCCAGGCTGCTGCCGATCATGAACAGCGCGTTGAGGATGTTGTTGGCCGCGATGATGCGCGCCCGGTGCGAGGCCGGCGAGCGCAGCTGGATCAGCGCATACATCGGCACGCTGAACAGGCCGGCCGACAGCGACAGCAGGAACAGGTCCGCCAGCACGCGCCAGTGCGGCGTCTGCGCCAGAAAGCCGCTCACCGTGTGCCGCACGGCGGGCTCGACCAGGCCGCTGGAGGCCAGCCACAGATCAGCCGCAAACACCGACATGCCGATCGAGCCCAGCGGCACCAGGCCGATTTCCACATGCCGGCGGCTGAAGGTTTCACACAGCAGCGAGCCGGTGGCCACACCCACCGAAAACACCACCAGCAGCAGCGAGGCCACGTGCTCGTCGCCATGCAGCACATCCTTCGCGAACGACGGGAACTGGCCGAGGAAGACCGCGCCGAAGAACCACAGCCACGAGATGCCCAGCAGCGAGCGGAACACCACCAGGTTGCCGTGCGCCAGCTTGAGGTTGCGCCAGGTTTCGGTGAAGGGGTTCCAGTTCACCACCAGCGTGGGTTCGGTGGCGGGGGTGGTGGGAATGAGCTGCGCCGTGATGCGCCCCACCACGGCCAGACCCAGGCAGATCAGCGCCACGGCCTTGGCCCCGGTGAGCCAGCCCATGTCGGGCAGGGCGATGAGCACACCGCCCACCACATTGCCCAGCAGGATGGCCACGAAGGTGCCCATCTCGATCATGCCGTTGCCGCCGGTGATCTCGCGCTCATTCAGGTGCTGCGGCAGGTAGGCGAACTTGACCGGGCCGAACAGCGTGCTGTGCAGGCCGAGCAGGAAGATGCAGCCCAGCAGCACCGGCACGCTGCCCGTGAAGAAGCCGGCCATGCCCACGCACATGATGAAGAGTTCGAGGTCCTTCACCCAGCGGGTCATCAGCTCCTTGCGGTACTTGTCGGCCAGCTGGCCCGAGGTGGCCGAGAACAGCAGGAAGGGCGCGATGAACACCGCGCCGATCACCAGGCCGGCCATCTGCGACGGCAGCCACGACACCGACAGGTGGTAAGTGACCAGCACGGTGAACGCGAACTTGAAGATGTTGTCGTTCATCGCCCCGAGGAACTGGGTCCAGAAGAACGGGGCGAAGCGGCGCTGGCCCATCAGGGCGAACTGGTTCGGATGCGTGTGGCCGTTGGCAGGGGCTTGGCTCATCGGGCTTGTCTTCCTGGGTAGGTGGGCTGGCGGCGCGTTGGTCTGCACTGTAGCCGTTGAACTTGACAGGCCGTGCAGCGGGTCAGCGCACGGTTTGCAGCGGGCCGGACCGGCCGGTGCGGGCCAGCCAGGTGAACACCGAATCGGCGGTGACGGTTTCGATGCGGTCGGTGAAACGCTTGGCGTTCGGGTGGTCATCAAAGGCGACGTTGGCTGCGGTGACGCGGGCACCCAGACGCGTCAGCGGCCCCAGGCGCAGCACGCCGGGCTCGTAGCCCTGGGCCTGCAGCCAGGCCTGGGCCTGCGCACGGCCGGGCGGGCTGACCGCAGCGGCTGCGGGGCCCTCGGCCAGCGCGCCGGCCAGCGTCTCCAGCGCCCACTGGTTGCTTTGCTGGTAACGCTGGCCCCAGGCATAAGACACCATCGAATAACGCGGCGTGTGCCACTGCGCCAGGCGGGCGTTGTCCTGCAGCAGCGGCAGCAGGCGTTGCTGCAGTTCGGGCGTGAGCGGCACGAAGGCCGCCTCGTACCGGAAAGGCTGGTCCATGAAGAACTCGCCCAGCCCCTGGCGCCACACCTGCGCGCGGTCGGTGCCGCACAGGTTGAGCTTGTGCACCACACGCCACACGGGTCGGGCCGCGTCGCTGCGGTCGCGGTAGACCAGGCCGATGTGCGACCAGGTCAGGCCGTAGCGGCTCAGGTCTTGCCCGGCGCGGGCCAGCACCACCACATCGGCGCCGCGCTCGTCGAGCTTCTGCGCGGTGCGCTGCGCCAGCGCCATGCCGCGTTCGATGTCGGCGGTGGCAGGCGGGCGCTGCTCGCACGGCCGGCCCGCATGGGCGGCCGGCACGGTCATCAGCAGCCACACCCCGGTGACCAGCGCCAGCAGCGCTGCCCGAGCCTGGCCACCACGCAGGCCCCTCACCTGCCCGACCGGTCGCGGGCTCATCGGGTGATGGCCTCGTTGTGCAGCAGCGAGGCGCCGATCTCGTTCGGGATGAAACAGATCGCGCGGCCGGCCTCTGACAAGACCCAGCCGGTGCCCAGCGCCACCACCGAGACCATCGCCCCCACACCCGACACCACCGTGCCGGCCAGCGTGATGCTGATGCGCACGCCATCAGACGCCCGCGCCAGCACCCACACCGTGCCTGCGGCCACCGCCTGCACGCTGACCACGGTGAACACCGCGCCGGCCGACAGCACACCCACCGGTGCGGCCACCGACATGACCAGCGGCAGGGTCGAGATGAGGCTCAGATCGGCCGACGGGCCGTGCGCAGCGGCCGGGCCACTGAGGGCCATCAGACCCGCGGTGCTGGCGGCCAGCAGGGAGAGCTTGAACGTATGCAGCATGAAGAGGCTCCTGTCTTGGAAGGACGAGTCAGATGGGGCGGGAAAAGGTCAGGCGGCATCAAACCTGGCGTGAGGCTTCACGGCGGCCAGCCAGATGGGCCGCCATCAGGTCGGCGTCGTAGGCATCACGCAGCGTCTTGGCCAGGGTGAACACGCTGGAGATCAGGAACAGCCAGGCCACCAGCAGGTAGGCCTTCCAGACGGGCTGGATGCTCATGCGCCACAGGCCCCAGCCGGTCAGGCCCATGGCCAGGAAGAAGCCGCTCCACACCACCAGCCGCCACATCGGCGTGTCCACGCTGCGGCCCTGGTTGTCACGGATGAACTTCGACAAGCCGAACGCCGTGCTCAGGCAGAACACATAGCCCATGACCATGAAGGCACGGTCGAGGTCATCACCCGGCAACCAGGCCAGGCCGATGGCGCAAAGGGACACGGCCAGGCCGAACGACACCCAGACCTGGAGGCGCCAGGCGGCGGTGTCACGGCGAACATGGGTGGGGTAGGCATCGGCAGACATGGCAGGCCTTGGGGCTTGGTTGAACATGGCCACGATGTTGCCGAGGCCGGCCGCCAGGAGCACTGCAATTCGGTACCAGTCTATTCAATCAAGACATCTGGTAGCGTATGGAGATACTTTCCGCAGGAAGAGGCCCGCATGTCCAGCACCCAGACGCTCGTCCAGGTCATCAAGTCAGAGCTCAAGTCAGCCGGGCTCACCTACGCCGATCTGGCCCAGGGGCTGAACCTGGCCGAGTCCAGCGTGAAGCGCATGCTGGCCCGGGGCGACATGCCGCTGTCGCGCATCGACGAGATTTGCCGGGTGCTGAAGACCGACTTCGCCGACCTCGCCCGCAAGGTCGCCGATGCCCAGCCGCTGCGCCGCGAACTGACACTGGAGCAGGAGCGCGCGGTGGTGAGCGACCGCAAGCTGCTGCTGATGGCCATCTGCTGCATGAGCCAGTGGACGCTGGAGCAGGTGCTGGGCAGCTACCGGCTGACCGAGGCCGAAGCCATCCGCCACCTGGCTCACCTGGACCGGCTGGGCATCATCGAGCTGCGGCCGATGAACCGCTACCGCCTGATGGTGGCCAAGGCCTTCCGCTGGCGCCCGCACGGCCCGGTGATGACCTTCTTCCGCGACGAAGTGGTGGGCGACTATTACAGCGGCGGCTTCGACGGCGAGGGCGAGATGCTGACGCTGGTGCACGGCCAGATCGGCCGCAGCCTGGCGCAGCTGTTCAATGAACGGCTGCAGCGCGTGGCCCAGGACTTTGCGCAGCAGCACCTGGCCGACCAGAAGTTGCCGGCCGACCAGAAGCGCCCCTACACGCTGGTGATCGGGATGCGCTCGTGGTTGTTCGCCGCGTTCCGGGACTTGAAGCGCCCGGAACACGGCTGAACTTCAGGGCCGGGGCGCGTACAGGCTGCCCAGGCGGTCGGGCGTGCCCGCGATGCGCTCAAGCGCCGGGTAGCGCAGGCCACCGCGCCAGTCGATGCTGACCTGGCGGTACAACTCGCCCTGCTTCACCAGCAAGGCCACCGGCTGCTTGCCGTCCTTGTTGGCGGTGATGGCCGCGGCCAGGCGTTCCGGCTTGTAGCTGGCCATCTGCACCGCGACGATCTGCATGCCCGGGGCCAGGCCCGCCTTGAAGGCCGGGCTGTCCCAGGCCACGGCGTCCAGCTTGCCGTCCGCCGCCACGCGCACACCGAGCGACCACGACAGATCCTGGCTGCGCTCGGCGTCATCACCACCGCCGCCGCTGCCGCGGGCAAACTTGCTTTCGGTCTCGCGCCACACCAGCTTCCAGCCGCTGCGCGCCAGACCGTCCAGCGGCGCGCCGGTGCCGGTGCGGTCCAGGCGCTGGCGCAGGAAGGCCGCCCAGTCGTTCGGTGCCACGGTGTTCAGCGTGGCCACGATGTCATCGAAGCGGTAGGTCAGCGGCTGCACCGCGCCATCAGCGGCGCTGGCATGCGGGGTGCCGAAGAAGGCGCGGGCGAAGTCGTCCATCGACTGGCGCTCGGCGGTCTTTTCGCGGATCAGGGTGTCGGCGTCGAGCCAGATCAGCGTGGCTTCGTCGTAGTAGTCGGCGCCGCGCTGCCAGTCGCCCCAGTCCTTGCCACGACCGCGGGCGCCCATCGTGCCCTCGTTGGTGGTGTCTTGCAGGTTGCGCCAGAGGCGGCCTGCGCGGGCGTCGAGCCAGGCGATGGTGTTGGCCAGGCGGTCACGCGATTGCTCGGGCGTCGACAAGCCCGACCGCGCCGCCAGCACATGGCCCCAGAACTGCGTCTGGCCTTCATACAGCCACAGCAGCGAGTTGCGCATCGGCAGGTTGTACTGGGGCGTCCACAGATCGGCCGGGCGGCGGAATTTGCCGTTCCAGGAATGCACGAACTCATGCGGCAGCAGCTCACGCGAGCCCTGGCGCTTGTCCCAGTCCTTGAAGTAGCCCGGGCGCACGCCGTTTTCGCTGGACTCCTGATGCTCCAGGCCGATGCCGCCGAACTCGCGGCTCTGCGCGAACAGAAAGTCGTACTGGCGGAAGTGCCGTGCGCCAAACAGCTTGTGGGCCTGCGTCACCAGATCGCGGTGCGCCTGCACCTGCTCGGGCGTGGCCTCGAGCTGCTCGGCCTCGTCGGCCACCATGTTCAGCGCGACCGGGTTGGGCGTGCCGGGCTCATCGAGCTCCAGCCGCTTGAAATGGCGGCCGGCGAACACCGGTGAATCGACCAGCGTTTCGAGCGAGGCCGGGGCATAACGCACCCAGCCGTCCGTGCCGGGCTGCGTGGGCTTGCCGTCCAGACCACGCAGGGCCGAGCCCTGCTGCCAGCCGGCTGGCAGCTTGAGGCGGGCCTGCACCTGGATGGCGCTGGCGTAGTGGCCGGCCGGGTAGAGCATCACCTGGTTCCACTGCACGCCGACGATGGCCGGGCTGACGGCCACACGTCCGTTGCTGCGGTTCACCGGGCTGAGGTGCTGGTACTCCAGCTGCAGCTGCTTCACGCCCGCAGGCACGTCGACGTGGAAGGCATGCGCATCCACCGTGTCGCGCTCCCACGCCAGGGTCTTGCCGCCGGCCCGCACGATGAGGCCGGCCAGCTGGTTCACATCGCCCGAGGCCGAATGGGTGCCGGGCAGCCAGCGCGGGTACAGCAGCGTGAGCCGCTCACCCGGGCGCTTGACCGGCACCGTGAGGCGCACCTGCTGGACGCGGTGATCGAGGTCGGACGCATCCACCTCCAGTTGCAGCACGCCGGGCCAGGCCTGGTTGACCGGTGCCGGAATGGCGGGCGGCAGGGGCAGCAGCGTGGGGGCGGTGGGTGCGGCCTGGGCAGGCACCGCTCCAGTCAGGGCGCCGATCAGGGCCACTGCACACGGAGCTGCCAGCCCACGCCTCCAGAAGACCTTGTGGGTCACGGAACGTGGCATCGCGAAACTTCCCGGGGACGTTGAAAGAAGCGGCTGACGTTACATCAAAGCCAGCCAGTTCCTGCTACACATTCGCCCCGCCTCGTCAGGCCCCCGGTGCGCGCGCCGCGTACACGCCGGAGAGCAGATCCGACTGCGCCGCCACCCGCTCCAGCGCCGGGTAGCGCAGACCGCTGGTCACTGCCGGCATGGCCTCGAAGTAGCGGTCGCCGTCCTTCAGCCACAGGCGCAGGGGTGTCGGGGCGCTTCGACTGGCCTCCATGTCAGCCACCGCCTGCGCCAGCCGGTCGGGCTTGTAGCCACGGCCATTCACGGCCAGCAGCACCATGCCCGGCGCCAGCTCGGCGCGCCAGGCCGGGCTGTCCCACATCACGTTCACCAGCTTGCCGTCCGAGGCCACACGCAGGCCGAGCGAATGCGCCAGGTCTTGCGGACGCTCATTGCCGTTCGGGCCTGACCAGCCGCGCTCATGCTGCGCGAAGCGGCTTTCCTCGGCGTGCCACACCAGGCGCCAGCCGGCGTTGGCCAGCACCTGCGGGGCGGCTGCGGCCAGGTTGGTGCGGTCCAGACGCTCCCGGAAAAACGCCTGCCAGTCAATGGGCAACAGGCGCTGCAGCGCTGCCACCACGTCATCGAGCTGGTAGGTCATGGGCAGCACGCGGCCCGCGGCATCCCTTGGTGCCGGCCGCCCGAAAAACGCGCGGCCGACATCATCGAGCGAGACGCCGCCGCGGCCCTGCCGACGCAGCAGCAAGTCCACCTCCAGCCACAGCAGCTGGCCTTCGTCGTAGTAGTCGGCCGTGCGCTGCCAGTCTTCCCACTCGGCGGTGTGGCCGGGGCCCAGGCGCGGCTCGGCGGTGGTGTCTTGCAAGGAGCGCCAGGCGCGGCCGCTGCGGGCCTGCCACTCGGCCAGCGTCCAGGCCAGGCGGTCGCGGGCCTGCTCGGCAGTGGTGAGGCCGGCACGGGCCGCCAGCACATGGCCCCAGTACTGCGTCAGGCCCTCGTAGACCCACAGCAGCGAAGTGCCCATGGGCGTGTTGTAGTGCGGCACCCAGAGATCGGCCGGGCGCTGCGCCTTGCCGTTCCACGCATGCACGAACTCGTGCGGCAGCAATTCGCGGCCGCGGATGGCGGCGTCCCACTCGTCGAAGTAGTCAGGCGCCAGCGCGTTTTCACTCGACTCCTGGTGCTCCAGGCCAATGCCGCCGAACTCATCGGACAGCGCCAGCAGAAAGTCGTAGTGGCGCCACGGGCGCTCGCCACCGAACAGCGCGTCCGCCTGCTTCACCAGCGCGCGGTGGGCGTCCAGCTGCACGGCGCTGGCCTGCAGCGCCTTCGGATGATCGGCCACCAGGTTCAGCCACACGGCGCGCGGCGTGCCGGGCGCATCCAGCGCGATGCGGCGGGTGTGCAGGCCGGCGAACAGCGGCGCGTCGATCAGCGCCTCGGCCGTCGTCGTTGCAAAGGTGTGCAGGCCCTGGGCATCGGCACTGGCCAGCTCGCCCGTGGGCGCACGCAAGGCCGTGAGCGCGGTCCAGCCCGGCGGCAGGCGCAGGCGGGTGCGCACCGGCAGCGCAGCCACGGGCCAGTCTGCCGGCAGCAGCAGCACGGTTTCCCATTCAATGCCCAGCATCTGTCGGGTGATGCTCAGCCGCTCGCCGCCCGGCTGCACCGGCGCCAGGTACTGGAAGGACAGCTGCAGCTGCTGCGCCCCGGCGGGCAACTGCACCTGGAAGACGTGGGTATCGAGCGCATCGCGCTGCCAGGCCAGCGGGCCGGCCTCGGTGCGGCAGCGCAAGCCCGCCAGGCGGCTCACGTCGCCATAGGGCCCGTGAGCGCCGGGCAGGAAGCGGGGGTAGGCGAGGCGCAAGGTCTGACCAGCCTGTGCGGTCAGATGCGCCACAGGCACCGTCAACTCGGCGCGCAACAGGCGCCGGCTGAGGTCAGTGGCATCCACCTGCAGCTGCAGCTCACCGGGCCAGAGGGCGGTGGGCGCTAGTGCTGATGATGTGGCAGCCGGAAGGGCAGCCGCCGACCCCGCCGCCCAGGCGCTGGGGCCGGCGCCCACCATCAGGCCCGTCAGGGCCAGCAGATCTCGACGCAACATGACGCTGGAGGCAATGGATGCGGTAGTGGCTGACCCACCGCACCATACCGCAGCAGCATGTTCAAGCGCTGACTCAGGTGCCGATGATGCCTCCGTCGTCGCGGGTGATGACCAGCGTGGCCGAGCGCGGGCGGCCGGCGCGGTCCGGCCAGCTCGAGATCTTCATCGGCTGGCGCGGGTCGCTGCGCTCGGTCGGCGATTCGCCCGGGTGCTGGATGTTCACGAACAGCGCGCGCAGGTCGCTGGTCATGGTGATGCCCGTCAGCTCGCAGCCGGCCGGGCCGACCAGGAAGCGGCGGATCTCGCCCACCGTCGGGTCGCAGGCCAGCATCTGGTTGTTGGGCAGATTGACGTAGTCGTTCTTGCCCAGCGTCGAGGTGGAGACGTCGGTCTGGATCCACAGCACGCCGCGCGGGTCGACCCACAGGCCGTCCGGGCTGCCGAACACGTCGCCGCGGATGTTGCCCTTGGCACCTTCGCGCGAGAGGCTCGGATCACCGGCCAGCACCAGGTGGTCCCAGGTGAAGGTGGCGGCGTTCAGGTCGCCCTTCTCCTGCCAGCGGATGATCTGGCCCATGGTGTTGTTGGCACGCGGGTTGGCGGCGTCCATGTACGGACGGCCCGGCTTGCCGCGGTCGCTGTTGTTGGTCAGCGTGCAGTAGACGGTCTTGGTGATGGGGTCGATCGTCGTCCACTCGGGGCGGTCCATCTTGGTGCCGCCCAGCAGGTCGCTGGCCTGGCGGGCCTTGATGAGCACTTCGGCCTGGTCGGCAAAACCGTTGGCCACCGTCAGCGGGCCCTGGCCATGCACCAGCGGCAACCAGGCGCCGGTGCCGTCCACATCGAAGCGGCCGACAAACAAGGTGCCGTGGTCAAGCAGCTCGCGGTTGGCGGCGGCGCCACCGGGCTGCATCTTGTCGCGGCTGACGAACTTGTAGATGTACTCGAAGCGCGCGTCTTCACCCATGTAGACCACGGCATGGCCTTCGGCCGTCAGCGCCACGGCGGCGCCTTCGTGGGCTGCGCGGCCCATGGCGGTGCGCTTGATGGGGGCCGCGTCGGGGTTCTGCGGGTCGATCTCGACCACCCAGCCAAAGCGGTTGGATTCGTTCGGGTGGCGCACGGCGTCGAAGCGCTCTTCGAACTCGTGCCAGCGGTAGAAGCCGCCGCCCTTCTTGATGCCCCAGCGCGCATGGTGCGCATCCGGCTTCTCGGCGCCTTCGAAGTAGTTGGCGAAGTTTTCTTCGCAGGTCAGGTAGGTGCCCCAGGGCGTGTAGCCGTTGGCGCAGTTGTTCAGCGTGCCGAGCACGTTGCGGCCCGAGGGATCAGCAGCCGTGCGCATCAGCGCGTGGCCAGCGGCCGGGCCCTGCACCACGCACGGCGTGGCGGCGGTGATGCGGCGGGCATAACGCGACGGCAGCACCTGGGTGACGCGGCCGTCGGCCTGGCGTTCCACCTCGATCACCGACACGCCGTGGGCGGCGATGGACTTGCGCACCTTCTCGGCCGACCAGTTGTCCATGCCGTCGGCATGCAGCAGGCCGTCATCGGTGTATTCGTGGTTCATGGTCAGCAGGCCGCGGCGCGCGCCGTCGAGGCTGAACCAGGCCATGCCGTCGTGGTGCATGCCGCCTTGCAGGGCCTGGTCGGCCGCGCTGTTGCCGCCGTCCGGGCGGAACGCCGGCATCTGGCCGGGCACGCCCACCGGGTCACCCCAGCGGAACAGCACACGGGCGGTGTAGCCCGGGGGCACGGTCACCGTGTCTTGTGCAGCCATCGGCACCGAGGTGAAACCGATCTGGCGGCCCAGCGAGGCCGGGTTGGCGCCAGTGGCCGATCCGGTGGTGGCGCAACCCGCCAGCGCACCGCCGCCCAGCAGGGCCACCAGCGACGAGGCCAGGCCGCCACGCAGCAGCACCCGGCGCTGGGCGTCCATCACGTCATGGATCGTAGGGTTGGACGAGCGATTGGAATCTTCCATCGCTGCAAAAGACTTGGCCATGCGCTTGCGCTCCGGTGAATGCACGAAATATTGCTAGGAGACAGGATGCCGCAAATCCGTGAAAGTGCCGTGACAGCCGGCCACCTGCCTATTTGCGGCCGAGCACCTCTTGGGTGTGCTCGCCAAGTGCGGGCGCCGGGCGGAACAGGCCGCCGGGCGTCTCGCTCAAGCGCGGCACCACGCCGGGCACATCCAGCGCCAGGCCGGTGGCCGTGACGATGCGCTGGATCATGCCGCGCGCCTGGAAATGCGGGTCGGCGGCAATGTCGCGCACGGTGTAGATGCGACCGACCGGCACGCTCACGGCCTGCAGGGTGCTCACCACGTCGTCAACATTGCGGGCCACCGTCCACGCCGTGATGGCCGCATCGATGCGGTCCACCTGCGCGGCGCGGCCGGCATTGCTGGCCAGCGCCGGGTCTTGCCCGAGGTCATCGCGGCCGATGGCCGACATCAGGCGCTTGTAGATGGAATCACCATTGCCGCCGATCACCACCTGGCCGTCGGCGCAGCGGTAGGCATTGCTGGGTGCGATGCCGGGCAGCGCCGAGCCCGCCGGCTCACGCACGGCGCCGAACGCGCTGTACTCGGGCAGCAGGCTTTCCATGCAGTTGAAGACGGCCTCGTACAGGGCCACGTCCACCACCTGGCCACGGCCGCGCGGGGCCTCGGGCGACACCGACTGGCTGCGCGCCTGCAGCGCCAGCAGCACGCCGATCACGCCGTGCAAGGCCGCCAGCGTGTCGCCCAGGCTGACCCCGGCGCGCACCGGCACGCGGCCGGGCTCGCCCATCAGGTGGCGCAGGCCGCCCATGGCTTCGGCCACCACGGCGAAGCCGGGCAGATCGCGGTAGGGGCCGTCCTGGCCGTAGCCGCTGATGCGCAGCATCACCAGGCCCGGGTTGGTGCGCAGCAGCTCGTCCGGCCCCAGGCCCCACTTTTCCAGCGTGCCGGGCTTGAAGTTCTCGATCAGCACGTCGGCGTCGTCGATCAGCGTGCGCACGGCCTCACGGCCTTCCGGCGTGCGCAGATCAAGCACCACGCTGCGCTTGTTGCGGCTCTGCACCTGCCACCACACGCTCGTGCCTTCGTGCAACATGCGCCACTGGCGCAGCGGGTCACCGCCGGGCTGCTGGCCGCTGGCGGGCGGCTCGATCTTGATGACGTCAGCGCCAAAGTCGCCCAGCGTCTTGCCGGCGAACGGGCCGGCAATCAGCTGACCAAGCTCCAGCACCTTCAGGCCGGCGAGCGGACCGGCAGCACGCCGGTCATCAGGCAAGCCCTGCGGGGTCACGCCGGTTGCTCTTCGATCAGGTAGCTGGCGCCATCGAACTGGGCCAGCGCGTCCACCAGGAACGGCAGCTCGGCGGCCAGCGTCTGGTGCAGCGTGTACGGCGGGTTGATGATGAACATGCCGCTGCCGGTCAGGCCGAAGCCGCGCTCGTCGGGCTGGCTCACCGTCATGCGCACATGCAGCCAGCCCTTCGGGGCCAGCGCCATCAGCCGCTTGGGCAACTGGGCCGCCTCGACGCGACTGACCTGCGGGTACCAGACCATGTAGACGCCTTCGGCGAAGCGGGCGACCGCCTCGCGCATCGACGCGATGACCTTGCCGTAGTCGGCCACCAGCTCGTACGACGGGTCCATCAGGGTGACGGCGCGGCGCGGCGTGGGCGGCAGCTGGCCCTTGAGGCCGGCAAAACCGTCTTCATTGAGCACCTGCACCTGGCGCTCGCCGCCAAAGTGGGCGGCCAGCGTGCGGGCATCGGACGGGTGCAGCTCGAACAGGCGCATGGCCGAGCCACGCGGCATCAGCAGGCGGGCGATCGACGGCGAGCCGGGGTAGAGCGCCAGCGGCGGGGTCATGCCCTTCTCCAGCTGAGGCGTGACGCCGTTTTCGTCGGGCTGCAGGTTGAAGGTCTGCACCAGCTGCACGAAGTCAGCCAGCGCCGGGGGCAGGTCAGGCCGGCTCCAGAGCTGGTTGATGCCTTCGCGGTACTCAGCCGTTTTCTGGGCCTGCGCGCCCTTGAGCAGGTAGCCACCGGCACCGGCATGGGTGTCGATGTAGCGGAAGGGCTTGTCCTTGCCCACCATGTAGCGCAGGACCTGGGTGAGCACCAGATGCTTTAGCACATCGGCGTGGTTGCCTGCATGGAAGGCGTGGCGGTAGGCCAGCATGGCGGGGTCTTTCAGATCAGATCAATCCCGCACTGTACCGGTACGAGTACGCTTTGCGTCATGAGCACACTTTTCTCTCCCCTTCAGGTCGGCGACATCGCCGTGGCCAACCGCATCGTGATGGCACCGCTGACCCGCAACCGCGCCGGCGCCGGCCGCGTGCCCACCGACCTGATGGTCGAGTACTACCGCCAGCGCGCCAACCCGGCCACCGGCGCCGGTCTGATCATCACCGAAGCCAGCCAGATCAGCCCGATGGCCCAGGGCTACCTCGACACCCCGGGCATCTACAGCGCCGAGCAGGTGGCGGGCTGGAAGAAGGTCACCGACGCGGTGCATGCCGAAGGCGGCAAGATCGTGATCCAGCTCTGGCACGTGGGCCGCATCTCGCACAGCTCGCTGCTGCCTGATGGCGCAGCCCCGGTGTCGTCGAGCGCCAAGCCCGCCAACAGCAAGACCTTCATCACCGGCGGTTTCGCCGAGGTGTCGGCACCGCGCGCGCTGGCCACCGAGGAGATCGCCGGCATCGTCAATGACTACCGAGTGGCGGCCCGCAACGCCATCGAAGCCGGTTTTGACGGCGTCGAGATCCACGCGGCCAACGGCTACCTGATCGAGCAGTTCCTGCGTGACTCGGTGAATGACCGCACCGACGCCTACGGCGGCTCCATCGCCAACCGTGCCCGCTTCCTGCTGGAAGTGGCCGAGGCCGTGACGGCTGAAATCGGCGGTGGCCGCACCGGCATCCGCCTGTCGCCCATCACCCCGGCCAACGACTGCGGCCAGGACAGCAATGCCCAGGCCCTGTTCGACCACGTCGCCCGTGGCCTGCAACCGCTGAAGCTGGCGTACTGCCATGTGGTGGAAGGCTCGACCGGCGGCCCGCGTGACCTGAGCGACCAGGGCGTGGCCCCGTTCAACTACGCCGAGATGAAGTCGGCGTTCGGCGGCGTCTGGATGGTGAACAACGGCTACAACCGCCTGATGGCCGATGAGGTGCTGGCGAGCGGCGCGGCCGATCTGGTGGCCTGGGGCCGCCCGTTCATCGCCAACCCTGACCTGGGCCGCCGCCTGCGCGAAGGCGCCGAGCAGGCCAAGGTGAACTTCGCGACCTGCTACGGCGGTGGCGCCGAGGGCTACACCGACTATCCGGCCCTGGCCTGACGCCCTGCCCCTGCGGCCCGCGGCACTGCCGCGGCCGCCCGCCCTTCGCCGGCCCCTTCTCGGGGCCGGAACCGTTTTGGGGCGCCCTTCTTCGCGCTTTTCTTCGCACCGGCGCCGAGCAGCGCCCGTGGCACCGGGCGCACAGCCCGCCCCCGAGATTACCCGGCTTCCGGCTGATCCTTGGGGTTAGCCCGATCGCCGCCTCGCGAGGACTTCCGCACAGTCCGGGCATCGTTTTCAGACGTTAAGAAATGTGTCGACAGGCACTGTTCTTGCGAACGGAAACGGTGGTGTGCCAGAAGCACACGCATCCGTGAGGCCGACCCCCGCCTCACCAACCCATCAGGAGTCCCGCAAGTGAAGTTGATCCGTTTGACGATGGTGGCCAGCGCTGTGGCCGCAATCATGGCGGCCGGCATGGCCCCCGCCCACGCCGCCGTGCAGCAGCTGCCAGTGAGCGCGAATGAAGCTCCGAACCTCTGGTTCGTCGAGTTCAACAGTGCCCCCACCACCGAAGGCACCGATGCCGCCAAGGTGCAAGGCGAGCATGCCGCCTTCAAGAAGGCCGCCGCCGCTGCCGGCGTGAAGTTCAAGACCCGCCGCGCCTTCAACACGCTGTTCAACGGCCTGTCGGTGGAAGTGTCGCCGGCCGAGCGCCTGAAGCTGGCCCGCGTGGCTGGCGTCAAGGCGCTCTACCCGATGATGGTCTTCCAGGCCCCCAATCCGGTGAAGTCTGACGGCAGCAACGAGGCCAACATGGCCACCGCCCTGGCCATGACCGGCGCGGACGTCGCCCAGAACACCCTGGGCCTGAGCGGCAAGGGCGTGAAGGTCGGCATCATCGACACCGGCGTCGACCTCGACCACCCGGACCTCGGCGGCACCGGCGTGCAAGGCGCCTCCGTGCTGCCCACCAGCCGCGTGAAGTACGGCTACGACTTCGTCGGTGACGCCTTCAATGCCGACCCGAGCAGCGCCGCCTACAACCCCGTCACCACCCCTGACGACAACCCTGACGACTGCGCCGGCCACGGCACGCACGTCGCAGGCATCGTCGGCGCCAGCGGCGCCATCAAGGGCGTGGCCCCGAACGTGACCCTCGGCGCGTACCGCGTCTTCGGCTGCGCCGGCAGCACCACGGCCGACGTGATGATCGCCGCCATGGAACGCGCCCTGGCCGACGGCATGCAGGTCATCAACATGAGCATCGGCTCGTCGTTCCAGTGGCCGGAATACCCGTCCGCCAAGGCGGCTGACCGCATGGTGCGCAAGGGCATGATCGTCGTGGCCTCCATCGGCAACAGCGGCACCAGCGGCCTGTACGCCGCAGGCGCTCCGGGCGTGGGCAAGAACGTCATCGGCGTGGCTTCCTACGACAACAGCCATGTGGTGCTGCGCCAGTTCGGCGTCACCGGCAGCAGCGGCCTGGTCGGCTTCTCGGACGCCACCGGCGCCCCGGCAGCCCCGACCTCCGGCGGCGCGCTGATGGCCCGCACCGGCACCACCACCACCGCCAACGACGCCTGCGCAGCCCTGCCCGCCGGCAGCCTGACCGGCAAGATCGCCCTGATCCGCCGCGGCACCTGCGGCTTCTACGTCAAGGCCACGAACGCGCAGGCCGCGGGCGCTGTCGGCGTGGTGCTGTACAACAACGCTGCCGGCCCGCTGAGCCCTTCAGTAGTCGGCAGCCCTGCCATCACCATCCCGGTGGTCGGCGTGTCTGACGTCTTCGGCGCCAGCATCGACACCGCCCTGCAGGCCGGCGACGTGACCCTGACCTGGGCCAACACCACGGGCAGCTACCCCAACCCGACGGGCAACCTGATCTCCAGCTTCAGCTCCTACGGCCTGGCCGCAGACCTGAGCCTGAAGCCGAACATCGGCGCCCCGGGTGGTCTGATCAACTCGACCTGGCCGCTGGAGCAAGGCGGCTACGCCACGCTGTCGGGCACCTCGATGTCCTCGCCGAACGTGGCCGGCACGGTGGCCCTGCTGCTGGAAGCACGTCCGGGTCTGAGCCCGGCCGCGGTGAAGGAGCGTCTGCAGAACTCGGCCGATCCGAAGATGTGGAGCGGCAACCCGGCTGCGGGCTTCCTCGACATGGTGCACCGCCAGGGCGCCGGCATGACCGACGTGGTGGGCGCCGTGCTGCAGACCACGACCATCAGCCCGAGCGAGCTGGCCCTGGGTGAGAGCGAAGCCGGCCCGGCCACGCGCACCCTGACGCTGCGCAACACCAGCAAGACCTCGGTGACCTACACGCTGAGCCACACCGGCGCCCTGTCCACGGGCCCGAACAGCTTCACGCTGGCGTTCTCGGGCACTGGCGCCACCGTCAGCCTGAGCGCCACCAGCGTGACCGTGCCGCCCAAGGGCACGGCCACGGTGGACGTGACGATCACGGCACCGGCGGCGCTGCCTGACGCCAGCATCTACGGCGGCTACATCGTGGCCACCTCGACGCTGGACGGCAAGGTGCTGCGTGTGCCGTACGCCGGCATGAAGGGGGACTACCAGTCGAAGGTCGTGCTGACCCCGACGGCCAACGGCTTCCCGTGGCTGGCACAACTGGTGGGCAGCAGCTACCAGAACCGCGCCACCGGCGGCACCTTCACGATGGCCAATGGCGACATCCCGTACATGCTGATGCACTTCGATCACCATGCACGCCAGGTGCGCCTGTCGGCCTATGACGCCAACACCGGCAAGTCGTGGTTCACGGTCTCGAAGGACAACTTCCTGCCGCGCAGCTCGACCGCCACGGCGTTCTCGGCCTTCCAGTGGGACGGCCGTGTCGTGCGCGGCGACAGCGCACCGATCACCGTGCCGAACGGCCAGTACGTGATCAAGGTGGAAGTGCTGAAGGCCCTGGGCGACGAGACCAACCCGGCGCACTGGGAAACCTGGACGACCCCGGTGATCACCATCGCCCGTCCGGTGCCGGGCGTCTGACGCCCCCGTGAGCAGACGGGCGTCGCGAGGCGCCCGTTCTGCCACTCACCCTCAACCCCCGCCGGCCTGCTTGGCCCGCGGGGGTTTTTCATTGCCGCGGATCGCCCTCAGCGGCGGCCCATGCGGTCGCGGAAGGCGTCGGGCAGGCTGAGTGCGCGGTCGCCCGGCACCAGCGTGAAGCTGTCGCCGGACTGCACCTGACCGGGCTTGAGCACGGCGAGGTAAGTGCCGCAGTAGCCCGACTCGGCCATCAGCTTGGCGGCCTTGGAAAAGCCCATCGCCGCATTGAACTTGAAGCACGGCTCGCGGGGCTCGCTCACCACCAGCACGCCGCCGTCGGCGAACACCAGCTGGTCGCCCAGCCACAGGTCGCGTTCGGTCATGCCGTCGATGGTCAGGTTTTCGCCCAGCAGGCCGGGCGGCACGTCGGCATCCCACGAGGCGGCACGGGCCTGCGCCCGCACCGTGCGCCAGAACGGCAGGTGGGTGGAGAAGCAGGCGTACACCGCCTTGCGCAAACCGCCGTGCACGCTGCGGTCCGCCTGCTCGTCACCCGCCAGACCCATCGGGCCGTAGGCCACCGGGCCGGTTTGCGGCACCTTGCCGATCGCCGTCAGGACCTCACGGCCGTTGATGTTCACCGGCTTGGCGGTGGCCACGTTCACGCTCAGGATCTTCATGGCCGGATTGTGAGCGAGCCGGCGCCGGCCTGCGCGGATGCAGGGTGATGACCTGCACCGCGGCACCCGATGTTGACGACTTCGAAGCCCCGGCCGGCGGCCCGTCGCAGCCGTCACAGCCACAGGCGCCGCCCCGGCGCGCCGCGCGTTGCAGCCAGCCCATGCCGGCCAGTTGCGGCACGCTCAAAGCCCGGTTGGCGACGCGGCGGCGCCAGGAGACCGGCATCAATGCCCAGGTGGCGTAGCAGGCGCAGGCCAGCACGATGGCGGCGGTGAGCAGGGCTTGCATGGGGGTGTGGGCGGCGTCGTCGGGTGGTCGTTGATCAGCGGCTCAGCCGCCCAGCCACAGCGTGACGCGGTAGGTGACAAACGCCGCGCCGTACGCCAACGCGAACAGGTAGGTCGTCATCAGCAGCGGATAGCGCCAGGAGTTGGTTTCGCGCTTGACGGTCGCCAGCGTCGAGATGCACTGCGGCGCAAACACGAACCACGCCAGCAGCGCGTAGGCGGTGGCCAGCGACCACTGCTGCGCGATCACCGGGCTCAGCGCTTCGGCCACGCCATCGTCGGAACCCGACAAGGCATACACGGTGCCCAGCGCTCCCACCACCACCTCGCGCGCAGCCATGCCGGGCACCAGCGCGATGGCGATCTGCCAGTTGAAGCCGATCGGTGCCACCAGCACTTCCAGCGCATGGCCCAGCTGGCCGGCGAAGCTGTACTGGATGGCCGGGCCGGTGGCGCCATCGGGCGGGCCGGGCCAGGTGGAGAGAAACCACAGCAGCACCGTCAGCGCAAAGATGATGGTGCCCACGCGCTGCACGAAGATGCGGGCGCGCTCCCACAGGCCCAGCGCCAGGCTGCGCAGGCTGGGCAGGCGGTAGGGCGGCAGCTCCAGCATCAGCGGCTGGTAGCTGCTCTTCATCCACACCCGCTTGAGCAGCCAGGCCACGCCGCAGGCGCTCAGCACGCCGGCCACGTAGAGCGCGAACAAGGTCAGACCGCGCAGGTTGAACCAGCCCACGCTGCGGTCGGGCACGAAGGCGCCGATGAGCAGGGCGTACACCGGCAGCCGGGCCGAGCAGGTCATCAGCGGCGCCACCATGATGGTCGCCAGGCGATCACGCCAGTTCGAGATGCTGCGCGTGGCCATGATGCCGGGCACGGCGCAGGCGAAGCTCGACAGCAGCGGGATGAAAGCGCGCCCCGACAGGCCGACGCGACCCATCAGAGTGTCAAGCAGGAAGGCGGCACGCGGCAGGTAGCCCGAGTCCTCGAGCACCAGGATGAAGGCAAACAGGATCAGGATCTGCGGCAGGAACACCAGCACGCCGCCGGCCCCGGCGATCACGCCGTCGACCAGCAGGCTGCGCAGCGGGCCCTCGGCCATCGCGCCCTGGGTGAACTCGGCGAGCGCCGCCATGCCGTCCTTGATCAGGTCCATCGGCCAGACGGCCCAGGCGAACACCGCCTGGAACATCACGAACAGCAGGCTGGCCAGCAGCAGCAGGCCCCACACCGGGTGCATCACCCAGCCGTCGAGGCGGTGGTGAAACCGGGCGCTGCCCGCGGTCGACATCACGCCGGGCGCCACCACGGCGAGGATGCGTCGCACCTCGCGCTGGATGGTTTGTGCGTCAGTTGGGGCCGCTTTTCCGCCATCCACCGCCGCGGCCTGCGGCCAGGCCGGCAGGCCGAGCGAGAGTTGCGCCAGCAAGGCCTGGTGGCCGTTGTGCTTCACGCCCACGGTTTCCACCACCGGGCAGCCCAGCTCGCGCGAGAGCGCCGCCACGTCGATGTTGACGCCGCGGTGGCGGGCGGCGTCCATCATGTTCAGGGCCACCACCATCGGCCAGCCG
This sequence comes from Ideonella margarita, assembly GCF_038066635.1. Taxonomy (NCBI): domain Bacteria; kingdom Pseudomonadati; phylum Pseudomonadota; class Betaproteobacteria; order Burkholderiales; family Sphaerotilaceae; genus Ideonella; species Ideonella margarita. The sequence continues at coordinate 22,677 of NZ_JBBUTI010000016.1, read as the reverse complement.
CGCTCGCGCATTTCCAGCACCAGCCGCAGGTTCATGCGCAGGTTGGTCGCATCCACCACGGCCACCACGCCGTCGGGTGCGGGCTCGTCCGCCCGACGGCCTTCCAGCACTTCGAGCGTCACGGCCTCATCAGGCGTGGCGGGGAACAGGCTGTAGGTGCCGGGCAGGTCGACCACCGCCACGCTGGTGCCATCACTCAGGCGGGTCCAGCCGGTCTTGCGCTCCACCGTGACGCCGGCGTAGTTCGCCACCTTCTGGCGCGCACCGGTCAGCAGGTTGAACAGCGCCGTCTTGCCGCAGTTCGGGTTGCCCACCAGCGCCAGCACGGGCGCGCGGCCCAATGCGGCGGCCTGGGCGTGCAGGCCGCCGAGGTGGTCGGCCTGATCAGGCGGGCGTGACATCGACACAGGCGGCCTCCACACGGCGCAGGGCAAACAGGGTGTCGCCGACCAGCACGGCCAGCGGCTCGCGGCCGCCCGGGCCACGGTGCATCACGCGCACCGGCTCACCGGGCAGAAAGCCCAGCTCTGCCAGGCGCCGCAGGGTGGCGGCGTCGATGTCGGCAGCGCCACTGCGAAGCAGATTCACGGTGGCGAGCACCCCGTTGGGCAGGTCGGCGAGCAGCATGGTGGTGGCAGAAGAATTTAAATGCGATTCTGTCTCATTTAGATTGCGGCGGTTTGATCCAGGCCAAGGTCGCCTCGTCATGCATCTGGTTATTCCGGATTTGCATACTTTTACCGGGGTTGTTCCAGCACGCCGGGTTACGGCGCCGTTACACTGAAAACGGCGTACCGCCGGCGGCTTTTCATGGGCGATCCCCACAAAAACACCCCGTGGCACCACCGTAACCCTGCACCCGGGTTGTGTTCGTTCTCCCGCTCTCCGTGCCACGGCATTGGGCGAGCCCCGCACCCCCGCGAGGCTCGCCCAATCCCGTTTTATTTTTTGATGATTGGAGCCCCTATGAACCGCCCCGTGATGGAAGGCCTGCGCCTCAACGTACCCGCTTACGTCAAGCACACCCGCTTGGTGGAATGGGTTGGCCAGATCGCCGCCCTGACCGAAGCCCGCGACGTGTACTGGTGTGACGGCACGCAGGCTGAATACGACCGCCTCTGCCAGCAACTGGTGGACGCCGGCACCTTCAAGAAGCTGAACCCGGCCAAGCGCCCGGGCAGCTACCTCGCCTGCTCGTCGCCCTCCGACGTGGCGCGCGTCGAAGACCGCACCTACATCTGCTCGGCCAACAAGGAAGACGCCGGCCCGACCAACAACTGGATGGCCCCGGCCGAGATGCGCGCCCTGCTGCAGACCGGCCAGGCCGACGGCACCCCGGCGCTGTTCAAGGGCAGCATGAAGGGCCGCACGCTGTATGTCGTGCCGTTCTCGATGGGCCCGCTGGGCTCGCCGATCGCCCACATCGGCGTTGAGCTCTCGGACAGCCCGTACGTGGCCGTCAACATGCGCATCATGACCCGCATGGGCAAGGCCGTGCTGGAGCTGCTGGGCATCGACGGCGAATTCGTGCCGTGCGTGCACACCGTGGGCGCACCGCTGGCCGAAGGTCAGGCTGACGTGGCCTGGCCGTGCAACACCACCAAGTACATCGTCCACTACCCCGAGACCCGCGAAATCTGGTCGTACGGCTCCGGCTACGGCGGCAACGCGCTGCTGGGCAAGAAGTGCTTCGCGCTGCGCATCGCCTCCACCATGGGCCGTGACCAGGGCTGGCTGGCCGAGCACATGCTGATCCTGGGTGTCACCTCGCCCGAAGGCAAGAAGCACCATGTGGCAGCCGCCTTCCCGAGCGCCTGCGGCAAGACCAACTTCGCGATGCTGATTCCGCCGGCGGCCATGGGCAACTGGAAGGTCACCACCATCGGCGACGACATCGCCTGGATCAAGCCGGGTGCTGATGGTCGTCTGTACGCCATCAACCCGGAAGCCGGCTACTTCGGCGTGGCCCCGGGCACCAACTTCGACACCAACCCGAACTGCATGGCGAGCCTGAACAAGGACGTCATCTTCACCAACGTCGCGCTGACCGACGACGGCGACGTGTGGTGGGAAGGCATGAGCGAAGCGCCTGCGCACTGCATCGACTGGCAGGGCAAGGACTGGACGCCTGAAATCGCCAAGCAGACCGGCGCCAAGGCCGCACACCCGAACGCCCGCTTCACCGTGGCCGCCACCAACAACCCGGCGCTTGACCCCGCCTGGGACGACGCCGCCGGCGTGCCGATCGACGCGTTCATCTTCGGTGGCCGTCGCTCGACCACCGTGCCGCTGGTGACCGAAGCCCGCAACTGGGTGGAAGGCGTGTACATGGCCGCCACGATGGGCTCGGAAACCACCGCTGCCGCCGCTGGCCAGCAAGGTGTGGTGCGTCGCGATCCATTCGCCATGCTGCCCTTCATGGGCTACAACATGAGCGACTACTTCCAGCACTGGCTGGACCTGGGCGCCAAGCTGGCCGCCTCGGGCGCCAAGCTGCCGAAGATCTACTGCGTCAACTGGTTCCGCAAGGGCGCTGACGGCAAGTTCGTCTGGCCTGGCTACGGTGACAACGCCCGCGTGATGAAGTGGATGCTGGAACGTGTGGATGGCGGCACCACCGGCACCGACAACGTGTTCGGCGTCAGCCCGCGTTACGAAGACCTGACCTGGGACGGCCTGAACTTCAGCCACGACCAGTTCAAGTCGGTCATCGACGTGGACCACGCCGCCTGGACGCAAGAGCTGAAGCTGCACGACGAGCTGTTCACCCAGCTGTCTTACCACCTGCCGCAAGCGCTGCTGGACACCAAGGCGGCCCTGGCTGCCAAGCTGGCCGGCTGACGCGGCTGGCCAAACGGCCAGACCGCCCTCGGGGTGCCACACGGCGCCCTGCCGCAGCAGCCACCTTCGGGTGGCTGTTGTGCTTTTTGCGATGGCCATTCCGCTTTTTGCGATGATCCCGCCCCATGCGCCTCCAGCTTCTGTCCGATCTGCACCTTGAAACCGAAACCTTCGAAGCCCAGCCCGCCCCCGGCGCCGAGCTGCTGGTGCTGGCCGGCGACATTGATGCCACCTGGGCCGGGCTCGAGCTGTTTGCCAACTGGCCGGTGCCGGTGATCTTCGTGCCCGGCAACCATGAGTTCGACGGCCGCGACATGGCCGAGGCGCTCGCCGGCCTGCGTGCACGCTGCACTGAACTGGGCATGACCTTGCTGTCGCGGGAGACGCTGATCCTCCCCGATGACCGAGGCCGTCGCATCCGCTTCGTGGGCACCGTGCGATGGTCGGACTTCGACCTGTTCGGCGCCGCCCAGCGCGAACGTGCGATGCGCGCCGGCCACTATTTCACCCGCGTGCAGCGCAGCACCCATGAGGGCGGTCAACCCTTCGACGCCGACGCCGTGCGCGCCACCGGCCTGGCCGACCGCCTGTGGCTGGAACAAGCGCTGGCCGTGCCACCGCAGGGCCAGTGGGACGCCACCGTCGTGATCACCCATTTCGCCCCCAGCCTGCGCAGCGGTGATCCGCGCTACGGCAAACAACCCGGCACGGCGAGTTTCTGCAATGCCGACGACGACCTGATTCCCCGGGCCGACCTGTGGCTGCACGGCCACCTGCACTGCCGCCACGACTACACCGTGGACCGCCCGGGCCGCGCGCCAAGCCGCGTGGTCTGCCAGGCCCGCGGGCTGGTGAAGAAGGGCGAGGCAGAGACGCATGACCCGCTCAAGCTGATCGAGGTCTGAGCCCTCCTCGAGGTCCGCAGCCCTTGATCTTGAACAAGGCGCTGGCGCCCGCGCAGGCCCACACTGATCGCATTCCCACAGACAGGAGACTGCGATGAAGATTCTTGTGGCCGTTGATGGCAGCCCGTTCACCAAGCGCATGCTGGCCTATCTGGCCGCTCACGATGAGTGGCTGGGCGATCAGCAGAGTTATGTGGTGGTGACGGCCGTGCCGGCGGTGCCGCCGCGCGCAGCGTCGGTGCTCGACAAGGAATTGCTGAAGTCGTACTACGACGAAGAGGCGGAGAAGGTGTTCAAGCCTATCCGCACGTTCTTCTCGAAGCAGAAAATCCGGGCCGAGTTCGTCGCCAAGGTGGGCTCACCGGCCGACGTGATCGCCACGCTGGCCAAGAAGGGCGACTTCGACCTGCTGATGCTGGGCTCGCATGGCCACAACTCGCTCGGCAACCTGGTGATGGGCTCGGTCAGCACCAAGGTGCTGGCGAACTGCACGACGCCGGTGCTGCTGATCCGCTGAGGTCAGGCGGCGGCCGTGGGCCGCCAGCCGGCTTCAGGCGCCGCTGAACGGGCGCGGTGCGCCCCAGCCGCCCAGCTCATTGCTCATGGCGGATGCGCCCACGCCCACCAGCGGCGGCTCGTCGAGCACGAAATCCAGGCCGATGGCGGTGCCCATGTCTGCCGCGTCCTGCTCAACGCCCGATGCCTCACGGGCCCAGAGCCGTTGCCAGAAGCCGTTCTTGGTGGGGGTCGTCATTGAGCGCTCCGAAACTGCAGGTTGTGTGGGTGTGTGTGATGAGTTTCGGCCGGTTTACATCTTGCAAAACTGTGAAGAGGGCGTGAGTTGCCAGCTATTCCACAGCATTAGCAACTCTAATGAACACAGACTAATATTCAAGGCGCTTCATTTTCAGCAGCACCCTGCCGACAATCGTTGAACTCATGTGCGCACACCGCTGCACATGTACAGCGATCAAGGGGTCTGGACATGAAAGTCACCGTTCTCGGCGCCGGCATCATCGGCATCAGCACCGCCTGGTACCTGGCCGAAGAAGGCCATGAAGTCACGGTGGTCGACCGCCAGCCCGACGCCGCACTGGAAACCAGTTTCGCCAACGGCGCCCAGATCTCGGTCAGCTTCTGCGAGCCCTGGGCCAACGCCGGCGCCCCGCTGAAGGTGGCGAAGTGGCTGCTGCGCGATGACTCCCCCCTTCTGTTCCGCCCTCGCCTGGACCCCTACCAGTGGCGCTGGGGCGTGAAGTTCCTGACCCAGTGCACCGACGCGGCTTTCGCCCGCAACGTGCAGCAGCTGGTGGCCCTGGGCGCCTACAGCCACGGCGCCCTGAAGGAGCTGGTGAACACCACCGGCATCGAATACAACCGCCTCGAGCGCGGCATCCTGCACTTCTTCTCGTCGGCCGCCGACTTTGAGTCCGGCGCGCAGGCCGCCGAGCTGATGCGCGAGCACGGCGTTGACCGCCGCGTGCTCAGCCGCGACGAAGTGCTGAAGGTCGAGCCCGCACTGGCGGCATTCGGCAGCCAGATCCACGGCGGCACCTTCACCCCGAGCGATGAGTCGGGTGACGCCCGCGTCTTCACGCAGGAGCTGGCCCGCAAGTGCGCCGAGCGCGGCGTGCGCTTCCTGTGGGAGCACGACATCCTCGGCTTCGAGACCGCCGGTGGCCAGATCACCCAGGTGCGCGTGGCCGACATGCGCACCGGCCAGCGCAGCCAGCTGCAGCAAGACCAGGTGGTGGCCGCAATGGGCTCGTTCACGGCCCCGCTGCTGCGCCCGATCGGCGTGGACCTCGACATCTACCCGGCCAAGGGCTACTCGGCCACGCTGCGCCTGAAGCGCCCGGAGGCCGCCAGCGTGGTGAGCCTGCTGGACGACACCCGCAAGATCGCGATCTCGCGCCTGGGTGACCACATCCGCATCGCCGGCACCGCCGAGATGGCCGGCTACGACACCGGCCTCGACAGCCACACCGCCCAGGTGCGCTGCGCCGCGCTGGTCAAGCGCTACGAAGAGCTGTTCCCCGGCGTGGCCGACACCTCGGAGCCGAACTACTGGACCGGCCTGCGCCCGAGCACCCCGACGAACATCCCGTACATCGGCCGTGCCAACCGCATCGGCAACCTGTGGCTGAACGCCGGCCACGGCACGCTGGGCTGGACCCACGGCGCCGGCTCCGGCAAGGCCCTGGCCGAGTTGATGGCTGGTCGCCAGCCGCAGCTGCAATTCGGCTTCTGCGGCCCGGTGGCAACGCGCCATCGTGCACAGGTGGCCGTGCCAGCCTGAAGTACTGCACCGCACAAGCGAACAGGGGCGTGACAGAATCACGCCCCTTTTGCTATGCGGCTGGCGCGATCGATGTCTGCAAACTTGCCTTCTCCCCGAGCCTCGGCCACCGCGCCTGACGCCCGCTTCTGCGCCATCGACTTCGGCACCTCGAATTCCGCGATCGCCCTGCCCGCGGCCCCTGGTCAGGTGCGCCTGGTCAACGTCGAGGCCGGCCAGCCCACCATGCCCACCGCCGTGTTCTACACGATGGAGGGCCAGCCCGCCCACGGCGAGCCGCGCCGCCTGTACGGGCGTGCCGCGCTGTCGGCCTACGTGGAGGGCGTTGAGGGCCGGCTGATGCGCTCGATGAAGAGCGTGCTGGGCTCGTCGCTGGTTGAGCAGGCGACCGATGTGGGCGGCGGCTCGTCGGTGAAGTTCCTCGACATCATTGCCGGTTACCTGCGCCACCTCAAGGGCCTGGCCGAGGCCGAGGCGGGCGGGCCGATCCACCGCGCCGTGCTGGGCCGGCCGGTCTTCTTCGTCGACGACGACCCCGAGCGCGATGCCGCGGCCCAGGCCGCGCTGGCGGCCGCCGCACGCCAGGTGGGCTTTGACGAGATCGCCTTCCAGTTCGAGCCCATCGCCGCAGCACTCGATTACGAAGCCACGACCACGCATGAGCAACTGGTGCTGGTGGCCGACATCGGCGGCGGCACCTCTGACTTCTCCGTGGTGCGGGTGGGCCCGGGCCGTGGTGAACGGCTGGACCGCAGCCAGGATTTGCTGGCCAGCCACGGCGTGCACGTGGCCGGCACCGACTTCGACCGCCACATCGAGCTGGCCGCCGTGCTGCCGCTGGCCGGCTTCAAGGCGCGTGGCCCGAAGCCGGGCGAGCGCGAGGTGCCGAGCAAGGTCTATTTCGACCTGGCCACCTGGCACCTGATCAACACGGTCTACACGCCGCAGCGGGTGATGGAATTGCGCAGCATGAAGAAGTTCTATGCTGACGAGCGCCTGCACACACGCCTGATGACGCTGATCGACGACCGGCTGGGCCACGCCATGATGGCCGAGGCCGAGGCCGCGAAGATCACCGTGGCGGGTGGCCAAGCCGCGCACATCGACCTGTATGCGCTGGAGCGCGGGCTGAGCGCCGAGCTGTCAGAGCCGCACGCCATGGCCGCGCTGGAAAACGACCTGGAGCGCATCGTGCAGGCCGGCGTTGAAACCGTGCGCATGGCGGGTGTGTTGCCTGATGCGATTGAAGCCGTGTACCTGACCGGCGGCTCCACGGGCCTGGCGCCGCTGGCCCAGCGCATTGCAGCGCCGTTCAGCCGGGCACGCACCGTGCGCGGCGATCGCCTCGCCAGCGTGGCCCAGGGCCTGGGCCTGCACGCGCAGCGCGTGTTCCGCTGAACAGGCTGTGGTGGCTGAGCGGCTGCTCAGTGGCGCGAGCCACCCGAGCCGCGCTGGCCACCGCCACCACCGCCGCCGCCGCCACTTCGGCCGGAACCGCCGCCGTGACCACCGCCACCACCCGGGGTGCGCTTGGCCGGCACGGCGCCACGCGCTTCCGCGCGCTCACGGGCAGCACCCGGCCGGCGCGGCGCGGCGCGAGGGCGTGCTGGGGCCGGTGATTTACCGCCCTGTTGCGGCCGGGACACATCGGCCAGCAGCAAGGTGCTGGTGACCAGGCCTTCCACGGCGGCGTCCAGATCGTCCGGCGGCTCGATCATCTCGATCATCTCGAGCAACTCGTCCGCGTCTTCCAGGTCTTCCGGATCGAACACCCGGTAGAGCACGGCCAGCGGCTCCAGCACGGCGGCGGAGTCGTTGCGCATGAGCTGCGGGAAGAAGGTCATGGCGGTGGCGAAACCGGCCACCCAGGGCATCACGGTTTCCAGCGGATCGGCGTCATCGTCGAGCTCGAACACCCAGGGGTCAAACCACTGGCGGCCGTGGATGGCCCGGTTCAGCTCGGTGTGGCGGCGGCGCACCAGCACCTCCAGGCGGCCCACCTCCACCTTCGGCGGCATGGGGCGTCCATCAGCGTCGGTGACGTGGCGCAGCCACTGCTCAAGCGGCACTTGCTGGGGCTGCAGCAGCACGCCCACGAGGTAGCCGTCGAGCATCATCAAGTCGAGTGGCTCGAAGGGCTCGGGGATGCGGTCGAGCAATTGTTCGAGCTCGGCCATTTCGGCGTCGGTCAGGGGGGCAAAGTTGTCAGCCATCGCTCGATTGTCCCCCGGATCCCCCTTTGGTGCGGGAACCACCCCAAGTTGGGGGATGGCGCCCTGCAAGCACGCCACCTAGAGTTGCACCCATGTACTGAGACGCCCATGGCGTTGAGTCCACGGTCCCAACGACGTCCTCCTGGAGGACTTGCACGACCCGCCCGCAAGGGCTGGGTCGTTTTTTTTGTTCTGTCGCGTTTGTTCTGTCGCGTTTGCGAAGTGGTGGCTCAGTGGCCGGCTCAATGGTGCCCCAGCCGTTCCACGCCCCGGAACACACCCACCAATTCCGACAAGCGCTGCGCCTGGCCCTTGAGGCTCTCGGCCGCTGCGGTCGATTGCTCCACCAGCGCGGCATTTTGCTGGGTCATCTGGTCGAGCTGGTTCACCGACTCATGCACCACGTCCAGGCCGCTGCTCTGCTCACCGGCCGCATGGGTGATCTCGTTGATGATGGCCGACACCCGCGCCACGCTGTCGACGATCTCGCTCATCGTCGCGCCGGCATCCTGCACCAGCCGCGCACCGGTATCCACCTTTTCCACGCTGCTGCCGATCAATGATTTGATCTCGCGGGCGGCATCGGCCGACCGGCTGGCCAGGTTGCGCACCTCGCCGGCCACCACCGCAAAGCCCCGCCCCTGTTCGCCGGCACGGGCAGCTTCCACCGCGGCGTTCAGCGCCAGGATGTTGGTTTGAAACGCGATGCCGTCGATCACGCCGATGATGTCGGCAATGCGGCGCGAGCTGGCATTGATGTCCTGCATGGTGGTGACGACCGCGCCCACCACTTCGCCGCCCCGGCGCGCCACCTGCGCCGCAGACGCCGCCATGTCGTTGGCCTGGCGGGCCGACGTGGCCGAGTGGTGCACCGTGGTGCTGAGCTGGGTCATGGACGACGCCGCCTGCTGCAGGTGGCTGGCCGTTTGTTCGGTGCGCTGCGACAGGTCATGGTTGCCCACCGCCACCTCGGCGCTGGCCGTGTGGATGGATTCCGCCGATTCGCGGATGCCGCCCACCAGTTCACGCAGCCGGTCCTGCATGCGGGCCACGGCCTGCAGCAAGCGGCTGATTTCATCGTTGCCACGGGCCTCGATCGACGAGCTCAGGTCGCCCTCGGCAATGCGCTCGGTCACCCGCATGGCACGCCCCATCGGGCCACTGATGCCCTGGGTGATGCGCCAGGCCACCACCACGCCCACGATCAGCGCCAGCGTCAGTGCGCCGCCGATCAGCCCCAGGGCGCGCCCTTGTTGATCCAGCGTGGCCTGCGCCGTGGCCTGGTTGGTGGCGTCCAGCTGATTGACGTATTCATTCACCGCCTGGCGCCAGGCCAGCTCGGCGGGGCGCACGCGCATGGTCAGCGTCAGCGTCGCCTCGACATTGGCGCCGCTTTCGCCCTCTTTGGCAGCCTGCTCCAGCAGTGGCCGCGCCACCTTGCCGGTGCTGCTGATCTTGTCGATCAGCGCCTGCTCATCCGCCAGCGCTCCGCCGGCAGCGGCCAGCTCCAGCAGACGGGCCTCGTTGTCAAGGTAACGCTTCTGGGCCGCCCGGAAGGCAACCATCTCGACCTCGATCTCCCTGACATCGGTCAGGAGCGTCACCGAGCGTGCCTGGATGGCCTGGCTGCTGATGCTGTCGAGCATGGCGTGGGCCTGGCTGGCCTTGGCATTGTTCACGTCGACGATCTGCCGGATGTTCGCTCCCTGGGCGCGAAGCTGCAGCACGGCATAGCCCGCCACCAGCGCCATCAGCAACAGCAGCGAGGCAAAGCCCAGCGCCAGTCTGCGCCCGATGCTTCCTGCTGACAGTTTCGACATGGCCATGGTGTGGGCTCCTTACTGCTGGATGGACCTTCCATTCTTCGGCCGCCGGGCGCGCCATGAAACCGCGATGAAACCGCCGGAAGCTTCCTATTTCACGGAATCTTCACCAAGGTGGTGCCGCAGCCAGGCCACCAGCGCACGCACCGCCACCGGCACCTGCGCGCTGTGCGGGCGCACCGCCCAGATGGCGTCGCCAAATCCGCCCACCGGCCTCCAGCCCGACAACACTTCCACCAGGTCGCCGCGGGCCAGCGCCTCATCCGCTGAAAAATCGGGCAGCAGGGCGATGCCCAGGCCGGCCAGCGCCGCCTCGCGCAGCACTTCGCTGTTGTTGGCGGTCATCGGGCCACGCAGCGCCACGCTCAGCCGGGCGGGCCCGGTCGGCGCGTCCGGGTGCTGGGCGCGCGGCTCGAAGCTCCAGGCCACCGCCTCGCCGGGGCGGGGGTAGTGCAGGCAATCGTGCGCCGCCAGCTGTTCCGGCCCGTCCGGCACACCGCGGCGGGCCAGGTAATCGGGGCTGGCCACCAGCAGGCTGCGGGTCGAGCGCAGGCGCCAGGCCACGTGCGTGTCGGGGGGGTGGGCGGTGTGGCGAATCGCCAGGTCGAAGCCTTCCTGCGCCAGCGAACGCAGGCCATCGGACAGATCCAGTTCCAGGCGCACGCGGGGATGCGCGCGCAGGAAGCCCGGCAGCAGCGGCACCAGCGTCTGCCGGGCCAGCGCCACGGGGGCGGTCACACGCAGGCGGCCGGCGGGCTCACCGGCCAGATCTTGCACCCCGCTGAAGGCCTGGTCGATGGTGTCGAAGGCGCCGCGGGTGGCGTCAGCCAGCTGGCGGCCGGCATCGGTGAGCTGCACGCTGCGGGTGGTGCGCTGCACCAGCGGCACACCCGCCGCCTGCTCCAGCTCGGCCACGCGCTGGCTCATGGCGGCTTTCGACAAGCCCAGCCGCTGGGCGGCCGCCGTGAAGCTGCCGACATCGGCCAGCACGGTCAAGGCATGCACATGGCCCCACAGGGCGGGCGATTTGAGAGCGTGTCGGGGCGGCGTCATTGTCATCCTTGGGAGCCACCCATTGTTCGCCATTCTGAACAATGAATCCAGCGCTGCGGCATAGGCAAAGCCGGGCGGGCTGCCTAGACTGCGCCAAAGCCTCATTCCAAACCGACACCGGAGACCGCCATGGCCCAGCCCGTTCCCTACACCGACAGCACCGACCTCGCCCACTACATCGCCGGCCAGCGCACGGCGGCCACGGGTGGCCGCAGCCAGCCGGTGTGGAACCCGGCCACCGGCGCCGTGGCGCGCCAGGTGCACCTGGGCAGCGTGGACGACGTGAATGCCGCCGTGGCCGCAGCCCAGGCTGCCTTCCCGGCGTGGGCCGAGACCCCGCCGATCCGCCGTGCGCGCATCCTCAACGCCTTCCTCGGCCTGCTGAACCAGCACCGCGACACGCTGGCCGCGATGATCACCGCCGAGCACGGCAAGGTCTTCACCGACGCCCAGGGCGAAGTGACCCGCGGCATCGAGATCGTCGAATTCGCCTGCGGCGCACCGCAGCTGCTGAAGACCGACTTCACCGACCAGGTCGGCACCGGCATCGACAACTGGACCCTGCGCCAGCCGCTGGGCGTGGTGGCCGGCATCACGCCGTTCAACTTCCCCGTGATGGTGCCCATGTGGATGTTCCCGGTCGCGCTGGCCACCGGCAATACCTTCGTGCTCAAGCCGAGCGAGCGTGACCCCAGCCCCAGCCTGTACATCGCCGAGCTGCTGAAGCAGGCCGGTCTGCCGGACGGCGTGTTCAACGTCGTGCAAGGCGACAAGGTGGCCGTGGACACGCTGCTGACCCACCCGGACGTGAAGGCCGTGAGCTTCGTCGGCTCCACCCCGATCGCCCAGTACATCTACGAAACCGGCGCGAAGCACGGCAAGCGCGTGCAGGCCCTCGGCGGCGCGAAGAACCACATGGTGGTGATGCCCGACGCTGACGTGGAGCAGGCAGTGGACGCGCTGATCGGCGCGGCCTACGGCTCGGCCGGCGAGCGCTGCATGGCGATCTCGGTGGCGGTGCTGGTGGGCGATGTGGCCGACACCATCGTGCCCAAGCTGGCTGAGCGCGCCCGCGCGCTGAAGATCACCAACGGCATGGACCTGTCGGCAGAGATGGGCCCGATCGTGACGGCCCAGGCGCGTGACCGCATCGAGGGCTACATCGGCACCGGCGTGAGCGAAGGCGCCACGCTGGTCGTTGATGGCCGCGGCCACACGGTGGCGGGCCATGAAGGCGGCTTCTTCACCGGCGGCACGCTGTTCGACCATGTGACGCCGGAGATGCGCATCTACAAGGAAGAGATCTTCGGCCCGGTGCTGGCCTGCGTGCGCGTGCCTGACTTCGCCGCGGCGCTGAACCTCGTCAACGCCCATGAGTTCGGCAACGGCGTGGCGTGCTTCACCAGCGACGGCAATGTGGCCCGCGAATTCAGCCGCCGCGTGCAGGTGGGCATGGTGGGCATCAATGTGCCCATTCCGGTGCCCATGGCCTGGCACGGCTTCGGTGGCTGGAAGAAGAGCCTGTTCGGCGACATGCATGCCTACGGCGAAGAAGGCGTGCGCTTCTACACCAAGCAGAAGTCGATCATGCAGCGCTGGCCGGCCAGCATCGGCAAGGGTGCTGAATTCGTGATGCCGACAGCCAAGTAAGGCACAAGAGTCCGGGCGACTGCGCATCGCGGCGGGCACATCGCTGGGCTACCATCGTGGCCCACCCCCGATGCACAACCAGATGGTCGTGCAAGGCGCCACAAGCGCCTGTTTGATGCCCTACGCCGATGCCGCGCCCGCCCCAGTCACCTGCTTCGCCCTCCCCCGCCGACAGCCCTTCTCGCCTGCAAATGGCCGACATCGCCCGGCTGGCCGGGGTGTCGGTGTCCACGGTGTCTCGCGCCCTGTCGGGCAGCCCGCTGGTCAATGCCGCCACCAAGCAGCGCGTGGCCGAACTGGCGCGCTCGCTGAACTACTCGATCAACGTCGGCGCGCAGAACCTGCGGCTCAAGCAGAACCGCACCGTCGCCGTGATCGTGCCGTTCGACCCGGAAACCCGGCAGCACCTGTCTGACCCGTTTTTCCTGGCCATCATCGGCAGCATCGCCGATGCCCTGACCGACCGCGGCTACGACATGCTGCTGTCGCGCGTCGACGCCAACACGCTGGACCAGGCCGCGCAATTCCACGGCACCGGCCGCGCCGTGGGCATCATCCTGATCGGTCAGTGGCACCACCACGACCAGCTCAACCAGATGGCCCTGCGCGGCGTGCCGCTGGTGGTGTGGGGCGCGCAGCTGAGTGGGCAGATCTACGCTTCGGTGGGCAGCCACAACCAGATCGGTGGCGAACAAGCCACTGCTCACCTGCTGGCGCAGGGCGCGCGCCGCATCGCCTTCCTGGGCGACCCCGAACTGCCTGAAGTCGGCCTGCGCTATGCGGGCTATCTGAACGCGCATGAGCGCGCCGGCATCACGCCGGATCCGCAGCTGATGCTGCCCGTGGCCTTTGTGCGGGAATCGGTGCAGGCCGCCGTGCGGGAACTGCATGCCCGTGGCGTGCCTTTCGACGCGGTGTTTGCAGGCTCTGACCTGGTGGCGATGACCACCACGAGCACCCTGCGCAGCCTGGGCGTGAACGTGCCCGAGGACGTGCTGGTGGCCGGCTACGACGACATCGAACTGGCTGCCCACTTCCACCCGCCACTGACCACCGTGCGCCAGCCCATCGTGGAGGCCGGCGAGGCCCTGGTGAACTGCCTGCTGTCGCAGCTGGCCGGTGAGCGGCCGCAATCGGTGCTGCTGCCCACCGAGCTGGTGGTGCGCGAGAGCACGCAGACCACCACGGCCTGAATCGACGCTTCCTGAAATGAAAAACGGCCCCGAGGGGCCGTTGGCTTTTGTGCCGCGTCCCCGGGGCCTGAGCCCCGGGGATGCGCCATCAGCAATTGCAGGTCAGAAGCTGTACTTCAGCGATGCCTTGATCGTGCGGCCGTTGATGGCACGAGCGATGTACAGCGGGTTGTCGCCCAGGTTGCCCTGGCCTTCGGCTTCCGTGTAGGCCAGCTTGTTGAACAGGTTGTTCACACCCACCGACACCACGGTGTTCGGTGCGAACTCGTAGTTGGCGAAGGCGTTGACGGTCATGTAGGCCGGCAGGATCACGACGTTGTCGTCCTGGGCGTACGACTTGGTCGTGCCGACCACAGAGCCGCCCACTTCCAGAGCACCGAAGGTGTAGGACGGTGCGACCTGGTACACCAGCTTGGCCTGACGACGCGGGGTCTTGCCCGAGTTGCTGCCCGAGGTGATTTCAGCGTCGGTCAGGGTGGCGCCGCCGATGACCTTGAAGTCACCGGTGCGGTAGGCCAGCTCAGCCTCGATGCCCTTCGACGTGTACGAGTTGCTCTTCACGGTCTGGGTGGTGACCTCGTAGCCGGCACCTTCCTTGGTCTTCGCGGTGAAGGCCGTGATGAAGGCGCTCAGGCCGCCGGTGCGGTACTTCACGCCAGCTTCGAACTGGTCCACTTCGTTGATCGGGTACGGGCTGGTGCCGTTGTTGATGCTGGTGTCCCAGACCACGCGATCCGGCGACTTCCACGATGCGCCGCGGCTGGCACGGGCGAACACGGCCAGGTTCTTCTGCAACTCGTAGTTGCCACCGAAGGACCACGAGGTGGCGTCCGTCTTGTAGCTGATGTTGCCCGGGCCGCCTGCAGCCCAGGTGCCGGTGGCGGCATCACCGAACTTCTGGGTGCCGGTGCCGCGCTGCTTGTCCAGACGCACGCTGGCGTCCAGGCTCAGAGGACCTGCGTCGTAGTTGATGGCAGCGTAAGGGGCCGTGGCGGCCACTTGCACGTCCAGGCTGCGGAAGCAGCAGCCACCCCAGGTGGTGGTGGCGTCGCCGACCGGGTTGGTCGTGACCGCGCCGGTGTTGTCGTACAGCTTGGCGCCGTTGCCGGTCAGGCCGACGTTGTAGCGGTTCCAGTACCAGGTCTGGCCGACGTTCTGGATGCCGGTGAACAGGCCACCGGTGACGGTCAGCTTGGAAGCGGCGTCGAGGCGGATTTCCTTTTGCAGACGCAGGTCGTTGAAGACATTGCCCATGTCATCCAGCGTCGAATTGAAAATGTGCGCCGAGAACACGGGCGTGGTGCCGGTGTAGTTGGTCGGCTGGCTGCCGGCCGGGAACACGCCGATGAAACGGCCGGTGATGTCGCTCTTGCGGAAGCGCTCGGTCAGGGTGTAGCCGTTGCCCAGGTTGAACTGGCCTTCCAGGCCGATCGAGTTCACCTTGACGTGCAGGCCGTCGCGCGGGTTCGACGACACCTTGTTGCCGTTGCGGTCAACGATGTTGTCCTGGCCGAAGGCCGAGTTCACGAAGAACGCATTGCGCGGATCGATGCCGGCGATGGCGTTGATCGTGCTGCCCGAGGTGGTGACGGGCACCGGCAGGTAGGTCGGGGTGCGGTCGTCCAGGCTCTTCAGGTTCAGGCGGATGTAGCCGTTGTCGAGTTCCTTGGTGATCGACGCGCGGAACTGGCCACCGTTCTCGGCCTTGATGTCGGTGTTGCGGGCGCCTTCGCCGGTGCGGTAGTAGCCGCCCATCTGGAAGTACAGCTTGTCGCCGAGCTTGCCGCCGTAGGCGAAGTCGACGCGCTGCTGGTCGTGGTCGAGGCCGGCGCTCACGCCGATGGCCCCGCCCGCTTCCTTGCCGGTCTTGTTCTTGAAGTTGACGATGGCGCCGGGGGCGTTGGTCGTCAGGGTGGAGGACGAGCCGCCGCGGACCACGTCCAGCGATTCGGTCATGAAGTCGGCGCGCAGGAACTGGTCGGCGGTCGCGAACGACATGTCACCGATCAGGATCACGGGCAGGCCGTCTTCCTGCAGCTGCACGTAGCGGCCACCGCCGTCAGACATGGGCAGACCACGCACGCCCAGGTTGGCATTGCCTTCACCGCCGGTGGCTTCGGCGCGCAGGCCGGGCACCGTGCGCAGCACTTCAGTGGCGCTGGCGGCCACCGAGTTGGAAATCTGTTCGCTGTCGACCGTGCTGAGCGAGACGCTCTGCTTCATCTTCGTGCGGGCCACGGCGGTGCCGGTGACCACGACCTGGTCGAGCTTCAGGCCGTCATTCGCCGGAGCGGCTTCAGCGGTCTGGGCCTGGGCGGTGATGGCCGACAGGCACAGGGTGGTGGCCAGGGCCACCGGGGTCAGGGAGCTGGGAAAGCGCATGGATTTGTCTCCTCTAGGGGGATGTTGCAGCCCGACGAAATGGTCACTGCATGTTGAAAATTCTGAGGTCTTGCAATCGTTTGCAAAATAGGGAAAACCAGAATCAATACCAATGAAACAACGACAAATTTGACTTTTTGTTGGTGCTTTTTAGCGATCGATTACAAAGCGAACGCAAACGCATCGACACGGTCGCCTGAAGACACCTCCAGCTGGTAGGCCAGCGTGGCGAAATCCACCACCAGACGGGCGCCGTGTTCACCGTGCTGCCAGGCCATGTCGAGCACGCCGGCGGCACTGTCATTGAGCTTGAAGCTGCCGTGGAACGCCGGCGCGGTGTTGCGCAGCTTGATCAGGCGCACCAGTTCGCGCACCACCGGGCGTTGCAGCTCGGACTGCACTTCAGCGCGGCTGTAATGGTGGCGGTTGATGTCGCGGCCGACACCGCTGCGGGCCAGCAGGTCCATGTCGTTGTGGCCGGCCAGCAGGCCGACGTAATACACCTGTGGCACGCCAGGCAAGAAGAACTGCACCGCGCGCGACAGCAGGTAGGCCAGGTCGTTGCGGCCGAGGGCGTCGTAGAAGGTGCAGTTGACCTGGTAGAGGTCGAGGTTCGAGGCCGCAGCGCCGGTCGCCTGGCGGCTCTGGCCCTGGCTGTTGGCATGCATGATTTCGACCAGCTGGTCGAGCTCGGCCGGCGGCACCAGGCCCGGGCGGCCTTCGCGGTCGGTGGCGTCAGCACCGATGTCGATCACGCCGATGCCGTCATGGGTGTCGAGCACGGTCAGCGCGTTGTTCGGGCGGATGCCCACCCAGCGCTTCAGCGGCTCGGCCGTCTTGAACGAGAACGCATGCAGCACCAGCGGCGGCAGCGCGAAGTCATAGACCCAGTCCACGCGCGCGGCGATGTCGATCTGCTTGCGGTAGTACGAGTGGATTTCCACCAGCACCTCGATGCCCAGCGAGCGCGCCTCGGCGGCGAACTGGTCGATGAACTCGAAGGTCTCCGGCATCATGAAGCAGTTGTCGCCGGCCTTCTTGATGGCGTAGCCCACGGCGTCCAGCCGCACCATGCGGATGCCGCTCTCGCTCAGCGTCTTGAGGATGCTGGTGAGGTAGGCCTGGCCTTGCGGATGGGCCACGTCGATGTCGACCTGCTTGGAGGTGAACGTCGTCCACAGGATGCGCTTGTCGCCATTGGCCAGCGTGGCGTAGGTGAACGGCACGCCGGGGCGCGGGCGATACACCTTGAGCAGCGTCTGCTCGTCCACACCGCCCGGGAACACGCGGTCCATCGTCAGGAACAGGCCGTCGTAGATCGAGGCCGAGCCCTTGGCCGAGTAGTCCTTGAACTGCGGCGAATCCGAGGACATGTGGTTGACGATGACGTCGGCCATCACGTCCACGTCCTGCGTCAGCTTGGCGATGTCGCCCCAGTCGCCCAGACGCGGATCCACCTGCGTGTGGTCGATCGGATCAAAGCCGGCATCGGCCCCGTCGATGGGAAAGAAGAACGGCAGCAGGTGCACGCCGCCAAACACGTCTTTCAGCTCGGTGGCCAGCAGGCTTTGCAGCTGGTTCAGGCCACCGCCGCCCAGGCGGTCGACGTAGGTGATGAGTTGAACCTGGTTTTTCATGGGAGTACAGCGATCAGGGTTGGGCAGAAGGCTTGGCGACGGGCACGAAGCACACCGCCACGGCGGCGCACAGCAGCAGCGCGCCGGCCAGACGGATGACGTTGACGGGCTGGCCGCCCAGCAGCGCGTGGTAATACAGCGGCAGCGTGATCATCTGGATGATCATCGGGATGACGATGAACATGTTGAAGATGCCCATGTACACGCCGGCACGCTCGGCCGGGATGCTGTCGGCGAGCAGCACGTACGGATTGCCCATGATGCTGGCCCAGGCCAGGCCCACGCCCAGCATCGGCACGAACAGCAGCGCCTTGTCGTGGATGGACGGCAGCCACCACATGCCCAGGCCGGCCAGCGTGAGGCACACCGCGTGCACCCACTTGGCGCCATAGCGGCGGGTGAACGGCACCATCGCGAAGGCGGCGATGAAGGCGACGAAGTTGTAGAAGCCGCCGATCTGGCCGTTCAGCAGGCCCGCATCACGGAAGCCGGCAGTCGTCGGGTCAGTGGTCTGGAACATCGACTGCGCCAGCGCCGGCACGATGTAGATCCAGTAGCAGAGCATGCCGTACCACTGGAACAGCTTCATCCACCACAGGCGGCGCATGGTGACGGGCATGTCACGCAGGGCGTCTGCAATTTCGGTCAGCGTGGCCTTCACGCCGCGTGGCTTGGCGCGCAGCTCGGCTTCTTCCTCGGGCGTGAGCGGCAGCTCGGGCGTGGTCTTGACGGACCACCACACGGTGGTGAACGAGAACAGCGCACCGATCAGGAAAGCGACGATGGTGATGTGCGGGATGTTGTTGCCATTCACCGCATCCTTGTTCATCCCCAGCCACACCATGATGCTCGGCGCGAGGTAGGCCAGTGTCTGCGCCAAGCCCGTGAAGGCCGCCTGGCTGAGGAAGCCGGCCGGGTGCTGCGACTTGTCGAGCCGGTCGTTCACGTAGGCGCGGTAAGGCTCCATCGTGACGTTGTTGGCTGCATCTAGGATCCACAGCAGGCTGGCTGCAAACCACAGCGTCGGGCTGAACGGCATGATCAGCAGACCCAGGCTGCAGAGCAGCGCACCGATCAGGAAGTACGGCGTGCGGCGGCCCCAGCGCGATACCGTGCGGTCGCTCATGGCCCCGATCACCGGCTGCACCAGCAGGCCGGTCAGCGGGCCGGCCAGCCACAGCAGCGGCAGGCTGGCCTCGTCAGCACCGAGGTACTGGTAGATCGGGCTCATGTTGCTCTGCTGCAGACCAAAGCTGAACTGGATGCCGAAGAAGCCGACATTCATGTTCAGGATCTGCCAGAACGACAGGTGCGGCTTTGCGGCCATCGGGGTCTCCGTTTCTTTTTGTGGGGATGGCCGCGGCGCGTGCGTCAGCGCACGGCCAGCAGCCAGAGTCGAGCCAGGTCGGCGGTGCCGTCCTTGGCTGCAAGGGCTTGCAGCACCGGCAGCGCCTTGTCACGCTGGCCAGCCTGCAGCAGCGCCACGCCGTAACGCAGGCGAGCGTCGTCGGGGTTCTTGGCGACGCCGCGCTGCAGGCCCTGGGCCATCAGCTCCAGGCCACCGGCGGTGTCACCGGCGCTGATGAGCAACTGGCCCACGGCCACCGGCACACCGCCGTCCTTGGCCTTGGCAGCGTCGTTCTTGGCGCTGCCAAGTGCCGCGCGGTCATCTGCCGCCTGCTTGTTGATCTTCTGGCGCAGCTGCTGGTGCTGCGCGGCGTTCTTGCCTTCGCCCAGCAGCTTGCGCTCGTAGCCTTCATCCAGCACGGCCTTGGCCTCGATCGGCTGGCCCGACAACTGGGCCAGCTGCGCCAGGTCGGCGTACTCGTCGGCTTCGGTCAGCAGGTTCAGGTGGCGCATCAGGCGCAGCACATCCAGCCCCAGGCGTGAGGCAAAGCCCGGCGCGCCTTGCACGCGGGCAACCAGGTCTTGCCAATAGGCCGGCTTCGGATAGTCCTGCACCAGCTGCTCAAGCGTGGCGCGGTAGCCGGCGGCATCACCCAGCTTGTTCTGGGCCGAGCCTTGCAGTTGCCAACGCAGCTCGGCCACCTTGCGGCCGGCGGCCTGGTCGGCCTTGATCAGCACGTCCAGCTCTTTCAGCATGGCCGCCGATTCACCCCGTGCGTTGAGCACGAAGACCAGCACGACGCGCACGCTTTCGGCCTGGCCGCCTTCGGCCAGGTAAACCCGCGCCAGGCGCTCGGCCTCGGCGTAGTTCTTGGCGCGGTAGGCCACGGCAACGGCTGTTTCCAGCAGCGACGGCCGATCCTTCAGATCGAGCTTGGGGCTGGTCAGGGCCGCATTGAAGGCCTTGAGCGCCGCATCGTTGTCGTTCAGGGCCATCGCGGCTGGCGCCTTCAGGCGGGCCAGGATGTAGCTCTCGTAGTCGGTGCGGCCTTCCTGGTTCTCGGCCAGGCGCAGCTGCTCCATCGCCTTGGTGGCGTCGCCATTGCGCAGCAACTCCTGCGCGGCCGCCAGCGGCTTGGCCACTTCGGGGCGCAGGGCGTCTTGCGCATGGGCTGCCGTGCCGAAGCACATGGCAGCGGCCACGGCCACGGCCAGGCTGGACAGGGTGCGCAGGGCTGCGCGCGACGAGGAGCGGTGAAAGGTGGTCATTGCATGAACTGTTCGTTGCCAACAATGCCGATTTTGCTCACTCCGAGGCGCTGTGCCTCGGCCATCACCATCGCAACGTACTTGTACGTCACCAGCTTGTTCGGCCGCAGGTGCACTTCAGGCTGATCCGGCAGCTGCGCCGTGCGGTACAGCTTGGCTTGCAGCTCGGCGCGCGTCGGCACGATCTCGCCGTTCCAGCCGATGGTGCCGTCGAAGTCCACATCGATGCGGACGATCTCGGGCGGCTTCGGCGGCGGTGCGCTGTTCGAGTTCACCGGCATGTTCAGCTTCACCGCGTGCGTCTGCGGCGGAATGGTGATGATGAACATGATCAGCAGCACCAGCATCACGTCGATCAACGGCGTGGTGTTCATCTCCACCATCATGTCGTCGTCTGACGACCCTACGGTCATGGACATGTTGTTCTTCCTGCTTCAGTTCTTGTCCGGCGGCTGGGTGATGAACCCCACCTTGGCGATGCCCGCCCGCTGGCAGGCCACGATCAGGCGGCCCACCGATTCATACCGCGCGTTCTCGTCGCCGCGGATGTGCACTTCAGGCTGCGGCTCGCGCACCGCTTCCTTCTTCAGTGCCTCCACCAGCGCCTCGGAGTCGGCCATCAGCTTGGTGTTCCAGTAGACGTCGCCGTCCTTGGTCACCGCCAGCAGGATGTTCTCCGGCTTGGTCACCGTCACCACGTTGGTCTCGCGCGGCAGCTGCAGCTTCACCGACTGCGTGACCACCGGGATGGTGATCAGGAAAATGATCAGCAGCACCAGCATCACATCCACCAGCGGGGTGGTGTTGATGCTGGAGTTCATCTGCTCTTCGCCGTCATCGCTGGCGGCGCCGATGCTCATGCCCATAGGGCCTCCTCATTCACAGTTCCGCGGGGCTCTGATTTCCCGCCGGGCCGTCCCAAGGGAAATCGCTCCCCTCGGGGGGCGACGACGCCCAAGGCGTCGTCTTGGGGCTCTATTTACCGCTTGCCAGCCAGCAGCACGTTGTGCAGGTCGCCCGAGAACGCGCGGACCTTCTCCATCACGCTCTTGTTGCGACGGATCAGCCAGTTGTAGCCCATCACCGCAGGCACAGCCACAGCCAAGCCGAAGGCGGTCATGATCAGTGCTTCACCCACCGGGCCGGCAACCTTCTCGATCGAGGCATTGCCCGACAGGCCGATGGCCGTCAGCGCGTGATAGATGCCCCACACCGTGCCGAACAGACCGACGAACGGCGCGGTCGAGCCGACGGTGGCCAGGAAGGCCAGGCCGTCCTGCATGCGGCTGTTGATGTTGCCCACCGAGCGCTCCACACCCATGCCGATCCAGGTGTTCAGGTCGATGTTCTCCACCAGCGTGCCTTCATGGTGCTCGCTCGCCTTCAGACCTTGCTCGGCGATGTAGCGGAAGGCCGAGCCTTCTTCCAGGGTCTCTGCACCCTTCTTGATCGAGCCGGCTTGCCAGAACGTCTCGGCAGCGGCGTCAGCGGCCTTCAGCAGCTTGCGCTGCTCGAACAGCTTCGTGAAGATGATGTACCACGAGCCCATCGACATGATGATCATGATGATCAGCGTGCCTCGAGCGACGAAGTCGCCCTGGCTCCACAGCGCGTCCAGGCCGTAGGGGTTCTCGATGGTTTCCTTCTTCACTTCAGGGGCCACGGCAGCAGCAGGCGCTGCGGCTTCAGCGGCCGGGGCCGAGGCTTGAGCGAAAGCGGGGGTCGGGGCGAAGCTGGTGACAGCAGCGGCAGCGGCGATGGCGGCGGCCATCAGCGGCGCACGCAGGAGGGACAGGATGGACATGGATGCTCCGGGGAAAAAAAGTTGATCCGGGGTTCGGAAAAGAGGTTGTTCAGGTGGACGCAAGGGATGACCCGCGTCTCACTCCAGTCGCCAGACGTAGTCGACGTTCGCGAATGCGCCCGTCGGCTTGCCGTTCTCATCGGTGCCAGGCTTGAACTTGCAAGCGCCCAGCGCGTCGACTGCCACGCGGTCGAGTTGACGGTGCTCACGCGACGGGCCTGACGAGCCCACCACTTCGGCCTTGGTCACGCGGCCTTCGCC